>DAIMZM010000098.1:0-8209 GCA_036733985.1 Bacillota bacterium
GTTCTCTCGAATTTCTGTTTAGCCATTTGGTCTTTCCTCCTGTTATCTTGCGTTACTTTAATTTTATTTTCCTGTTCATTTGTTCAGACTGCTTTTATTCTATAGTAAAAGCAGGAGCCTGTCAATGAGAATTTACAGCGTAATCCAGCGCTTTTCCGATGCTGTCCCGGATCAGTAAAGTGGCCTGGCTGTCGAAATCCGTCTCACTTTTATTGATCAGCGCCAGCTGTCGGCCCCGGAAATAACGGAGCAGGCCGGCGGCGGGATAGACCGCCAGGGACGTGCCGCCTACAATCAGCGTATCCGCCTGGGCCAGGGCTGTTTCCGCCTCTTGCATCACTTTCTGGTCCAGGCCTTCCTCATAGAGAACCACGTCCGGCCGGACAATGCCGCCGCAATCCAGGCAATGGGGCACGCTGTTTTGGTGTTCCAGCATAAAGTTTAGCCCATAACGCAGCCCGCAATTCAGGCAATAATTGCGGTGCACCGAGCCGTGGAGTTCCAGCACATTTTGGCTGCCGGCCGCCTGGTGCAGGCCGTCGATATTCTGGGTGATAACGGCTTTCAGCCGGCCTTGCCGCTCTAATTTTGCCAGGGCCAGGTGGGCGGCGTTGGGCCAGGCTTCGGGAAACAGCATTTCCCCCAGGTAGTAGCGGAAAAATTCCGCCGTATGGCTGAGGAAAAAGCTGTGGGAAAGCATAGTCTCCGGGGGCCAGCCATACTTATTCACCGCGTTGTAGAGGCCGTTCTCGCTGCGGAAATCCGGGATCCGGCTTTCCGTGGAAACCCCGGCCCCGCCAAAAAAGACGATATTGCCGCTAGCGGCCACGATTTCCCGCAAGGCTTCCAGCTCCGGGCCGGCCAGCTGGGCCTGGTTCATGGTTTCCGGCCTCCTTTCCCGGGCATTGCTTTAAGGATGCACCTTCAAGAGCTCCAGGTTCCGCCGCACATAGGTGGGCAGGGCAAAGGCGGCCTTGTGGATATCGCTGTTATAGTAGCGGGTAAAGAGGCCGAATTTTTCCCAGCGCTCCGCCTGCTGGTCCAGGATGGGGTCCAGCTTTTTCGAAGCAAAGCCGAAATACCATTGGCCCGAGGAATAGGTGGGGATATTGAAGCCGTAAATCCGGGCAATGGGGAAAACGTCCACGATTTTATTATGGGCCCGCTTCATTTCATGGAAATCCCAATCATAGAAAGCGCCTTCCTGCTGATTGATGAGGATGCCCTCGGGGGAGAGGATGCGGTGGCAGTTGCGGTAGAATTCCATGGTGAAGAGGCCTTCCCCCGGGCCTACCGGGTCGGTGCTGTCCACCAGGATCAAATCATAGCTGTTATCCGGGGAATTCAGCACAAAGGCCAGGCCGTCGCCGACCATCAGGTTCAGCTTGGGATTATTGAAACCCATGGCGGTTTCGGGCAGGTACTTTTTGGAAAGGCGGATCACCGCTTCGTCGATCTCCACCATATCCACTTTTTCCAGATGGGGGTAACGGCAGATCTCCCTGGCTGTGCCGCCGTCGCCGGCGCCGATGATCAGCACCCGTTTGATATCCGGGTTCACCGCCATGGCCGGGTGGGCGATCATATCATGATAAACGAATTCATCCCTGGACGTGACCTGGACATAGCCGTTTAAGGTGAAAAATACGCCGTAGGTCTCGTTTTTCATGAAAACCAGCTTCTGGAAGGGAGTTTGCTCAGCAGCCAGCACCTCGGCTTTAAAGCTCAGCTTGACGTCGGGCGCATGGTATTCGCTGTACCATAAATCCCCTTCCGGCAGTTCCGGGAAAACCTTGTCCTCCAATAGTGTCATTGTTACCGCCTCCTTAGATTTCGTGTATATCCATATTCCGGCCATAGAAGATCTCGTCCCGCTCCTTGTTCAGCTTGGCGGTGATGGCGGCGACCTCTTTGGCGCTGATATCGTCTTTGGTGAAGTGGAAGAGGTAATCGTCGATATTGACCTCTTTCAGCTTGCATTTGGTATGGAAAATATGCTCCTGATAGACGTTGACGTCGATCATCTGGTATTTCAGGGCGATTTGCTGGTCAATATAGTCCTGGATGGAAACCAGGTCATGGTCGATGAACAGCTTCTTGCCGTAAATATTCCGGGTAAAGCCCCGCACCCGGTAATCCATGGTGAAAATATCCGCGTCGAATTTGTTGATCAGGTAATTCAAGGCGTTCAGGGGCGAGATCTCGCCGCAGGTGGAAACGTCGATATCCGCCCGGAAAGTGCAGACGCCGCCGTCCGGATGGTATTCCGGATAGGTGTGCACGGTGAGGTGGCTCTTGTCCAGATGGGCCAGGATCATGGTATCGTCGGAACGGGCCGGGGGAGCGGCCTGCCACTGGTCGCCGTTGCTGCTGACCCGGGTGGGGGGCATGTGGCCGGAGTCGTCCCCTTCGCAGATCAGGATCGTCACGGAACTGCCCTGCGGCTCGTAATCCTGCACCGAGATATTGAGGATGCTGGCGCCGATGATTTTGGATACTTCCCGCAGGATATCCGTAAGCCGCTCGGCATTATACTGCTCGTCGATGTATTCGATATAAGCCACCCGGTCCTCCACGGTTTTGGTGTAGCAGATATCGTACATGTTGAAGCTAAGGGTTTTGGTCAGATTATTGAAGCCGTAGAGCTTCATCTTTTCCCTTTGATTCCGTTGATGATCCAGAAACATGGCGATCAGGTCCTTTTGCGTATAGTCTTGCTTGCCTGGCCTGCTGTTCAGCCCTGGCCCAGCAGGCGGTCAAAAATAATGGCGGCCGCGGAGCGGACGGAAAGATGATTGTAGCCTTCCAGCCCGTAAATGGGCTGCAGCCGGAAATCCGCGCTGTCCGTCACTTCCCGGGCCAAGCCCCAGCCGGTGCCCAGCAGCAGCAGATAAGGGCCGCCCTCCGAGCGCATCAGGGCCCCCATTTCCGGGTAGCCGATGATATCCCCGGCGATGCCGGCGCCGGTGGCGATCAGCCTGGGCCGGGCCTTTTCCACCGCCTGGATCTGCTCCAGCGCCCGTTCCAGGCTGGAGGCGACGCCTACCAGCTCCAGGGCGTCCTTCCGGTCCGGATTATAAACGCCGCCAAAGCCGCTCCGCCAATGCTCCAGCAAACGGCTGAACAGGGTCCGCTGTTCAGCCATAGGCTGCACGATATAGTAGCCGGCCAGGGCGTACGTTTTGGCGGCCCGGGCAATATCATGAAGATCCAGATTGGTGACGGAGGTGTTGACGATCTGCTTTTTCTTGTTGTAAACCGGATAATGGAGCAGGGCCGCGTACAGCCGGAAGGGCTTGTCCGCCCCTGCCCTGAGCCGGCCCAAAAAAGCCGCGTCCGCTTCGGTAAGGGGGGCCTGGGCCAAGAGATCCGGCCGGTTCCGGTAGGTCAGTTCCAGGGACCGCTGCCGCCGCCAGGCCCGGATCTGGGCATGGTTGCCCTTCTGCAGCACTTCTGGCACGGTTTGCCCTTGGAATTCCGGCGGCCGGGTATACTGGGGATATTCCAGCAGTCCCTCGCTAAAGCTTTCCTCCTGGGCGGAGCTTTCATCCCCCAGGGCCCCGGGCAGCAGCCGCACCACGCTGTCGGTAATGGTCAGGGCCGCGGTTTCCCCGCCGGTGAGCACGAAATCCCCCAGGGAGATCAGGTCTGTGGCAAAGCGATCGATATAGCGCTGGTCAATGCCCTCGTAATGGCCGCAGACCAGGATCAGCTGTTCCTCCTGGGCCAGCTCCCGGGCCAGGGCCTGGGTATACGGGCGGCCCGCCGGGGAGAGGACGATGATCCGGGGCCGGGAAGCAGTGAGGGCCCCTTCGGTGGCTGCCGAGAGGGGCTCCGGCTTCATCACCATACCGGCGCCGCCGCCATAGGGGCGGTCGTCGGTGACCTGGTGCTTATCCAGGGCATAGTCCCGGATATTGGTAATATGCAGATCCAGCAGCCCTTTGTCCTGGGCCCGCTTCATCATGGAAGCCTGGAGCGGGGCGAACATTTCCGGGAACAGGGTCAAAATATCAATACGCATGGGCAATATCCAATTCTTTCCATAACCGGGCCGTCAGCCGGACCATCCGGCCTCTGACAGCGCGCTGCCCCACAAAGGCGGAACCGTCTCTGTGGGGTTTGGGGTTTCAGACGCGGGCCGCTCGCTTTTATCAGCAGGGAAGCAGTTCCAGGGGGAAGTTCCCCTTCTTTTTATAAGCCTGGGGGAAGTTCCACCGCCATGAAGCCGGCTGCCGTATCCACCCGTTTGACCACGCTTTTCAGCGCCGGGATCAGGGTTTGGCCGCCCTCCGGGCGGCTGAGCACATAAACGTCATTGGCCGGATAATCCAGGATATCGGTGATCGTCCCCAGGGTCACGCCGTTTTCTACCACTTTCAGGCCAATGAGCTGGAAATGGTAATACTGTCCCGGCGGCAGGGCCGGGGCAACCGCTGCCGGGATATACAGCTCCAGCCCCCGCAGCTTGTCCGCGGCCTCCCGGCTTTCCACACCCTGGAAGCCCAGGAGCAGCCTGCCCTTATGCCGGGAGCAGCTTGACAGGATCAGGCTGCCCCCTTTGGCCAGCAGAAATTCCGCCCCGGGCTGAAAACGCTCCGGGTTATCGGAATAGCCCTCGGCGCTGATCAGCCCTTGTATGCCATGGGGGGCCACCAGCCGGGCCGCGATGATCAGGCTGTCTAAGTCCCGGGACAATTATTCGATCTCCAGGGTGGCTTTTTGGCCTTCCCGGGTCACGGCGGCTTTCAGCACCGCCCGCATAGCCTTGGCGATGCGGCCCTGTTTGCCAATGACCTTGCCCATATCCTCAGGGGCCACTTTCAGGGTCAGCACCAGGCCGTCCTCGCCCAGGGCTTCGGTGACCGTGACGGCGTCCGGGTTGTTCACCAGGGATCTGGCCATATGCTCGATCAATGCTTTCATAGGGATGTCCTTTCCGGCGGGGGCCCCAAGGGCAGCCGCCTACCATAAAGGCGCGGGGAAACTATTTGGCGGATTTCTTCAGCAGGGATTTAACCGTATCGGAAACGATAGCGCCCTGAGCCTGCCATTTGCCCACCTTCTCCAGGTCGATGCTGACGATGGCCGGGTCCTTGGTGGGGTCGTAGTAGCCGATCTCCTCAATAAAGCGGCCGTCCCGGGGATTGCGGGAATCCGTCACCACCACCCGGTAAAAAGGAGCCTTCTTGCCGCCCATCCGCTTGAGTCTGATCTTCGTTGACATAAAATTTCCTCCTAAAATTTTGTTTGGGTTTAAGAACAATTTATTTTTAAAACCGTTCTTTTCTTGGGAGAAAAGAACCAAAAGAACTTCAAATTTATTCAAAAGGGCTGTGAGCGGGGCCGGGGATTTTACCTTACTCTTTAAAGTTTTCTTGGTTCTTCTTTTGCAAAAGAAGAACGGTCTTAAAGTCTTTGGAATAGGTTTTAAGCTAAAAGCCGGGCCAGCCGCCGCCCAGTCCCGGCGGCATCATGGGCAGCCGGCCTTTCTTGCCTTTTTTGCCTTTGCCATGGCCGCCTTGGGCATTCATCTGCTTCATCATTTTCTGCATCATTTCGAATTGCTTCAACAGGCGGTTCACATCCGCCACCTGCCGGCCGGAGCCGGCGGCGATGCGCTTTTTGCGGCTGCTGCTGATGATGGCCGGGTTGTTCCGCTCCCCGGGGGTCATGGATTGGATGATGGCTTCCGTGGCGGTGAGCTGCTTCTCGTCGATCTGCATATTTTTGATCTGCTTGCCCAGGCCGGGGATCAGGCCCAGCATTTCCTTCATATCCCCCATTTTGCGGATCTCGCCCATCTGTTCCAGGAAATCTTCCAGGGTGAAGCGGCTTTTCCGCAGCTTCTCCTCCATATCCGCCATCTTTTTCTGGTCCAGCTGGGTTTCAGCCTTCTCGATCAGGGTCAGGATATCGCCCATGCCCAGGATCCGGGAGGCCAGGCGGTCCGGGTGGAAGGGGGCCAGGGCCTTGATATCCTCGCCTTCGCCCACGAATTTGATGGGCTGGCCGGTAACGGCTTTCACCGACAGGGCCGCGCCGCCCCGGCTGTCCCCGTCCAGCTTGGTCAGGACCACGCCGGTGATGGCCAGCCGCTCATGGAAGGCCGCGGCCACGTTCACCGCGTCCTGTCCCTGCATGGCGTCGATGACCAGCAGGATCTCCGTGGGCTGCACCGCGTCCCGCACCCCGGCGATCTCGGCCATCATTTCCTCGTCAATGGCCAGCCGCCCGGCGGTATCGATGATCAGATAATCATTGCCATGCTTCCGGGCATGGTCCAGGGCTTCGGTGGCGATCTTCACCGGCTTTTCCCGGTCGCCCAGGGAAAAGACGGGCACCCCCACCCGTTCGCCTAAGATTTCCAGCTGGCGGATAGCGGCCGGGCGGTAAATATCCGCCGCGGCCAGCAGGGGCCTTTTGCCCTGGCCTTTCAGGTAGAGGGCAATTTTCCCGGCGGAGGTGGTTTTGCCTGAACCCTGAAGGCCGGCCATGAGGATCACCGTGGGCGGTTTGGGGCTGACGATCAGCTTGGAAACGCCGCCGCCCATCAGGGCGGTAAGCTCCTCGTTGACGATTTTTACCACCTGCTGCCCCGGGGACAGGCTCTGCAGCACTTCCGCGCCCACGGCCCGGTCCTTGATCTTGGCGCAGAAATCCTTGGCCACCTTATAGTTGACGTCCGCTTCCAGCAAGGCCACGCGGATCTCCCGCATGGCGGCGTTGACGTCCGCCTCGGAAAGCTTGCCCCTGCCTTTGAGCTTGGCGAAAATATCCTGTAATTTGTCGCTGAGTGCGGACATGGTTCCTCCTTGGGGCCGGAATCCCCGTTAAATGCCGGCCAGCAGCCGGTTCACCCGGTCGATCTCCCGCCGGCTCATCTGGGAATTATTGACCACGCTGGCGATTTTCCGGGCGATTTCCCCCCGGCGTTCCCCCGCGGCCACCAGGCCCAGCAGCTTTTCATATTCTTCCAGCTGGGCTTCGCCCCGCCGGATCAAATCATGGGCGGCCTGGCGGCTGCTGCCGCCGGCCTGGGCGATTTCCGCCAGGGAACAATCTTGCTGGTAAAACATGTCTAAAGCCCGGAACTGCCGCTCAGTCAGCAGGGGGCCGTAGGCGTCCAGCAACAGGGCGGCGCGCACCGCCTTGTCCAGACGGGTGGGGTCTTCCGCGGCCTGATCCGCCATAAAGCACCTCTATCAAGAAATAATCCTTTACACTTGGAGCATTATAAGCGGTTTTTTTTACAATGTCAAGGTTTTTTTCTTGACGCTACCAATGAATTCTTCTTGTATGAAGCGGTTTAGCTGATTTTTTCATAAAAAATTACACTTTTTCCTTGACTCGTTTTTTCCTTTGTGTTATTATGATACTTGCTGTCACTATGGGAAAATATGCGTATTTGCCTTATATAATAGGCAAATTTTTTTCCGACATTTTTGCTTACCGAATTTTCCCTTTCCGGTTTTCCAGGGGTGGCCCTGACCCCCGGCAGTTTCTCCGTCCAGGATTGATTTAAGCAAGGAGTGAGGCAATTAATGAGATATCCCGAAAGCTCCGAAATGAGGCGGCGCCGCAGCTATGCCCGTATTGCCGAGATTTTGGAAATGCCTGATCTGATCGAGGTGCAGAAAAGGTCTTATCAGCACTTTATCGAGACCGGGCTAAAGGAAATATTCCAGGATGTTTCCCCGATCACCGATTTTACCGGTAACCTGGTTCTGGAGTTCACCGATTACAGCTTCGGCGAGCCCAAATATGATGAAGAGGAATGCCGTAACCGGGACGCCACTTTCGCAGCCCCCCTTCGGGTCAAGGTGCGGCTGATCAATAAAGAAAGCGGCGAGGTCAAGGAGCAGGAAGTCTTTATGGGCGATTTCCCGCTGATGACCAGAAAGGGCACGTTTATTATCAACGGCGCCAAACGCGTCATTGTTTCCCAGCTGGTCCGTTCCCCAGGGGTGTATTTCCACGCCACCCTGGATCCGGGAGGCGACCGGCTTTACGGCTCCACCGTGATCCCCAACCGGGGCGCCTGGCTGGAGCTGGAAACCGATGTGCAGGGCAATGTCTACGTCCGGGTGGACCGGATGCGTAAAATCCCCGCCACTGTGCTGATCCGGGCCTTGGGCTATCCCACCAACGAGGATATCCTGAACCTGTTCGACCGGCACCCCGCCATTGAGATGACCCTGGCGAAGGA
>DAIMZM010000099.1:0-8159 GCA_036733985.1 Bacillota bacterium
CACGCCGGGATACACCACGAAGCAGTCCCGGTCCACCATGGTCATGACCGTGTCCAGATGCATGAAGGCCCGCTCATTGGGGATGCTGATGGCCAGCACCCGCTCATAGCCTTCCTCCCGGCCCAATAATTGCCGGGCCAGATAATCCACCGCCTGTAAGCTGGTGCGCTGGGAGCAACCGATGGCGATAGCTTGATCGGATAAGACCAGTAGGTCTCCGCCTTCCAGGGGCAGATGGTAGAGCTCGTTATCGCAAAGCAGCTGGGTGCCGGCAAATAGCGGGTGATGGGTCGCCACCAGCCTGAGCAATCGGGCCTCCCTCTGGCGCACCTCCGTATTCATGGAACTGATCACCAAAGAATTTCCCACCGCTGCCGCCGGATCCCGGGAAAAATACATATTGGGCAGGGGGTAGAGGATATAGCCCCGCTCCTCAGAAAAATAATCGCCGAGGCTTTCCCCGCCGGGCTTGAGATCGGCGGGGAACAGGCCGCCGATGGCATAGGCGGTGCGCCGCTCCGGGCTGCCTGATAGAAATAGCTCCTTGAGCCGGAGCGCTTCCTTAAGCCCCTTGCCGATCTCCTGGTCCATAATCCGGTCGGCAAAGGCTTCCGCCGCCCGGTCGTCGGCCAGCACGTCCCGGATCAGGTTCTCCACATAGATCACTTCCGAGCCGCAGCTTTGCAGGGCCGCCACAAAGGCGTCGTGTTCCTCCCGCATCCGGCTGACCCAGGGAATATCCTCGAACAGCATATCCCCCAGGCTCCAGGGCATCAGATGTTCCATTTCCGCGCCGGGCCGGTGTACCAGAACACGTTTCAGCGGTCCGATCTCGCTTCTTACCTGAACATAAGGGGTCATGATACCGTATCCTCCTGCGCCGGCACGGTCTTTTGCCCGCAGCCGCCGGCGGCGCGGAATTTATGGCAGGCGATATAATGCCCGTTGCCCAGGTCTTCCATTTCCGGCCGCGCCACGGAGCAGACAGGCAGCTTTTCCGGGCAGCGCAGATGAAAGCTGCAGCCCGGGGGCAGGTTGACCGGACTGGGGATCTCCCCTTCGGGGATAATCTTATTTGGCTTGCATGCCTCCTCCGCGTCGGTAGCCACCGGGATGGAGGAGAGCAGCATCCTGGTATAGGGATGCAGCGGATTGGTAAAGAATTCCGCCGTGTCGGCGATTTCGCACAGCTTGCCCAGATACATGATGGCCACCCGGGAAGCCACGTTCCGCATCAGGCTTAGATCATGGGTGATGAACAGATAGGACAACCCCCGGCTTTCCTGCAGTTCCATCAGCTTACCGATCACATTGGCCTGCATAGACACGTCCAAAGCCGAGGTGGGTTCGTCCAGGACGATCAGGGAAGGGTTGGCGGCCAAAGCCCGGGCGATGGCTACCAATTGCCGCTCGCCCCCGCCCAAGGAGCGGGGCTGCTTATCCTTATAATCGGCAGGCAGGCCCACTTCCTCCAGCAGCCCGCTGGTGATGCCGGCCAGGGTGTTTTGATCATTTTTGGCCACGCCCCGGTGCTTGGTGGCTGCCAGCCAGAAGCTTTGCTCAATGGTCCGCCTGGGGTTAAAGGAACCCCCCGGGTCCTGAAACACGATCTGGATACTGCCTTTTTCCGCCATGGTGCGGTGGGCGCTGTCACTGCCCAAGGGCCGGCCGTTGTAGAGGATCGTACCGGCGGTGGGGGGGTACATGCCCGCCACCATATAGGCGATGGTGCTTTTGCCGGAGCCGGATTCGCCCACCAGGCCCAAGGTTTCGCCCCGGCGGATCTGCAGGTCCACGCCGTCCACCGCCTTGACCACCAAGTCGTTTTTAATAGGAAAATATTTTTTCAAACCGGTGATTTCCAGGATTTTCTCTTCTCCCGAAGCGGCCGGTTCCACAACCTTCACGGTTTTTCCCTGCAAAAAGAACACCTCTTCCTTGATATTGCGCCATTTGCCTACTTCATAAAACAGGCGATGGAATGGCCGTTGGCGTCCACTTCCAGTTCCGGCCGTTCCGCGCGGCAGATGTCTTTCACATACGGGCAGCGGGGCGAGAAGCGGCAGCCTGCCGGCGGGTTCAGATAATCAGGGATGCGGCCCCGTATGCCTTTGGCGATGCCCTCCCCGGTAAGCTTGGGCAAACAGGCCAGCAGCGCCCGGGTATAAGGATGCAAGGGATGATTGAACACGTCCCGGGTATTGCCGGATTCCACGATGGTGCCGGCGTACATCACATAAACGAAGGAAGCCACTTCCCGGATCACGCCCAAGGAATGGGAGACCATGATCACGGACAAATCCTTTTCCGCCACCAGCTTATTGATGAGTCTTAGTATCTGGTCCTGAATGGTCACATCCAAGGAAGTGCCGGGCTCGTCGGCCAGCAGGATTTTTTTGCCCGCGGCCAAAGCCATGGCGATACAGACCCGTTGCCGCATGCCGCCGGAAAGCTGGAACGGATAGCTCTTCATGATCCGTTCCGGGTCGGCCATGGAAACGGAATTCAGCGCTTCCAGGGCAATTTCATGCAGCTCTTTTTTAGAGGTTTTACTGCTATAGGAATATTCGAAGGCCAGCAGCAGCTGGTCGCCGATGGTGAACACCGGGTTCAGGGCCGCCGTGGGATCCTGGAAAATCATGGCCGCGCCGGTACGGCGGAAGCTCTGCAGTTCCGCCTCGCTCATCTCAAAGCAATTTTGTCCGTTATACCAGACGCTGCCGCTGTCGACCTGCCCGGCTGCCGGCAGGATCTGCAAAACGGTCCGGAGCGTGGTGGTTTTGCCGCAGCCGGATTCGCCCACCAGGCCGATGCTTTGCCCTTTGGGTAAGTTGATACTCACGCCGTTCAGTACTTTCAGCTTGCCCTTATAGATATTATAGGATGTGGTCAGATTTTTGATCTCCAGGATATTCCCCGTTCCTTGCTGCTCAGGCATTAACCGTTCCCCTCCTCCGCAAAGATATCGCTGATGCCGTCGCCCACCAGGTTCAGGCTGAAGACGATGATCACGATGGCCAGGGCCGGGAAAATGGTCAGCCACCAGGATTCCGGCAAATAGGTGAGGCCTTCGGAGACCATATTGCCCAGGGCCGGTCTGGGCGCTTGCTCGCCCAGTCCCACATAGCCCAGGGTGGCGCCCATCATGATCACCCAGCAGAAGTCCAGGGCCACCTTGGTCAGGACCGGGCCGATACAGTTGGGCACGATCTCCTTGGTCAGGATATACAGCACATTGCCGCCGGTCAGTTCCGCGTAGACAATGTAGTTTTCCGAGCGCATGGAGGAGGCGATGCCGTAACCCAGGCGGGTGTACCAGGGCCACCACAGCACCGTGATGGCCAGCATGGAATTGGTCAGGCTGGGGGTGAGGATGGAGGCTACGGCCAGGGCCAGGATCAGCGGGGGGATGGAGAGGAAGATATCCGTGACCCGCATGATCACAGAATCCGCCAGGCTGCCTTTGAAATAACCGGCCACCACGCCCAGCAAAAAGCCGAAGGGCACGGCGATGGCCAGCACCATTACTGCCATCAGCAGGGCGGAGCGGAACGAATAGACGATGCGGCTGAACAAATCCCGCCCCACCGCGTCTGTGCCGCAGAGATGCTGCAGGCTGGGGCCTTGCAGGCGGCTTAATAAATCGGCATAATTACCGATATGCTCGGGATAGGGCACGATGTATGGGGCAAAAATAGCGGCCAGGATGATTATCAGGGTGATGATCAAACCCGCCACAGCGCCCTTGCTGCGCGAGAATTTGAACCAGGCCCGCTGCAGCGCTTCTTTTCTGATTTCACGCAATGTGATTTCCCCCTTTCGGTGCTACCGCGCGTGGCGCACCCGGGGATCCAGGATATAGATCACCAGATCCACCAGGATATTGCAAACGACAAAGAACAAGGCGGTGAACAGCACCACGGCGCAGATGGCGTTCAGATCCTTTTGCAGCATGGCCGTGAGCCCGTATCGGGACAAGCCGGGCCAGTTAAAGATCTGCTCCACCAGGAAAGCATTGCCGAACAGGGAAGCGATATCCAGCCCCATAATGGAGACCGTGGGGATGGCGGAAGGTTTCAGCAGGTATTTGCCCTTGATCTTGCGCTTGGGCACGCCCTGAGAGGTGATCAGCGCGATGAAATCCTTGTTTTCGAAATCGATCATGCTGGAGCGGGTGATTTTCGCTTCCTGCATGAAACTGCCCAGGGCCAGGGCGAAAGCCGGCGGCAGCAGGCAGCCCAGGCCGCTGAAAAAGGCCTTGATATTGCCGGTGAGCAGCGCGTCGATGGTGACCATGCCGGTGATGGATCTGAGCTGTATCCCGGCTCCCAGCCGGGAGCCGACGGTGGGCAGGATCTGCCACCAATAACCAAAGATCAACAGCAGAAAAATGGCCACCACGAAAGCCGGCATGGCGATGCCGATATAGCTGGCAAGCCGGACAGTCAAATCCGGCCATTTATTTTTATAGCGGGCGCTCAGCACGCCCAGCAATAGGCCGAAGCCCACCGTCATGATGGCGCCGTACAGCATCAATTCCATGGTTACCGGCGCGAACTCCCGCACATCCTGGAGGACGGGGCGCTTGGTATAAATGGAGGTGCCCCAGTCGCCGTGAAAAATACCGTCGATCCAATAGTAATAACGGGTATAGACCGGCTCGTTCAGATGCATTTCTTCCCGGTAGCGCTCCACCGTGGCTTCTGAAGCCTTGGCCCCCAGGGCCAGGCGGGCCGGATCGCCGGGAATGACCATCACGATGAGAAAAATCAGAATAGAAACGCCGAATAAGACCAAAACCGACCAGGCCAGTCTTTTGAACATTACTTTCAGCAAGAACGGTCACCACTTTCCCTAGCGAGCTTGCGATAGGGCGCCGCACGGGGCAAGACCCGGCGCGGCGCCCGAATTATGCAGTAGCTATCTCTTGTCCGGGTAGACTTTCATGTTCTTCACATAGAAGGGGTAGCCCATCACGCCGGTGACCGGCTGGCCCTGAGAGGCCCGGTCCGCCACATCCCAGTAGAAATAACCGGTTTGATAAGCATGGGATTCATACATTTCCACCACGGGAATGGTCACGCAATTATCCACCAGCTTCCGGATGATATCCTGATACATGGCGATGCGGGCCGTTTCGTCCAGGGTGATCACGGCTTCCTTGATCTCCGCGTCGATCTCCGGATCATTTACCCAGTCCATGGTTTCCCAGGTGCCCACGTCGTGGATGGTATATTGGGTTTTCAGAATGGAGCCGGCATCAGGATAGCTGGGACAGGTCCAGATGAGGAAGCAGTTGGGCGTGGTTTCGGGAGAAGCCGCGTCTTCCATCACCTGGATCCAGGTCTTCTGGGTGATATTCACCTTGATGCCCAGCTGGGCGCAGGCGGTCTGGAAAACCAGGAAGAACTGTTCCCGTTCCACGTTTTCCGGATTCCACACCACTTCCACCGGATAGCTGGCTAAATCATTATTATACTGAGACTGCTTCAATTCCTCTTCGGCCTGCTCCAGGCTGTATTCATAATTGAACACACCGGCTTCATAGCCGGGCAGGGCTTCGGAAATGATATTGGTGGCCACCTTACAGTTGGGATAGAGCGCTTCCACAATGGTGCTGTAGTCGATCAAATGGGCCAGGGCCTTACGGAAATGCACGTCGTCTGTGGGCGCCTTCTGATTGTTCTGGGACAAATAGGTGATGCCGGCGGAGCTGAAGGCGGTGATATCCACCTGGTCCAGGCCGTCCAGGGCATTCAGGGCTTCCAGGGTCTGGTAGCCGTCGGAGATTTCCAGCTCATGCCGGGACATCATGGTGCGGATGGTCACGGCCTCGGTGGTACCGTAGATCTTAAAGCCTGCGGGGGCGTCCTTGTCCCAGCCGCCCCAGTAGTCGTCAAATTTCACGCCATACACATACTGGTTGGCCGCCAGTTCCTCAAACTTATAGGGGCCGCTGCCGGCGTCGGCGGCAAGCAACCAGTTGACGGCGTAATCGCCGTTCTCGCCGAAGCTGCCGTCAGCCAGATTGGCCATGATCTGATCCTTATTGACAATGTAGAGGCGGACCAGGGCACTGTCAAAGGTGGCGAAGGGCTGGCTGAGCGTAAACACCACGGTGCTGTCGTCAGGGGCGGAAACGCTGGTCACATAGTCGCTGAACAGGTAGGCGAAGCCTTCGCCCAGATCCAGCAGACGCTGCATGGAAAAAGCCACGTCCTCGGCGGTCAGCGGATCGCCGTTATGGAACTTGATGTCGTCCCGGAGTTTAAAGGTCCAGGTCAGGCCGTCCTCGGTGCAACTCCATTCCGTGGCCACCCAAGGTTCGATGCCGCCCTCGTGCGTGGGGAAAACCAGCGGGTCGTAGACATTGCACAGATAGGTGGTGGCAGCCTCGTCAGAGGCGGTGCCCGGGTCTACCAGCGGTACATTGGCCATGGAATAGCTGATCACAGCCGAGCCTTCAGCGGCGGAGCCAGACCCTTCCTGGCCGCCTGCTCCGGGAGTGCCGCCGGTGGAATAGTTACCGCCGGCGCCGCCGCAGCCGGCCAGCGCCAGGCACAAAGCCAGGGCCAGGATTAAGACCGGCAAAACAGTTCTCTTCATCTTTTTTCAGCCTCCTCAAATTTGAATTCAGTCTCAATGTTAGTCCTTACATAGTAAGACAACATAAGCGGGATAAGAAAGTTTTTTACCCAGTTTAGCGGCCAAATGACTGCCTACCGGCAGAACGACGCCTGCCTGCGGGGAAATGGCTATATCACGCTGTTTGTTGAACTATTTTGTGTCCACTTCGATCCACAGGCAGACGCAGTCTTGATCGGAATGATTTTCACTGCGATGTTCCTCTCCCCCAGGGGTAAAAATCGCGCCGCCGGTGGGGATCTCAAAAGACTGGTCATGGGTGAAACAGGTTAGCGAACCGGAATACACAAAGGAATACTCATCGCCTTCATGCGCTGAAAACGGAGTTGAACCACCCGCCGGCAGCACAGCGACCCCCATCTGGACACGCTTGCCGCCGGGCAAACCATTGACTGCCCCGAAAAAGTCGAGAACGCCGGCGTTAGGCGCAAACTGCCCATTGCCGATAGTTTTGTCAACGACGATCATCGTAAAGCCTCCTGAATAAATGTTTGATGGTCATGGCAGGAACCGGACGCCTTCGGCTGTAGCCATACAACAGGCCGCAAACAACGTATGTTTTACTTGCCTAGCCGGGAGGCCAGGCGTTTCAATTCCGGGTCTACCGGATCGCCCCTATCAATAATCAGCTTGCCGTCCAGATAAACACTGGTGTTCAGGGATACGCCGTCGGTATGGGAAGAAGCCATGATGCCGTCGGGCGCGGCCGGGCAGGGGGCGACGGAACCAAAACCCCATTGAGAGCAGCCCCAGATACGCTCGTCCTCGCCCACCATACCGGTGAGCTTGGCGCCGGGATGGAAACCATAGCAGACATGGGACACCCGCAGCATTTGCGGATCATTGAAATCGCGGAGAAACTTGTCCCAGGCCCGGGCAGCGGAACCGCCTTCGATCTTGACGATGGAGCCCTTCTCCATAGTGACCTTGACCGGGGAATCCACCGCGCCGATCTGCGGTACCAGCGAGGCGTCGAAGACGATGGTGCCGTTAACGGTATCGAAATCCGGCTCCCAACCAATCTGGCCGGGCATCTGGAAGATACCGGGATGATCCATCAGGCCGCTGTCGCAGCAGATGAGGCGCTTATCATCCGGGAAGTTGTCGAATTCCACGTCCTGGCCCAGCTCGGTGGTAAGGCGCACGTGACGGGCCTGGTTGGTCATAGCGGCCAGGGTGCTGAGAAATTGGTGGAGGGCCTCGAATTCCAGACGGCCGAACATGCGGACGAATTGATCGCAGGTCAGGCCCGGCAGCACCATCTCCCGCAGCTTCTTATTGGCGGCGAACACGTCGTGGCAGAGCTGGGAGTAAAAGATATACATATAATTGTATTCGATCCAGGCGTCCGCCTCTTTTAAGGCGCCCAAGATGGCGGGTGAAGGCAGAAAATCGTCCACCATGTTGGCCGTCCCCAGGGGGGTGGCGCAGCTGATGACCATGGGCTTGGCGCCCACGCTGAAGGCCGCGGCGGCAGTAGCGTTGACCACGCGCATATCGCTCCAGGTATCGCA
>DAIMZM010000100.1:0-8076 GCA_036733985.1 Bacillota bacterium
CCCGGCATAGTATTCCTCCAGTTGCGCCTGGCTCAAATCGCTTTCCACGATGATGACGGCCATGAACTCCATGCCATCTCCCGTAGGCCCAAAACGGCCGCACAGTTTAGCTTTGGCTAATCGCTGGGTTTGCTCCGGCAGCGGCGCATGGAAGAGTTGCCAGGAAAACTGTGCTAAGCGTAGGTCATTGGGCAGCATGGGGGCCACAAACAGCGCTTCCGCCAACCAAATGAGGAAGAGAAAAAACAGCAGGATGTTGAGTAAAACATGGATCACCGGATGCTTGTACTTGCGTTTAGCCATAACCGCTCCTCCTGTTGTCCGTCCTCCTATGCATAGTATAGCGGATTAGCCGGGGAATGGCAAGATTTAGCTAAAGCAGGGCTTAGTGAGAGGAAAAGCAAAAGCCGCGCATCATCTTGATGCGCGGCTTTTGCCTGTCTGTGTTATCGGCTGACGCGTCTCCCCGCCCTATCACCCCCATCCGTTCCCGATTGTTACGCCCGTATGTACGGTGCTCTTGCTGACCCCGAAAATGGTAGCGGTCTGGCGGACGGTGGCGCGGGATTCCAGGATATAATTGCCAACGCTCAGGACCCGCTCGCGAATATAGTCCTGCATAAATTAGCCCCCTTGTACGCTGCACAGCTTGCTTTTGTAAAGCATATGAAGCCATCCCCGGTTTTATGTGGCAGGGGGCGAAAAATAGCCGCTTTTATGGAAGGAGAGTACCAGGCCCGGGCCAAAGCCGGGAAAACCCCTCGTCCATTGGGGAAAAGGCCTGACTATCCCTTGTACCCGGCCCGGCTTTATGATAAAATCAACTGGCAGGACTTGAGGGGTTTTACCAGTATCGCCCGGCAGCCAATAGCAGCGGAGGCCTGAATCATGCCCAAGCATCACAGCCCCATCGCCATCCCCCTGATCACCCAATACCGGGGCCTGCCCAGCCAGGTCTACTGGCTGCTGCTCTGCCGGGTGGTCACCTCCATGGGCATGTTCGTCTTCCCCTTTATCACCCTGTTCCTCAGCCACCGCCTGCATCTGGGCGACGCGGAGATCGGCCGCTATCTGCTGCTGACCGCCCTGACCATTGTCCCCGGCGCGCTCTTAGGGGGCAAGCTGGCGGACCGTTTCCGCCGCAAAGATATTTATATCGCCATGGTGCTGGTCTCGGATATTTTTTATGTGCTGGCCGGCTTTTACTGCGACCGGATGCTGGTGATCTGGCTGATCCTGGGGGGCTATGCCTTCCTCAATATGGGCAACCCGGTGCTGGCCGCCATGATGATGGACCTGACCGGGCCGGAAAACCGCCAGGAAAGCTTTTCCCTGATCTATCTGGGTTTTAACCTGGGCTTTGCCGTGGGCCCCTTTTTGGCGGGGATGATGTTTGAACACCATACGCCTTGGCTGTTCTGGGGCCAGTCCATCCTGACTTTTTGCTCGGCCCTGCTGATCGCGCTGCTGATCAAGGACGCCACCCCGGATGAGGCGGAGCGGCAGCGCATTGCCGCGGATAAAAGCCGGGCCCAAGAGCAGGCGGCTGAGGGCAGCCTGCTCCGGCAGCTGTTCCGTTCGCCCCTGATCCTGTTTTTCGCCATGCTGGCCGCGGTCTACGCGTTTTCCTATTCCCAGATCAATTATATCCTGCCCCTGCAGATGGACGACTTGTTCGGCCTGAGCAAGGGGGCCAAATATTTTGGCGCCGTCTGGTCTTTGAACGGGGTTTGCGTCTTTTTCCTCACCCCCTTGGCCGTGCTGGCCTTCAAGCGCTTTCCGCCTTTGTTCAATATGGCCCTGAGCGGGCTCTTCTATCTCTTCGGCTTCGCCCTCTACAGCTTCTGGCATGATATCCGCCTGATGTATTTGCTGGTGGCCCTGTGGTCCGCCGGCGAGGTGGTGGCGGCCACCAATTCCGGGGTTTTTATTGCCAGCCATTCCCCAATCAGCCACCGGGCCCGCTTCCAGTCGGTTTACGACGTTGTCCACGGTTTGGGCCGCTCCCTGGGCCCCCTGGTGATGGGCTTCTACCTGCAGGGGCATGGCATCGACAGCGCCTGGCTGATCATCGGCGGCGCCTCGGGCCTGGCTGCCCTGGGCTTTTTCCTGATGAACCGGCTGTCGCCGGAGGGCCGTTCCCCAGCCCTGGCCAAAAGCGTTCCCCTGGCTGTTTCCAAAACCAGATAGCCCGGGCCGTCAAACAACCGCGTTTCCTCAAAAAACCAAGCAGAGGTGATTAATAATATGTACAGCTTTATCAATGATTACAGCGAAACCGCCCATCCCCGGATCCTGGCAGCCCTGGCCCGCAGCAATGAAACGCAGCATCCCGGCTATGGGGAGGATCCCGGTACCCAGCGGGCGGCAGCCTATATCCGGGCAGCCTGCGATTGCCCCGACGCCCAGGTGCATTTCCTTTCCGGCGGCACCCAGGTCAACCTGACCGCCATCGCCTCCATACTCCGGCCTTATCAGGCGGTGATCGCCTGCCGGGACGGGCACATCAATACCCATGAAACCGGCTCGGTGGAAGCCACCGGGCATAAGATCTTCGCCCTGCCGGGGAAAGACGGCAAGCTGCTGCCGGAAGAAGTGGCGGCGGCGGTGGATTATCACAATTTCGATCAGATGGTCCTGCCCAAGCTGGTCTATATCTCCCAGAGCACCGAATGGGGCACCGTCTATACCAAGGACGAGCTGATTGCCCTCAGAGAAGTCTGCCTGGAAAAGGGCTTGTTTCTCTTCGTGGACGGGGCCAGGCTGGGGGCTGCCCTGACCGCTGAGAAAAGCGATGTTTCCCTGGCGGATCTGGCCCGGCTGACCGATGCTTTTTATATCGGCGGCACCAAGAACGGAGCCTTGTTCGGGGAAGCCTACGTGATTGTCCATCCGGAGCTGCAGGAAGGTTTCCGCTATCATATGCGCCAGCGGGGCGCTTTGATGGCCAAGGGCTGGATCATCAGCGTGCAGTTCGAGGAATTGTTCAGCGACGGCCTTTATTTCGACCTGGCCCGCCAGGCCAATTGCCAGGCCGCCCGGCTGCGGGACGCTTTCCTGGCCAAGGGCTACCGGCTGGCGGTGCCGGGGGAAAGCAATCAGCTGTTTCCCATCCTGGATGACGCCACCGCGGAACGCCTGCTGGAGAAAGCCGCCTTCCGCAAATGGGAACCCCTGCCCGACGGGAGCTATTCCTACCGGCTGATCACCTCCTGGGCCACCCCGGATTGGGCGGTGGACGAACTGATCGCGGCGCTGTAGGATTATCCCCAGGATTATAGAGAAAAACAAAAACCAGGGCGGATGATTTATCCGTCCTGGTTGATCTTTCCATGGGCTTTTTCATAGTCTTCCACACAATTTCGAATGAGGATCAAAATCTGACTGTTGGCGGAGCGGCCTTCATAGTCCGCCACCACATGGAGCTTGTTGAGTAAAGCGTCGTCGATGCGAATTGAAAGGCTTTTTGTAACCATAATTACACCCCGAAGTAGATATATTATATATTTATTTTAGAATGTCATTCTGTTATAATGGGAAATATAGACATAAAATGCATTTAAAATATATCTATTTTTGAGGTAAGCTATGCCGGATTATAGAGACATGTATTTTACGTTGTCCAAGGCCGCGGGTCAGGCCATAGAGATTTTGATTGAGGCCCAAAGGGCCTGCGAAGCGCTGTATATAGCGTCCGCGCCGGAATTGAAAGTGATCCCGGGATTGGCGGAAAACAAAAAAGGCGTGGATCAGGAATAATACCAAATCCATACCGATCTTAGGAGTAGGGGCTACCATAGTCGTAAGTGGTCGTCAGGTTTGTGTTTAAAGAAAAGTCAAGATGCTGTCTGCCATCATCCCGTAGGATGCGGGATCCAAGGGCGGCGAGCCCTTGAGTCGTTTTAAGGGGGTGCGGGGAGTGCAGAGGGGCAAAGGGGGGAAATCGAAATCCCCCCTAGCCCCTTTGCCCCCCGCCGGGGAGGCGAGCCATTGAACTAGCAGCAAAAAGCTAACGCGTTCAAAAGTACAACAAAACTAGCGGCATCCCCGCATGTCTTTCCCTACGCTAGGGTTACGGCCATGGGTACTTTCCTCGGCGGCCAGACCGTTCGCTCCGCTCACTAGATGGCCGCTGCCGGAAAGCCCCCATGTCCTTTCGCAGCCCCGCATCCCTTCCATATGCGGGAATACGGGCTGGGAGTACCCCCTACGCATCTTTGCCGCAGCAATTCTTATACTTTTTGCCGCTGCCGCAGGGGCAGGGGTCGTTACGGCCCGCTTTCTTGTCCGATTTTACCGGCTGCTTTTTGGCGGGCAGGCCCCCATGGCTGGAGCTCAAGTTTTTCCGTTCCTCCGGCCGCTCCATCAGCTCCGCCAGGAGGCAGATCCGGCTGACTTCCAGTTGGATATCCTCGATCATGGCCTGGAACATCTCATAGGCTTCTTTTTTATAGGCCACCAGGGGGTCCATCTGGCCGTAAGCCCTGAGGCCGATACCCTGACGCATCTGATCCATGGCGTCCAGGTGATCCATCCACTTAGCGTCCACCACCTGCAGCACCACCGCGTGCTCGATCCGGGAGAGGATCTCCGGGCTCAGCCGTTCCCGCTTCCCGTCATAATAGGCCAGGACCCGTTCCAGGAGGAAGGGGGCCACCTCGTCCTTGGTCAGGTTTTTCAGCTCCGCCTCGCTGGGCAGGCCTTCCGGCAGATAGCCGGCCAGGTCCTGGCGGAGCGCGGCCAGATCCCATTCCTCGGGGAATTGGCTGATCCCGGAATAGCGGCCCACGATCAGGTTCACCGCCGCGTCCATCATGCCGATGACGCTGTCATGGATATCCGCCTCAAAGAGGGCTTTCCGCCGCTCGCTGTAGATCAGCTCCCGCTGCTGGTTCATCACGTCGTCGTAATCCAGCACGTTTTTCCGGGTCTCGAAATGCCGTTCCTCCACCCGGCGCTGGGCGGTTTCGATGGATTTGCTGACCAGGGCGGAGTCGATGGCCAGATTGTCGTCAGCCCCCAGGCGGTCCATCAGGTTGCCCAGGTTTTCGCCGCCGAAGCGCTTCATCAAGTCGTCGTCCATGGAAACGAAGAAGCGGGTGCTGCCCGGGTCGCCCTGACGGCCGGCCCGGCCCCGGAGCTGGTTATCGATGCGGCGGCTCTCATGCCGCTCCGTGCCGATGATATGCAGGCCGCCTAAAGCCACCACCTGGTCGTGCTCGGCAGCGGTTTGTTCTTTATATTTGGCGATCAGGGCCAGCCTTTCCTCGTCGCTGTATTCATGGTCGGGATTTTTGGCCATTTCCGCCAGGGCCAGGGCTTCCCCATTGCCGCCCAGGACGATGTCCGTGCCCCGACCGGCCATATTGGTGGCGATGGTCACCGCGCCCAAGCGCCCGGCCTGGGCCACGATGGCCGCCTCCTGCTCATGGAATTTTGCGTTCAGCACCTGGTGGGGAATGCCTTTATGGTGCAGCAGCTGGGAAAGCTGCTCGGATTTCTCAATGCTGATGGTGCCCACCAGCACCGGCCTGCCGCCGGCATGCTCTTGGGCGATCTCCTCTACCACCGAGTTGAATTTGCCTTTTTCGCTGCGGTAGACCACGTCGGCGTTATCTTTGCGGATCATCGGCAGATTGGTGGGGATCTCCACCACGTCGAAGCCGTAGATCTTGCGGAATTCCGCTTCCTCGGTGCGGGCCGTGCCGGTCATGCCGGACAGCAGCTTGTACATGCGGAAATAGTTCTGGAAGGTGATGGTGGCTAAAGTCTGGCTTTCCCGCTCGATCTTGACATTCTCCTTGGCTTCAATGGCCTGGTGCAGGCCCTCGCTATAGCGGCGGCCAAACATCAGGCGGCCGGTGAATTCGTCAACAATGATCACCTGGCCCTCTTTCACCACGTAATCCCGGTCCCGCTTGAAGATATACTGGGCTTTCAGGGCCTGGTTGATATGGTGGAGCAGCTCGGCGTTTTTGGCGTCGAAAAGGTTGTCCACCCCCATCAGGCTTTCCACTTTCCTGGCCCCCTGCTCGGTGAGGGCGGTTTGCCGGGTCTTGATATCAATGGTATAATCGCCGTCGCCCACGGCCTGGCCTTTTTCATCGAATTCCGTGCATTCCCGCAGCCGGGGCACGATTTTCGCCGCCTGGTAATAGCGGTCCGTGGGCTTGGCGGAAGGGCCGCTGATGATCAGGGGCGTGCGGGCCTCGTCGATCAGGATGCTGTCCACCTCGTCCACGATGCAGTAATTCAGGGGCCGCTGCACCATGTTTTCCCGGTGGAAGCACATATTGTCCCTGAGATAGTCGAAGCCGAATTCATTGTTGGTGCCATAGGTGATGTCCGCCGCGTAGGCCAGCTTTTTCTGGGCGCTTTCCATGCCGTGAATGACCAGGCCCACCTCCAGGCCTAGGAAGCGGTAGACCCGGCCCATCCATTCGCTGTCCCGCTTGGCCAGGTAATCATTGACGGTGATCACATGCACGCCCTGGCCGGAGAGGGCCTGCAGATAAGCCGGGGCCGTGGCCACCAGGGTTTTGCCTTCGCCGGTTTTCATCTCGGCAATGCGGCCGTCGGCCAGGGCCATGCCGCCGATCAGCTGCACGTCGAAATGGCGCATGCTTAAGACCCGTTTGGCAGCCTCCCGCACGGTGGCGAAGGCTTCCGGCAGCAAATCTTCCAAGGTGGCGCCGTTTTCCAGGCGGCGCCGGAAATCGGCGGTCATAGCCCGCAGCTCCTGGTCGCTTTTGGCCTGCATCAGCGGTTCCAGGTCATTGATGGGCTGCAGCTTTTTGGTGTATTTTTTAATATCCTTGATATTATCGTCGAAAAGATTGGCGAGAAAACCCATTGTTATTCCTTCTTTCCTGCCCGTGGCTGGGCATACAAAACCATTATAATATGATGTACGATATCCGTCAATAAATTGTTCCCGGCAAATTAGTCTTGCTTATCAGCGGCCATTCGTTTAAAATAGACTGGTAAGGTTATCCTATTTGATAATGATCGCGTCCTGTAAGAAAAAAACCTTAATTAATAAGGAGGATATTTTATGAAAAAAGGCTTGTTTATTTTAACCCTGGCCCTGCTGCTGGCGCTGCTGCTGGCCGGCACGGCATTGGCGGAAGGGGATGTCGACCCCGGGGACGCTGTGATTTATGTCAACGGCGTGGAATTAGAGGTCGGTGAATTCTGGAAGAACAATGATACCGTCAATCCTTCTGGCGACAAAGACGACTGGAACGCCAAATTTGAGTATGACGACGAGGAGGGTATGTACATCCTCACCCTGGACGACGCGGAGATCACGGAAAAAGCATTTGATGAAACGGACCATGGCGACTGCGGCATCCTTTTCAATGGGGGGGAGGAACTTACCATTGTGCTGCAGGGCAGCAATATGATTGACGTCAAGGAAGCGGACGGCATAACCGTATATTCCTACGGTCTTAATATCGAAGGCCCGGGCAGCCTGGAAATTACGACCACGGATGATGGCTATGGCTTTGGCTACGGCATCTGGGTTAATGTCGGTAATTTGACCATAGAAGAGGCGGACCTGGATATTGACGCCGGCGAGGATGGCATCTGTGTTTACGACGGTAAGCTGACGGCTGAAGATACGCTACTAGAGATTACCGCCGACGTCTATGGCATCTGGGCATACGACATCATTAAGTTTGTCAATTGCCGGGTGGATGTGGAAACCAGCGCGGATGACTGTGCGGCCATTTTCAGCGCGTATGACACAGATGTGGATGACGAAGGCATCGTCCTGGAGGGTACCGTAATCCTGGAAGGCGGCGAGATCGTGCCGGTATATGAGGGTGAAGGGTTTGGTTTCCTGCTGGAGAATGGGGCTGGGGGCCAGCTGAATCTTTACGGCAGCGTAACCGGCATTCTTATTGGCTGGACCTTCTCCGGGGAGGACGAAGCCTTTGGTTTGATGGACGGTGACGTTCCCTCTATCTCCGATGCTTCCACCCATGTGATCCTGGGCTCTGAGGAGGACGCCTCTGCCCTGCTCAATCTGGGCATCGCCGTCCTGGGCGTGGGCAGAAGCTTCCCCTTTGT
>DAIMZM010000101.1:0-7815 GCA_036733985.1 Bacillota bacterium
CACAGCAGACAAAAGCCATCACCGTCTCCAGGTTATCCATGACCTTGGCCAGGTTGCGGCCGGCGGACAGATTGGGGACAGCGGTTTCCGCCTCGGCCAGGGCCTGGACAGCATTTTCTTCCCGCATGAATTCCAGGGTTTTCAGCCAGTCTGTTTGATAAACATTATCCGGCGTCAGGGCCTCCTCCCAGCCGTCCAGAGCATAAGAAACCACGCCGCTATTGGCTGTGGTGACGTTCTGCTGAGCCTGGTTCAGGGGGCTGCTTTGCAGATAACCCACAACCGCCCCGGCGCCGACCCGGCAGCCTTCCTCAACCAGGGGGATGAATTCCCCGGGGGAAGCGGCCTGGAGCAGGTATTCCCGGCGAACCAGAATCATTTCCGCCGGCATTTCCACAGTGGCCGAAGCAGAGGCGGCAGGCACCAAATCCAGACGTAAATAGGCAAAGTAACGCCAGGCGCTGTTCAGCAGCAGCAGCGCGACAATGGCGATGATCAAGATGGCGGCAGCGTCGGCAGCCCGGCTCCGCGGCTTTTGCCTGCCTGTTTTCAGTCCCGTATCATTCATCTATTTATTATAGCAATGGCCGGGACAAACGGCAAGGGCGGGATAGTTGAAATTTGAGACAAAAAGGCCGGGTCAGCCTGCCTGTTTCCCTCAAAAGGGGGTTTTGTCTCTGATTATCGGCGGTTTTTCACGAAAAGGGGATAAAAAAACTGTGCGCCGGAACACCGGCGCACAGCAAGAGGGAAGAATTAGACCACCGAGGGTTCCAGCAAAAGTTCGCCGGTACGGTAGCGGTCCACGGAGAAGCGTTTGATATCCAAAGGATCCGCTTCATTGCAGATATCATGAGCCACCAGGGTAGCCACACGGGGCGCTACCATGAAGCCGTGGCCGGAGAAACCGCAAATGGTCAGCAGGCCTTCGGCATGCTTGGAATATTCGATGATGGGGTTGCGGTCCGGGCTCATATCATAGAGGCCGGCCCATTGGCGCACCACCCGGAGCCCCCGCAGAGCGGGCAGGGCATGGGTGATCACGCTGCAGGCTTCTTCCAGAAACTGCCAGCTGGAGCGGCTATTAAAGCTGACCGGCTCATTTTCGGCAATACCCATGATGAAGCTGCCATGGGGGGTCTGCTGGACATAGAAGCGGCGGTGGAAGGACATGACCATGGGCATGGGGCCATGGGGGCCCATCGGCGCTACCGGCTCGGTGACCAGGGCCTGATGCCGTTCGGGGAAGACCGGGATCTCATCGCCCACTTGGGCGGCCAGGCCCGGGGCCCAGCCATTGGCGCAGTTGATGACCATGGGCGCTTCGAAGCTGCCTTTCGTGGTCTCCACGCCGGTGATCTTGCCGCCGGCGGACTTCAGGGCCGTGACCTCGGTATAGGTCAGGATATCCACGCCCAGGCGTTTGGCCCCTTCCCCATAAGCAAAGGTGCAGTGGAAGGGATCGGCATGGCCGTCCTTCTGGCAGAAGGTGGCGCCGTACAGGCCCTGGGTATTGATGAAGGGCACATAGTCGTAGACTTCCTTCTCCAGATCCACCATATGGGATTCCACACCCAGCTTATGCTGGACAGCCAGGTTCAGCTGGAACTGATCCCATTCTTTTTCCGTGCAGGCGATCAGCAGATAGCCGGCCTGGTTCAGGCCGCAGTTGCCTTTGTAACCGGTATATTCTTCCAGGTTCTCGAAGATATGGGTGCTCTCCACCGCCAGGGTGGCGTTCAGCTCGGAACCCCACTGCTGGCGGATGCCCGCGCCGCAACGGCCGGTGGCGCCGGAAGCCAGGTAACCCTTTTCGATAAGCAGGATATCGGTAAGGCCCCGCTTGGCCAGCTCAAAAGCGATGGAGCAGCCGACGATGCCGCCACCGACGATGATGATTTCATAGTGGTTCTTCATGGATCATTCGCCTCCTTCCGCATGCGCGTCAGCCAAAGCGCCCATACTGATGGGTTTCACCGGCGCCCGGAAGGTCGGCATCAGCACTTCTTCCATAGGGATGCCGTAAATGCGGGACAATTCCTGGGCAATCAATTGGCGGCAGGTACGGCCCTGGCAAGGGCCCATGCCGGCGCGGGTCACGCGCTTGATTTCATCAATGGTCTCATAGCCGTCGGCGATCACTTCCATCAGCCTTTCCCTTGTGATGTCTTCGCAGCGGCAGATCAAAATCTGGTCAGCCATTATTTATACCCCCCCACCTTGATATTTCTGACCTCCATAGCCAGCGCCTGGGGTACCTTCAGCGTGATGGTATAAGTTTTGTTCTTCTTGCCGCCGGAGGTTACGCGTTCCACCTCAAACCAACCTAGTTCTTCGCCGGCCCGGGAGAGGCCGCAGGCATACTGGCCCTTTTCCGGCACCGGCACATACTCGAAGGGGAGCTTGACCAGGGCGTAATCATCGCTGTAGCTCTTATCCACCACAAAGATCGCCAGTCCCGGGCACTTGGCAATGCAGAGGCTGCAGCCATTGCATTTTTCCTCGTCCAGCACAGGCACATCATTGATGGACCCGGGCATGGTGATAGCCCCCTGGGGGCAGGCCTTCACACAGGGATTGCAGGGAATCTCCTGGAAGCATTCGATGATCGATACCGGACCTTTGGCCAGCCGCTCCACAGACGGGGTGACTTTGGCCAGATCTTCCTTGGTGGGAATTCCGTCATTGATAAGCATTATTTTGCGCCTCCCTTCTCCGCAACTTTTTCCAGACCCATGCGGATACGCTCACCCATGGGGCCGGCCCGGAGCTCATCCAGCTCCTTCATGGCGTCCTGCTGCAGGGCAGGGGCCACATCCGCGCCATAGCCCAGGCTGGCGGCGGCGGATAAGCCTGCCAGCTTGCCTTCCACCATGGCCGAGCTGGCTTCTTCGATGCCGCTGACATCGCCGGCCACAAAGATGCCGGGTACGGTGGTCTCCAGATAATCGTCAATGATCGGCACATGGCCGCTTAATTCCCGAATGAAAGCCATCTCGCAGCCGGCCTGCCAGCACAGCTCAGTCAAGGGCGAAAGGCCCACGGCCAGGCAGATGGTATCGCATTTAATATCTTCTTCCGTGCCGGGTATGGGCTGCCAGTTGGCGTCGATCTTGGCGATCCTGGCCCCTTCCACATGGCCGTCGCCATAGGCTTCCAGAATGGTGTGGCAGGTGCGGACAGGGATGCCGGCCCGCTGGATCTTGGAGGCATGCACCAGGTAGCCGCCGATCTTGGGCAGAGCCTCGATCACCGCCACGGTTTCCACCCCCGCCTGCTTCAGCTGATAGGAGACGATCAGGCCGATATTGCCCGCGCCCACCATCAGCACCCGCTCGGCAGGCTTGACGCCGCTGACGTTCATCAGGGTCTGCACAGCGCCGGCGCCATAAATGCCAGGCAGGTCATTGCCGGGGAAAGCAAGAAATTTTTCCGCAGCGCCGGTGGCGATCACGGTGCGCTGGGGCTTAATTTTGATATGTTTGCCTTCATGCTCGCAAGTGGCGATGCCGTCCTCATAAATGCCCAGCATCGTGGTATCGGTCCAAATTTCGATATTCGGGTCGTTCTTGGCGTTTTCCAACAGCATCTGGCCGATCTGATAGCCCCGGTCGCCGGCATACTGTTTTTCCGAGCCGAAGAACTTATGGGTTTGTTTGACCAGCTGGCCGCCGGGCACATCGTCCCGCTCGCAGATTAAAACCTTCGCCCCCAAGGAACTGGCGGAAAGCGCCGCGCACAAGCCGGCCGGGCCGCCGCCCACTACTAGGATCTCTACCTGCTTCATACTTTGACGACCCCCTTCCCCTTCTGTTCTTCCACCCGCATGCCGGGTTTGCATTTGATGACGCAGACCCGCATATTCGGCTCACCGTCCACGGCCATAAAGCAGCTGGAGCAATTGCCGATCGCGCAGAACAGGCCCCGCGGGCGATGCAGCTCCGGACTGGTGCCAAGCTGACGGATACCGGCGGCATGCAGGGCCGCCACGATCGTCTCATTGGCATATCCTTCGACTTCTTGCCCGTTGTAGTAGAAGGTGAACTTCTCCCCGCGCTCAAAGTCTAATACCGGATGGTCCTCAATTCTCATTACCCATTTCCCTCCTTGCAATAGAATTTGCTCAGAACAAACCTACACCAATTAATAAAGCAATTTACGTGCCAAAAAATATATTTTCCAGAAAGATATTAAAAAAATACTGGTTTGCAAAAGACCAGTAAAAGTGTTGAAAAAAATCAGATTATTGCAAAGAACGGATTAAACTCTGAATTTGCATGTATTCATGTACAGTTAATTAGACAGAAACGTACAACTATCTGTACTCGTTTTTGCCTTTACCGGCAATCTGATATTTGTTCAATTTATAATAGAGAGTGCTGCGGGGTACGCCTAACAGCCTGGCGGCACGGCTGCGGTCGCCATGGGCTTTTTCCAGGGCCTGGATGATCATGTCCCGCTCGGCCCGGTCTTTGACATCGGCCAGCTGGCCGGGAAAAACATCGACGTTGCTGCTTTCGCCGTATTTGATCAGGCTGGGCAAATCCTTCACATGGATACCGCTGGAATCGGAAAGCACCACCAGCCGCTCCACCACATTACGCAGTTCCCGGATATTCCCCGGCCAGGAGTAATTGGTCATATAGTTGACGACCTCCGGGTCGATATGCTTCACCGCTATCCCCTGCTTCAGGCAGAATTCCCTGAGGAATAAATAAATCAGCTGGCTGATATCCTCCTTCCGCTCCCTTAAGGGCGGGATTTCCAGCGCCACCACATTGATGCGGTAATACAAATCGTCCCGGAAGCGGCCTTCCTCGATCATCCGGGATAAATCCCGGTTGGTGGCGGACAGCAGGCGCACGTCCACCTCGATGGGGTCGCCGCCGCCCACCCGGTAAAAACGCTGGTTCTGCAGAACCCGCAGCAGCTTCACCTGCATATCTAAAGGCAGCTCGCCGATTTCATCCAGGAACAGGGTGCCTTGGTTGGCCTCCTCGAATTTGCCCCGATGCCCCCGCCGGTCCGCGCCGGTAAAAGCGCCGGGCGCATAGCCGAAAAGCTCGCTCTCAAAAAGGCTGGCGGGAATGGCCCCGCAGTTCAGCACCACAAAGGGTTTGTCATGGCGGTTGCTGGCTTTATGGATGGCTTCGGCAAACAGCTCCTTACCCGTGCCGCTTTCGCCCCGGAGCAGGATGCTCACATTGGTATTGGCCACCCTTTTCGCCATATCCAGCACCGTGGTCAGGGCGGGGCTGCGGCCATAAATCTTTTCAAAAGCGTCTGCCGGGCGGTTGAATTTATCGATTTCCCGCTTTAAATTATTGACCTGGGTATTGCTGCGGGCCAGCTCATTACTGAGGCGCATGGTCTCGGTGATCTCCCGCTCCGAAGTCAAAGCTCCCAAGACCCGGTCCTGATGCATGATGGGGGAAGCATTGATCAGCACATGCTGGCCCAGGACAGGCTGATGATAGCGGTCCCGGATGGGCTTGCCGCTGGACAGCGCGTTATCCTGCACCTTGGTAATGACCAGATTGGAGAAGAAATCCGTGATATGGCGGCCCAGAGTCTCGGAAGCTTTGATTTTATAGCGCTGCTCCGCCCGCTCATTCCACATGGTGACCACGCCGTTTTCATCAATGCCGCAAATGGATTCGCTGGAGGTGGCCAGCAGAGCCTCAATGGCCGCGGCCAGCAATTCATTCTCTTGCCGCAGCCTTTGGATCAGATCATTGGCAGCAGCTTCATCACGGGGTTCGGCGAACTCCAGGGGATGGAAAACATGGTGCGACATTTGCTGACCGCCTCTCTGTCTAAATTCCTGACACTAGTATAGCAAATTTTGGGCACTTTCACAAGCAGAAGATTTTGTCAGCCTCTACAGCCGGTAAAGCCTGCCCAACGCCAAAGCGCCCGCGCCAATCAAGACGCGGGCGCTTTGCGCACGCTCTGCTATCTGATGAAGGTTTAGGGTTAAAAGCAGCTTTTAGGCGCCCCGGGCCTCCCGCCCCAGCTTCAGCTCACAGGGCCGGCCCAGAGTCAGAGAGCGGGGCAAATCCAGGATGCGCTGATTGGCCGAACCCCGGAAGACCAGGTCGATATTGCGTTCCGCCAGCAGGAAAGGCCCGTCGATCAGGATATCAATCAATTTCAGCAGCTTGGGCAAGGCCGGCTGCTGCGCCGCCAGCTCCGGCAGCTGCTCAAAGGTATAGCCGGAATAGAGCAGCACGCTTTTTCCCAGGGTTTTGGCAGCAACGGCCAGCTCAGCACAGGCAGCGGCCTGGCAGAGGGGCTCCCCGCCGGACAGGGTAATGCCGGACAGATAGGGATGGGCCAGGATCCGCTTGGTCAGCTCCCTGGTGTTATAGCTTGTGCCGCCGCTGAAACCATGGGTGGCGGGATTATGGCAGCCCGGGCAATGGTGGGGGCAGCCCTGGGTGAAGAAGACCATGCGCACACCGGGGCCGTCCACCACGCTTTCATCAACAATGCCAGCCAGCTTGATCTCCATGGCCTTACAAATGGGCGACCCGGTCGGCCAATTCTTTTCTTTTGGCGTCGTTGAACCGGTCCACAGTGCTGAAATAGCCGGTAATGCGGCGGATCCGGTTGATCGCTTCGCTGCCGCAGCTGGGGCAAGCGCCGGGGAAGACGCCCTGATAATTGCAGTCCGTGCAGAAATCGATGGGGAAATTGATGCCCGCATAGCCCATATCGCTGTCGATCATATGCCGGAGCAGCGCTTCCATCGCTTCCAAATTATCCAACGGCGCGCCGGAAAGCTCCACATAGCTGATATGCCCGGCATTGCAGTATTTATGGTAGGGCCCCTCGACGCTGATCTTCTCAAAAGCGGAGATGGGGTAATAAACCGGCACATGGAAAGAATTGGTGTAGTAAGCCCGGTCGGTGACGCCGGGCAGCAGCCCGTATTCCTTCCGGTCCATGCTGGCAAAGCGGCCGGACAGGCCTTCCGCCGGGGTGGCCAGCAGCGTATAGTTCAAATCATAGTATTCGGCAAAATCATCCACCCTTTTCCGCATATAGGCCAGGATCTCATGGCCCAGCTCATCCGCGGCCTTGCTTTCGCCGTGATGCTGGCCGGTCAGGGCCGCCAGGGTCTCGGCCAGGCCGATAAAGCCGATGGACAGGGTACCGTGCTTGATGGCCGGCTCGATATCGTCATTGATGCCCAGCTGTTCCGAATCCAGATACAGATGCTGCCCCATCAGGAAAGGCATGTCCCGCACCTTCAGGGCGGCCTGGGTCTGGTAGCGGTGATAGAGCTGGCGGGCGGTGAGTTCCAGGATATTCTCCAGCAGGCGGTAGAAAATCTCCAGATCCCCCTTGGCCTGAATGGCGATGCGGGGCAGGTTGATGGAGGTGAAGCTCAGATTCCCCCGCTTTTCCGTAATGGCCGGGCCGCAGCGGTTGGCCATCACCCTGGTGCGGCAGCCCATATAGCTGACTTGGTCGCCGTATTCCCGGTTGAAGCTGGCGTCCATAAAGCTGAAGGTGGGGTTCATCCGCTTGGCCGCCACTCCCATGGCCAGCTCGAACAAATCCCGGTTGGGATCGCCCGGGTTCAGGTTCACCACTTCCCGGACCCGGAAGATCACGTTGGGGAAAATGGGGTTTTCCCCATGGCCCAGGCCCTTTTCATAGGCCAGCATCAGCTTGCGGCAGGTGGAGCGGGCCCCGGCCGAGGTATCGCAGCCAATATTCAGGCTGGAAACAGGCACCTGGGCCCCGGCCCGCCCATGCATGGAACTCAGGTTATAGATCAGGGCCTCCACGGCCTGATAAACTTCG
>DAIMZM010000102.1:0-7808 GCA_036733985.1 Bacillota bacterium
CCGATCAGGCCCACGGCGGTCTGGTTCATGCCGCCGGCAGCGCCGATATTTTCCGGGCCGAATTCATCCGTCACCGGGATCAGAGCGATGCGGCCCATGTTCACGCCGATGGAGCCGGCCACCACAAAGGCGGCCACGCCGATCAGCACATAAGTGACAATGCCGGTGGGCAGCCAATAGGCGATATAGTAGAGGATGGCGCCGCCCAGGCAGATCACCACATAAGGCAGATTGTAGCGGCCCGCCTTGGTCACGATGAACCCGGCTACCAGGCCGCCTACCAGCAGGCAGAAGTTCATGATGGTGGCAATGACGCTGGCAGCCCCCGGCTCCATACCCTTGCCGATGAAGGCGTTAACCGCGTAGCTGTTCAGCAGAATAGCCGCGCCCACCGAGAGGCCGCCGCAGAGCATCACCTTCCACATGGTTTTGCTCTTCAGCACCGCCTTCAGCTCCGGCTTAGGCCCGGCCGGGGCATTGGCGGCTTGCGGCGCGTCCTTGACAAAGAGCAGCCATAAGATGAACATCAGCACATAACCGGCGGCGATAAAGGTCAGCGCGCCCTGGGTGGTTTTGAAGACCGGGGCTAAGGCAAAGGCCAGGGTGGTGCCTAATCCCGCGCCGGAGCTGTAAACGCCGATGGCCGCGCCCATTTCCCCAGGGGTGAAGTAGGGGGCGAAAAGCTTGGGGGCGATGATATTGATGGGCAGGAAAAAGGTGCTGGCCAGGAAGGTCAGGGCGAACAGCATGGTGTAATTGACGGAAAAGATGCGGATGATGCCGATAAGCGCCGTAAGGGCCAGGAGCAGCGCGGGCAGCCTGCGCACGCCTTTTTTATCGATCAGGTTGCCCAGCCAGATGGCAAAGAAGAAGGCGGGAAGATTGCTGACGCCGGAAATAGCGGATAATTGCGCCTGGCTCATATTAAAGACCTGCATCACGTCTACGGCACGGGCGGCGTAGATCACATTGGTGAAGCCGGAAAAACATAAACCCAAGGCCATGATAAAAACCAGCACATATCTGACGGGATTTTTCTGCATGATATCGACCTGCTTTCGCAATATTTTGAACCCTCTTTACTTTAATTTATTTCCAGGGCCTTGTAAAACGATTAATCCTGTTTACATGATCACGAACTGTGATTAATGGCATCAGCCTTCAGGCTATCCAGCAGCCTGGCCACTGCCGGATTCAGATTGTCCGGCAGGTAGCAGGCAGCTACTTCCATCCGGATGGGCTGGCCCAGATCCAGCTTTTTGAAAGCCAGGCCGCCGGCCACATGCTCCCGGACAAAGGCGGGCACCAGGGCCAGGGCGTCGTTCAGCTCCACTTCCAGCAGAATATCCTCCAGCTTCTGCAGGCGGATCAGCCCGGCAGGCTCCAGGCCATTGGCCAGCCAATCATGGCGCATGGCCCGGTAGGTGTTCTGCATGATGCCGGGTTCCAGCAAAGCCACCTGCTTGCCGCTGATCGCCTTGGCGCTGAGCCGCTCCGCCCGGGCCTCCGGGCTGGCCGCCCGCACCACAGCCAGGATTTCAAAGCTGGCGATGGGCAGCACGCCCAAGGTCTCGTCGGCTGCGAAATCATAGGGCCAGCAAATAGCCAGATCCGCCACGCCTTCCTTGATCATGCCCATGATATGGCGGGGTTCCACCACCCTGAGATTGAGCCGCACTTTGGGAAACTGCCGCTGAAACCCTTTCAGCCGCTCAATGATGAACAGCGCCTCGATGCTGCTGGGGGCGATGACCAGGACTTCGCCGGTCTCGCCCGCAGCCAGGCTTAAGCCGTGCTGCAGGGCCTCCTCATAGCTGAGCAGGATGCGCCGGGCCCGGTCGTAGAAATCCCGGCCCGCCGGGGTAGGCGTCACCGAGCGGTTATTGCGGTAAAAGAGCTGAAAGCCCAGCTCATCCTCGATTCTGGCAATATACTGGCTCATGGCGGTCTGGGTAATATGGCATTCCCGGGCGGCCCTGGTAAAATTCAGATACTCCAAGGCGGCGATGAAATAGTTTAAGCCCCTGATATCCAGGAACACCCCTCCTCTCCGCCAACTCCTGGCCGCCCAATTCAGCGCGCGGGTTTAGGCGTAGGGATAAAGCCGCACTTTGTCGCCTTTGGCCAGCCTTGGGCTGCCGGCGGGGATATCCGCCAGCATATCGCAGCCCACCAGGGCTTTCAGCATGGCGTTGCCCTGGCATTGCGGCCGGCTGAACCAGGCCTGTCCCTCCCGGATCAGCAGCCTGCCCTGGAGGAAACGCCGGGTCCGGCTCTCCTTGGGAAAATCTTCCGCCAGCCGGGCCGTGATCTCCCGGGGCAGCGGCTCCTGGCGGCCGCAGAGTTTGCGTAAATAAGGCAGGGCGACGCGGATCAGCCCGGTGACAGCCGCCCCTGGGCTGCCGGATAAGCCCAGCAGCAGCTTGCCGTTGATCACCGTGGCCAGCAGGCAGCCTCCGGGCTTCATCGCCACCTTGCTGAACAGCGGTTTGCCGCCCAGCTTTTCACCAACCGTTGCCAGATAATCATAATCCCCTACGGAAACCCCGCCGCTGGTCAAAACGCAGTCGCTGGTTTCCAGGGCCGCCGCCACATGGCCGGCAATCAGGTCCGGATCATCCGCCAGCAGTCCGCCGGCCCTGGTTTCCAGGCCGTTTTCCGCCAGAAAGCCGCTGAGGGTGTAATAATTGCTGTCCCGGGTCAAGCCGGGCCGGAGGGGCTCGGTCAAAGGCAGCAGTTCCGAGCCGGTGCTGAACAGGGTGACCAAGGGGCGGCGGTACACAGGCACCGTGGCGATACCGACCCCGGCCAGCAGGCCCGTGACCGGCGGCGTCACCAGCGTCCCGGCCTGGATCAGGGCCTCCCCCTGCCGGACGCCTTCCCCGGCCCGGACCACATTGGTTCCGGGGGGAAGGGGCTGAAAGATTTTCACCTGATCCGCGCTGAATTCCGTATGTTCATATTTCACCGTGGTATTGGCCCCCGGCGGCAGCGGCGCGCCGGTGAGGATCTTGGCCGCGCAGCCCGGACCGATGCCCTGGCTGGGCCAATCCCCGGCCCGGATCTCCTGGGTCACCCGGAAGACGGCCGGCCGCTCCCTGGCGGCTGCCGCTGTCTCCTCGCCCCTGACGGCATAGCCGTCAAAGGGGGAGCGGTCAAAGGCCGGGGACATCTCAGGCGCAAACAGCGCCGCCGCCGCCACCCGGCCCCGGGCCGCCGCCACCGGGATGATTTGGCTGTTTAGCCAGACCGGCTGAGCCAGCAATAAGTCCACAGCCTGCTCCACCTCTACTTGATGGTTCACGGTTTTGCCTCTTTTCTCTCAGGGCTGATTGCAGCGCCATCGGCAAAGACCAGTAAACCCTGGGGCTTTGCCAGGCAGATCAAGGTCAGACGGTATTGTTTGGCCAGGGCCGCCGCTTCCACTGTGGGCAGGGATTTGCTGACCAGCACCGGGATGCGGCTGCGGATAGCCTTGGCCGCCATATCGACGGGCACGCGGCCGCTGGTGTAAGCCAGGGCTTGGCTCAGATCCCCGCCGTCCAGCAGCGCCCTGCCGATCACTTTATCCAAGGCGTTATGCCGCCCGATATCCTCAGCAGAATAGCGGATCGCCCCGCCCAGGCTGAGGAAACAACTATGGGCCGCCCCGGTCTGTTCGTAGACGTGGGTCTTGGCCTGGTAGAATGTATCAGCCAGGGCAAAGACCTGCTCCGGCTGCCATTCATAATGGGGCAGGGGCGATAAGGGACGGGCTTCCCGCCGGCAGCCGGGGCGCAGCCTGACGGCGCCGCCGGCGGAAAGCACCTGCTCCGCCTGGGGCAAGGCCTGTTCCCGATCACCGCCCTCCCGGAAAAAGATATCCGCCCGCTGCCCGTCCTGGCTGATGCGGATGCAGCTGATCTCTTCCGCCGAGGCGATCAGGCCTTCGCTGTAAAAATAACCCAGAACCAGCTCGCCCAGGCAGCCGGGGCTGCAGATCATTTTCAGCAGGAGCCGGGCCTGGCTATACACCCGGAGGCAGCATTCCGCGGCAGCCAGCTTTTCTATGGTTTGTGCCCTGCCGTCCCGGCTCAGGGCAACCACGGGCAAGGCCCCGTAACCCGGACGGCCTAAGGCCTGGTCAGCGATGCTCATCAAACCGCTCCCGGTAAGCCAGGATGATCCGGAGCAGGCCGGAAAGATCCGCCAGCCCCAGGCTGGGCACGCCGGGGACGGTGATGGGCAAATCCGTAACCAGGGCCAGCAAGGTGGCGGGATCAGCGACCGGCTGCTCCGAATTGCCGCCCCGTACGATCTCAATCTTCGGCAGCGGCGAATACTTGGCCCCTTCCACAAAGATCAGATCCGCCTCGGGGAAAAAGGCCGCCAGTTCCTCCGGGGCCGCGGAGCTGTTTTTGACCAGCAGGAATTTTTCCCGGTCATAGACCGCCGCCCCGTAAGCGCCGGCCCGGCAATAGCGGTGGCTGTCCGTGCCCGGCGCGTCCAGGTCAAAGAGATGCCCGTCATGCTTGATCACCGCCACTTTATCCCCCCGGGCCGCCAATGCGGCAACCAGCTTTTCCAGCAGGGTGGTTTTGCCGGAATTTTTGACGCCGCTGACGGCGATCATGGGCGCGCTTCCGTGCTTCATTTCCTGGCTCCTTTCACCGGGCCTTGCTTCAGGGCCGCTCCGGCAGCATGCCCAGTTCCGCCATTTCATCAGCGATCTCTTTCAGGCCGTATTTCTCCCAGGTCTCCCGGTAAGGCCAGCCGGTCTTTCTCTCCCAGCCAAAGCCGTCGTAGAGCAAATCCACCAGGTCGTTCCAATCTTCCCAGCTGACAGTCTCGCCATAGGGATCCGGATACTGCATGGTGGGGAAAATGGCGTTGACCTCCATCTCCCGGTTCCTGCCGAAGTTCCGCATCAGGATGGCGCGGAACAGCAGATGGGAACGCCAGGCCGCCTGGTTCAGTGCTTCCTCAGTCATGGGGTAGCCGGTGGCCGCCTGGAACATCTGGGCTTCCATATCGGTCCAGAACAGATTGGGGCTTTGCCAGTCGCAGCAGGTCACGGAATCTTTCAGCTCCGCCTTGAGCACATTCATGATCACGCCGTCGATCAGGGTCTGGCTATGGCAGGGATCATCCTTGATCTTTAAGTAATTGTCATAGGTATCATGATGATGGGCAATGGTCTGGATATCCCGGGTGACGATCATCAGCTCCAGGGAGGTGGCCAGCCAGCCCGGCTTATTGATGGTGCCCTCGAAGCCCCGGCCCTGCCAGTGGTAGGAATGGCCCCAGGCCGTCTCCAGGCTGATGGGGATATCCAGCCTGAGCCCGGGCACCGCCTGGGAATAGCGGCCGTGATAGATGGTGTCGCCGAACTTTTCCTTGCCCAGGATGCGGATGGCCCTGGCCATGCCTTCCGCCAGGATATTGCCGTAATAGCCTTTGCGGTAAGTGATGATGTCCAGCATATGCTTGACAAATTCCTCGTTTTCCACATCGATTTCCATACCGAAATCGACGTCGTCGAAAACCCCTTCTTTTTTGCCCATGGAAAGCCAGGTGAACAGCCAGACGATCACATCCCATTTGTCAATGCCATATTCATTGCACATATCCATCATCACGGAGCCCCGGTCCAGATTAGGGGTCCAGAAATCCACCTTGTCCCCAGGGACTTTTTTGAACAGCTCAGCGAAATGGGGGTCCGTGGGATCCGGCTCCGGCATTTCCATGCTCAGCAGCTTGCAGGGCAGGAAATGGTTCTGCTTCGTCTCCCAGTTCTGGATCGGCAGCCAGCTGCAGTCTTCCTGAAAGCCGAAAGCAAAGATGCTGACGCACTTTTCCACATGGTTGACCGGCTCGTCTTTGAAAGCGGATTTGACGTCGATCATCAGCCGGTTGCAGTGCTGGTTGCAGCCATGGCTGCAGGCCACCTGGCCCCGGATCCAGCCGCCTTCCACCGGGATGGTGTTGCCGTCCATGCCATGGGTCATTTCCCGGGTCAGGGGGCTGGGGCGCATATAAGGATTGCCCATCTCTTTCCGCAATTCCAGTATTTTCGGGATATCATAGGGGATCACCGTACCCGTGCCCTTGCAGGTGATGCCTTTCAGGTTCTTGGAGCCGAATACCGCGCCGAAGCCGCTTTTGGCAGCCACATTATCATTGCTGGTGGTGATGGTGGCATTGCGCATCAGGTTTTCGCCGGCCGGGCCGATAACCATGCTCTTGCTGTCGGGGCCATGCCATTTTTCCAGCTTGGCCTGGCTGTCATGAACTTTCCTGCCCCAGAGGTTCCGGGCGGAATGGAAGGTGATTTGGCCGTCTTCGATCAGGATATAGGTAGGCTCCGGAGCCCGGCCTTCCAGGATAAAGCCGTCGAAGCCGGCAAATTTCAGCTCCGCGCCGAACCAGCCGCCAATGCCGCTCCAGGAATACTGCTCCGGCAGATTATTCGGGGCGATGCCGGTAAATTCGGTGCGGCCGCCGGTGGGAATACCCGTGGCCGTGGTGGGGCCGGTCATGTAGATCAGCTTATTTTCCGGGTCAAAGGCTTTGACACCGGGCTTGACCTCGTCCCAGAAGATCTTGTTGCAGACGCTGCGCCCGCCGATATATTTGGGCACATATTTGGCGGTGGGGATCAGCTCCACGGTGCTGCCGGTGAGATTGATCCGGGCGATTTGGCCCACATAGCCGTAGCTTTTCAGCTCGTTTTCCATGACCCTGCTCCTTTTCATTTAGTCCCAGCGCTTGTCCAGGGGAATCTGCTGCGATTCCTGGCTCAGGCCGATGCAGCGCACCGGGCAATAGGCCACGCAGGCCGGCCCCTCCGGGCGGGTACGGCAAAGATCGCATTTCTTGGCTTTGCGCTGGCTTTTATCCGGGCTTTTCACCAGATTGATGGCTGGTTTATCCAGGCGGCAGGCTTTGACGCAGAGGCCGCAGCCAATGCATTCCTCCTCCACGATATAGACGATATTGTTCTCGTCGATCCGCATGGCCCGGCCCTTTTTCGGGCATTTCTCATAGCAGGGATGATCCGCGCAGTGCTTGCAGGCGCGGATGCGGTGCACCATGGTCGAGGTGCCCCGATCCACAAAGATCCGGTTGTAGCTGGGGCTGACCACGCCGTCATGCAAGAGGCTGCAGACGATCTCGCAGGAGGTGCACCCTGCGCAGAAGGAATATTCCGGCGCGTATTGCACCACATGATTCCCATACAGTTCCGCTTCGCCGGCTTTCTCAGCCATAGATATCCCTCATTTCTCGGTTAGATAGATAAAAATAACTTTTTGTTATATATATTTTGTTTATTGATCAGATTATATATAAAATACTTAAATATGTCAATAAATTTTTTTAATTATTTTAACTATTGCCGCAGCGGCCCCGGTTGAAAGCAAAAAAGACCGGGGGAGCCTCCGGTTTGATCCGGAGGCGTCCCCGGTCTGATATTTATCAGCTTGCGCTTTCCCGGTAATGTTGCCTTAAGGCAAAGTGGGCCCGTCCTTCTTCATCTCCAGAACCAGCTCCAAAAACAGGCCCAAGGCCGGATTATTGCTGTCTTTGAAATAGGCCAGAGCCAGGTCCGCATAAGGCGCCACGCCCTCGAAATCCACCACGGAAAAGCGGGCGTTACGGGTATCCGGCAGATAATAGGGCAGGATGCCGACGCCCAGGCCGGAACTGGCCATCAGCAGGATATCGTCGAAATCATCCACCTGCAGCAGACGGCCGGGGTCAATGCCGCTCATCACCCACTCCTGGTTGATCCGAACGGAGGTGTTGCGGAACCGGTCCAGCTGCAGCAC
>DAIMZM010000103.1:0-7772 GCA_036733985.1 Bacillota bacterium
CCGCACCCCCTTAAAACGACTCAAGGGCTCGCCGCCCTTGGATCCCGCATCCTACTGTTAATGTGGTTATACTTTTTTTATTTAGTTTTTAACCCGAACCTTTACCCTTTAAAGTTCTTTGGGTCCCTTTCTTCCAAGAAAGGGACGGTTTTATCTTGATTATTTTACGAAAGAAGCCGGAACATGGAAACCCAGATCATTGATGTGCGGGACAGGGACAGCGCAGGGGCGCGGCAGGCTTTTGCCTGGGCCGGGGAACTGCTGCGGGCCGGCGGGCTGGTGGCCTTTCCCACGGAAACCGTTTACGGCTTGGGGGCGGACGCCCTGAACAGCCAGGCGGCAGAGGGGATCTTCGCTGCCAAAGGCCGGCCGGCGGACAACCCCCTGATCGCCCATATCGATTCCCTGGACATGGGGGAAAGGCTGGCCGGCTTCACCCCCTTGGGGCTGCGCTTGGCAAAGAAGTATTGGCCCGGCCCTTTGACCCTGGTGCTGCCCAAGCGCCCTATCGTGCCGGACGCCACCACAGCCGGGCTGAACACGGTGGCCCTGCGCTACCCGGCCCACCCCGCGGCCCAGGCCCTGATCCAGGCGGCGGGGCTGCCCATAGCCGCGCCTTCGGCCAATCTTTCCGGCAAACCCTCCCCCACCCTGGCCCAGCATGTCTATGAGGATTTGGCGGGGAAAATCCCCTTGATCTTGGACGGGGGCCCGGTGCTGATCGGCCTGGAGAGCACGGTGGTGGATGCCCAAGGGGATTTGCCGGTTTTGCTCAGGCCGGGGCAGATCAGCCTGGAGGAGCTGGCGGCGTTCTGCGGCGATTGCCTGCTGCCGGCCGGGGAGGCGGCCCGGCGCCCAGCCGCGCCGGGCATGAAATACCGGCACTATGCGCCAAAAGGCGCCCTTTATTTGGCGCCGGATTGGCGGGCTATAGAAGCCCAGCGTTTGGCTCTCTTAGTCCAGGGGCCGGAAGAACCGCTGCTGATTTTAAGCCAAGAAAGCGCTGGGGAACTTCAAGCTCGGGGCCTGCGTCCAGAGAATATGCTGATTTACGGCAGCCGCGGCGATCAGGCAGCCTATGCCCGGACGGCCTTTGCCTGCCTTAGGGAGGCGGACCGGCGGGGGGCGGGCCGCATCATTGCCGAAACCGTGCCTCAGCAGGGCCTGGGCAGGGCGATCATGAACCGGCTGAGCAAGGCCGCAGCTAAGAAATAATTTGACTTAATACGCGGGGCTGGGATATAATAGGTGCACTAGGAAAGGAGCGGGGCATGGAGCGGCAAATCCCGGACAATAGCATAGATTTTGTGGTGATGACGGATGAAGACATTGTGGAACTGGCCCGGGAGGGCAATAACGATGCCTCTGAATTCCTGATCAACAAATACAAAAACTTTGTCCGGGCGAAAGCGCGTTCTTATTTCCTGATCGGCGCGGATAAAGAGGATATCATCCAGGAAGGGATGATCGGCCTCTATAAGGCCATCCGGGATTTCCGGCCGGACAAGCTCAGCTCTTTCCGGGCCTTTGCGGAGCTGTGCATCACCCGGCAAATCATCACCGCCATCAAAACCGCCACCCGCCAAAAGCATATCCCCCTGAATTCCTATGTGTCCCTGAACAAGCCCATCTATGACGAGGACAGCGACCGTACCCTGCTGGATGTGATTTCCGGCACCCGGGTCACCGATCCGGAGGAACTGATCATCTCCCGGGAGGAATTCAATGATATTGAGGAAAAAATGGGGGAAATCCTCTCTTCCCTGGAATGGAAAGTCCTGATGTATTACCTGGAAGGCAAGAGTTACCAGGAAATCGCCGGGGACTTGAACCGGCATGTGAAATCCATTGACAATGCCCTGCAGCGGGTCAAGCGGAAGCTGGAACGGTATTTGGAAAACCGGGAAGCCGCCGACCGCTGATTGATAGCCTAGTGGAGAAATCATCTGAAAACCCGCTCTCAATCGAGCGGGTTTTTCCATGGAGCTGCTGTGATTAAAAAGCGCTTCTTGCCCAGCCTCTATAAAAGCGCTGCCAAAAGCCCGGCGGCTTAAGCCAGTGTCTTGGCGGCTGCTTCCACCACATGGCGGACCAGCACGGAAGCGGTGACCGCCCCTACGCCGCCGGGATTGGGCGTCAGGGCCGCCACCAAAGGCTCCACCCGCTCAAAGGCCACATCCCCCACCAGCTTGCCCTGGGGCGTGAAATTGATGCCCACATCGATCACGGTTTGGCCGGGATTAACAAAATCCTCGTCCACCAAGGCGGCCTGGCCCGCGGCTGCCACCAGAATTTCCGACGATCTGGCCTGGGCCGCCAGATCCACGCTCCGGCTATGGCAAATAGTGACCGTGGCGTTCCGGTTCAGCAGCATCATGGCCAGGGGCTTGCCCACCACCAGGCTGCGGCCGATCACCGTGACCCGCTTACCCGCCAGTTGATAGCCGAAATGATCCAGAATTTCCAGCACAGCCTGGGCTGTACAAGGCGCATAGCCCGCCTGGGTATTGGCAAAAACGCCCATCAGGGAAGCGCTGGTCACGCCGTCCACATCCAGGCGGGGGCTGAGGGCGGCGGCCAGGGCCTGGTCGTCCAAAGGCTTGGGCAGGGGCCTTAAGGGCAGCAGGCCGTGGATACCCGGATCCTGCTCCGCCTGGCGCAACTGGGCCAGAAGCGCTGCCTGGGAAACAGCCGCCGGCAGCGGGAGGCGCTTCACAGCCACGCCCAGCTTCGCGCAGAGGCTGGCAGCCCCTTTCTCATAACTGATATCATCCGGCCTGTCCCCCACCCGCAGGATGGCCAGGGTGGGGCAAACGCCCCGGCTGCGTAAATCCGCGGCCCGAGCCGCCGTATCCTGATTAATAGCAGCAGCCACCTGGGCGCCGCTGAGTATTTTCCCCATAGGACCTCCGCTTTCCGTTTTGTGCAGGGGCGGGGCCCGGCCCGCCCGGTCCGGTGCTTAGAGCCAGCTTTCCACCACAGCCAGGGTCTCGTCGCTCAAGCGGCGGGCGTCCGCCAGCATGCGGTCGGCCTGAGCCAGCTTTTCCCCGGCCAGATCCTTATCCTGGATCAGCGGCAGATTGATCAGCACGTTCAGCCTGGCCGCCCCCACCGCCGCCGCCAGAAAGTAGGCGGCGCAGCCGGCGTCGGAAACCGCGATTTTACTGCCGATCTCCGCCACACGGCGGGCCAGCAGCAGGGCCTGGTAGCATTTTTCCATGATTGCCAAAGGAACCTCAGCGGCTGCCTGGCAATATTGGCTGAGCTGCTCCGCTTTATAAGCCTGCTCTTCCTGGGTATTGCCGGGCAGGCTGTAAGCTTGGGCCAGGGGCCGGAAAACAGCCGCGTCCGCTTCCACCAGTGCCAGCAGATCTACCTGGAGCTGGGCCGCCTCTGCCTGGATCCCCAGGATCTCCGCCTCAACAGCCGCGTATTTCTTTTTCCCCACCGTCAGGCTGACCACCATATTGCCCAGGGCCATGCCGATGGCGCCCACCAGGGCGGAAGCGCCGCCACCCCCTGGGGTGGGGGCTTTGGAGGCTAAAATTGTGACAAAGTCCTGGCAGGATAGATCCGTATATACGGTCATAAACAGCCTCCTCTTACCGGCCTGTGGCTAAGCCCTGATTATTTCCTCCCGGCAGGTGAAAAATCCTGCTTTGCCTCGGATAAAGAGCAGCGGGCCCCGCCCCGCCGGGCTTCGGCCGGGGCGGGGCTCGCTGCTAAAACAGGCCGATGACTTCGCCGGTCTCGGTATTGATATCCACCCGGCGGTAGGCCGGGTCGGAGGCGGTCCCAGGCATCAGGGAAATATCCCCGGCGCAGGGGCAGAGGAATTGGGCGCCGCCGTAGAGCAGGATATCCCGGATGGGCAGCCGCCAGCCCTTGGGCACCCCTTTCAGCGTGGGATCATGGGACAGGGAGAGCTGGGTTTTCACCATCATCACGCTGTAATCCTGGTATTCAGGGGCGCTGTATTGTTTCAGCTTGGGGATCGCCTCGCCAAACCAATCCACGCCCTCCGCGCCGTAAACCTCCCGGGCAATGACTTCCACCTTCTCTTTTAAGGGTAAACTAAAGTCATAGAGGGGGCGGAAATCGGTTTTCTCCTCACAGGCGTCCCGTACCGCCTCCGCCAGTTCCAAAGCGCCCTGGCCGCCGTAGCGCCAGTGATTGGAGGCGGCGAAGCGGGCCCCGGCCTGCTCCGCGGCGTCCCGGATGACGCGGATCTCCTCCTCCGTATCTGTGGCAAACATGTTCAGGCAGACCACCGGATTGATGCCGGCCTTTTTCACCGTGGCGATATGGTGCAGCAGATTGGGCAGGCCCGCTTCCACCAGACCCGGATTGCTGCTGGTATATTCCTGGGGCAAGGGCTGGCCCGGGGCCACCCGGGGACCGCCGCCATGCATTTTCAGGGCCCGGGCCGTGGCCACGATCACGCTGACATTAGGGGTCAGGCCGGACAGACGGCATTTCACATCCACAAACTTTTCAAAGCCGATCTCGGCGGCAAAGCCGGATTCGGTAATATGATAATCAAAGAGCTTCAGGCCCAGCCGGTCGCCGATGATGGAGCTCTGGCCAATGGCGATATTGGCAAAAGGCCCGGCATGCACCAGGCAGGGCTGGTACTCGCTGGTGCTGCAAAGGGTGGGATTGATGGTATTGCGCATCCAGGCCGCCATAGCCCCGTCCACTTCCAGATCAGCCGCGGTTACCGGGCCGCCGTTTTTATCATACGCCAGGATGATCCGGCCGATGCGCTGGCGCAGATCCGCCAGATCCCTGGCCACGGCCAGGATGGCCATGAGCTCGCTGGAAACGGTGATGGCAAAATGGCTGCTCATGGTAAAGCCGTCATTTCTGCCGCCCATGCCGATGATGATATTCCGCAGGCATTGGGCTGAGAAATCCATGACAAAGTTGAAGGCCACCCGTTTGGCGTCAATATCCAGGCGGCGCAGGTTTTTCTGGGCCAGGACTTCGTCGCTGTAATTGTATTCATGCTGCATCCGGGCATTCAGGGCCAGCATGGCCAGGTTATGGGCATTGCCGATATCATTGATGTCCCCGGTCAGGCCTAAGGAAAACTCGGTCATAGGGATCAGCAGGGCATTGCCGCCCCCGGCCGCGGTGCCCTTCACATTCATGGTGGGGCCGCCGGAGGGCTGGCGCAGGCAGCCGCCGGCATTCAGGCCCAGCTGGCCCAGGCCTTCCATCAGCCCCAGGCAGGTGGTGCTTTTGCCTTCGCCCAAGGGAGTGGGGGTAATGGCGGTGACTTCGATATATTTGCCGTCCGCCTTATCTTTCAGCCGGTTCATGATCTTCAAGAAATCCAGCTTAGCCACTTTGCCATAAGGGATGACCTCTTCTTCCAGCAGGCCCAGCTTGTCCTGCCAACCCTTGGGGCTGGGCATATGCTTCTCCGCCTCCGCGGCGATTTGCCAAACTTTGTTTACGGTGGGGTCCAACATCCTGCGTCCTCCTTAATCTGTATCACTGAGCTACACCCTCCGGAGAGGGGTTATCTGCCGTAATTTTTCCAAGAAGCCTTAAAAATTCAGCGCCTTTGCAATTTTAACCTAGAAAATGTGGAAAAGTCTTGTTTATGCTTTCTTTTTGTTGAAGCAGCACCCTTATAGTTTGCCCTTAGGGCCCTGATTTAAACAAAAACCCTGGGCGCTGGCCCAGGGTTCTGTAGCACAGGAATGGAGCTTTGCCAGGCTCCACTCAGCGCCGCCGGGGCATGGCATGGATAGCCATTTCCACGGCAGCCTCTACTGCCTCGGTAATCGCCTCGTTAAAAGTGGGATGGGGCCGGACAATGGCGGCCAGGGATTCCAGGGTCAAGCCCTGGCTGACAGCCAGGGTCAGCTCGCTGATCAGATCCGTGGCCCGGCAGCACATCAAAGCCGCGCCCAGCAGCACTTGGCTGTCCCGGTCAAAGATCAGCTTGATAAAGCCCCGCTCCGCGCCGGCGATCAGGCTTTTGCCATTGGCGCTCATCAGCGCCTTGCCCACCTTGATTTCCCGGCCCTGGGCCTTGGCCTCGGCTTCGCCCAGGCCCACCCAGGCGATTTCCGGATCCGTATAGATGCAGGACGGAATCAGATCCAAGCGGCTCTCAGGGGTTTTCCCCGCCATGTAAGCCACCGCGGCCTGGCCCTCCGCCTCAGCCTTATGGGCCAGCTGTACGCCGCCGATTACGTCGCCGATGGCGTAGATTCCCGGCACGCTGGTGCAAAATTGTTCATCCACCAGAAACAGGCCCCGCTGGCTGGCCAGGGACAAGCCCTCTGCCAGCAGGCCTTCGGTATTGGCCTTACGGCCGGTGGCCACCAGGATCAAATCGGAAACCGCTTCCCCCGGGCCGCTTTTGCCCTCAAAGGCGCAGACCAGGCCTGCCGGTCCCGGCTCTATGCCCTTGACCATGGCGGAAGTATGCACAGCCACGCCCCGCTTCTTCATGATCTGGGCCAGGTTTTGGCAGATATCCTTATCCGCGCCAGGCAGCAGCCTGTCCAGAGCCTCGATAATCGTGACCCGGCTGCCGAAAGCGTTCAGCACCCCGGCAAATTCGCAGCCGATTACTCCGCCGCCAATAATGGTGACCGCGCCGGGCAAACGGCCGTTTTGCAGGATCCCGGCGGAAAGCAGCTCGTCGCTGGTGACCACCCCCGGGCTGCCGATGCCGGGGATCGGCGGCAGGCTGGGCTTGGAGCCGCTGGCGATCAGGATCCGCTCTGCCGTCAGTTCTTCTTCGTCAACCAGCACCCGGCCCGGGCCTTTGATCTGGCCATGGCTGGGATAATAATCAATACCATTGCCTTTCAGCAATTGTTCGATGCCGCTCCGCAGCTGTTCCACCACCTGGTCTTTACGGGCATAGACCTGGCCGCCGTCATAATCCAGGCCGCTGATTTTCAGGCCCAGGCTGGCAAAATCCTGCTCAGCGGCATGATAGAGCTCCGCCGTATGCAGCAGGGCCTTAGTGGGAATGCAGCCCCGGTTCAGGCAGGTGCCGCCCAGCTCCCGTTCTTCCACCACCGCTGTTTTCAGGCCGTATTGGGCCCCGCGGATCGCGGCGGTATAGCCGCCGGGGCCGCCGCCAATGACGATCAAATCATAGTGCTTGCTCACTGATATATCCTCCACTGTTTTCCTTGGCAGCCGGCAAACCTTTAAAACCTTTAAAACCTTTCTTTTCTTGAAAGAAAAGAAACAAAAGAACTTAAAATTTATTCAAAGTTACTTGTTAGGGGGGTGTATAATTCAGCTGCCATTTAAAGTCTTCTTAGTTCTTCTTTTACTGAGCAAAAGCCAGCTAAATCAAAAGAAGAACGGTTTAATGGTTTTAAATGGTTTAAGCCCAGGCCCTGTTCAAAAAGACTGGGCAGCCAAAAGCTGGCTGATGTCCTGGGCCGCGGCCGCATCCAGGCCAGGACAGGCCCGGGCGGCGGCGGCTAAAGCCGGGGCGCTGAAATCCTGGCCCAGCAGGCTTTTCCGTAAGCAGGCGGACAATTCCGCGTTTAAGCTGTCGGTAAAGATTTCCGCCTCCTGCACCTGGCCGGAATTGACGGCCAGGCGAATGGTCAGCCCGCCCCAATCGTAGCGGCCGGACAGCGCCACATCACAGGGAATGGGCCGGTTCAGCCGCCACTCCCGGGCGGAAAACTCAGCGGTCAGGTCAATGATCCGCTCCCGGTCCAGATCCTCAGGCCGGATCTCCTGGGGCCGATTGCCGTATTCAACGGCAAAGGCGCCGATCA
>DAIMZM010000104.1:0-7410 GCA_036733985.1 Bacillota bacterium
GGAATTGATCTTTTCTTCCACCAGGGTGTTCCAGGCCCCGCAATGGGGGCATTGGCCCATCCAGCGGACGCTTTCGCCGCCGCAATCCGTGCAAACAAAAACCGTTTTACTCTTGGCCATAAGCGCTCCTTTTGTGTATACCCGGCCCTGCCCGGAAAAGCAAATGCCCATTGCGCGCCGCTTTGTTCCGAAAGGAAGGGGGCGGGAAGCCAATGGGCAGCTTGAGCTGAACAAGTATGTGGAAAAGCGGGCGGGCTAGTCTTCCCGGAAATAGATTTGGCCGTCCACGATCCGGGTGATCACCGCCAGGGATTCCAGCCGGCAGCCCATGGCCAGCAGCTTGGCGCCGCCGCCCTGGAATTCTTTCTCAATCACCGCGCCCACCCCCAGCAGCGTGGCGCCGCTTTGCCGCACGATGGCAACCAGGCCGCCGGCGGCTTCGCCATGGGCCAGGAAGTCGTCGATGATCAGCACCCGGTCCTCCGGGGTGAGGAATTTTTTGCTGACCCGGGCGGAACTGACCTTGCCCCGGGTAAAGCTCATCACATCCGCGGCATAGACGTCCTCCACCATGGTATTGGGCGCGGTTTTCTTGGCAAAGACCACCGGGATATTGCCGAAGCTCATAGCGGTGGAAAGGGCCACGGCAATGCCGGAACTTTCCATGGTCAGGATCTTGGTGGGATTGGCGTCGCTGAACAGCCGGTTGAATTCCCGGCCCAGGGAGAGCATGAAATCCACATCGATCTGGTGGTTGAGGAAAGAATCCACCTTGACGATTTCCGTGCCCAGGGCCAGGCCGTCCTGGAGAATCTTCTCTTTGAGTGCTTGCATCATCAAAAGCTCCTTAATGGTTGTTGTGGCGGTTATTGTTGCGGCTGCCCGCATTCCGGGCAGAAGCGGGTCTCCCCGGCAATCTTAGCTCCGCAGTTCACGCAGAATTTTTCCAGAGGAGCCGCAGGCTCGGGCTGAACCTGTTCCGCGCCGCAAGCCGGGCAGAAGCGGGAATTGGGGGCGATGGCCGCGCCGCAGGCGAGACAGGCCGCCCCTTCCACAGCCTTTTCCGGAGCAGGGGCGGCGGGCGCGGCTTTCAGCTCCGCGATCTGCAGGTTTAAAGCGGCGATCTGCTCATTGCAGGCGTCGATCTGCTGGCAGTAGTGCAGCATGCCCTCAGGCAGATCCAGACCGGCGGTATATTGCTGCCAGACATATTCCCCCAGCTGAGCTTTGATGTTAGCGATCTTTTTATTCTCTTCGCCGATGCGGACATTCAGCTTGGCGGCCCCCACCATTTCATTGGCGCCGGCAGCGGCATTTTTAGCCACCGTACCAATTTTGTCAAAAAATGCCATATTGATCCCTCCTTTGGCAAAAACGCTCGGAAAATAACCTTATAAAAACTATTATAACCCATGGCCCGGGGCTTTTCAAGTAGCCTATTGTTATAGTATAATATTAATCATAAATCCGCCTATTTTTGCCGGAGCAAGGCTGATTGCCCTCCCGCAACCGTTTTCACCGGATTGTTCAGGGTCTGCGGACCCTGTGGTTTTTGCCAAAAGCGGGAAATTTACGCCAATCAGTAAGGGGTCATGCATGTCCTACAGCGACCAGCTTTTTAAAGATAACTGCCGGGAGATCCTGGAACAGGGCTTCTCAGACAAGGGCTATCCGGTGCGGCCCCGCTGGGAGGACGGCGCCCCGGCCCATACCTTAAAGCGTTTCGCCCTCTGCAACCGCTATGACCTGGCTAAGGAATTCCCCCTGATGACCCTGCGCCCCATCCATTACCGGAACGCCGTGGATGAGATCCTCTGGATCTGGCAGAAGAAATCCCATCAGATCCAGGATCTTTCCAGCCATATCTGGGACGCCTGGGCGGATGAGAACGGCAGCATCGGCAAGGCCTACGGCTATCAGCTGGGAGTGAAGCACCGGTTCCCGGAAGGGGAGTACGACCAGGTGGATATGCTGCTGAAGCTGTTGCGGGAAGACCCCCTCTCCCGCCGCATGGTCAGCAATATTTTCGTCCACAGCGATTTAAGCCAGATGCGGCTTTATCCCTGCGCCTACAGCCTGACCCTGAATGTGACCGAAGGCCGGCTGAACGGCCTGTTAAACCAACGCAGCCAGGATATGCTGGTGGCCAATAATTGGAACGTTTGCCAGTACGCCGCCCTGTTGATGATGTTTGCCCAGGTCTCCGGCCTGGTTCCCGGGGAACTGGTACATATGATCGCCGACGCCCATATTTACGACCGGCATATCCCCCTGGTGGAGCAGCTGCTGGCCCGGGAGGGCTATCCCGCGCCAGAGGTCAGCCTGGATGAGAACATCCGGGATTTCTACGCTTTTACCCCGGAAAGTTTCCGGGTGGAAAATTATCAGGCCCATGATTTCCCCGTCAAGATTCCGGTAGCGGTATAATCGGCAGAGGAGGTACGCCATGAATACCATTGTCTCCGTGGACAATAATTGGGGGATCGGCTGCCAGGGCAGCCTGCTGGCCCGCATACCCGGGGATATGCGCTGGTTCCGTCAGCATACGGTAGGTAAGGTGGTGGTGATGGGCAGGAATACCCTGCTGTCCCTGCCTGGCGGCAAACCCCTGGCGGACCGGGCCAATGTGGTGCTTTCCGGCAACGGGCAATTGCAGGGGACCGGCCTGGAGGTTTATCCCTCCCTGCCCCGGCTGCTGACCGGCCTGTTGAAGTACAGGAGCGAGGATATTTACGTCATTGGCGGCGCTCAGGTTTACCGGCTGCTGCTGCCTTACTGCCACTACGCTTATGTGACCTGCTTCCGCAAGGCCTTTGCCGCGGATTGCTGGTTTCCCGACTTGAATCAGGACGCCAAATGGCAGCTGGAGGATATTTCACCGGTTTTCGACCATGAAGGGCTGAAATACCATTTCACCATTTACCGGAACATCACCCTGCGCCAGTGGGATGGGGAATAGGCCTTTACATCCGCCTGCCGGAGTAGTATAATAAAATAATTCTTGAAGGCCGGCCCCGGCAGGGACTGGGGCTGGTTATCATTTTGTATTTTTGTCTGGAGGCGTAACCATGGATATCAAAATCATCCGCAGCACTGAGCTGAAAGCCAAGCCTGATTGGGATCATCTGCCCTTCGGCACGTTTTTTACCGACCATATGCTGGTGATCGACTATACCGAGGGCCAGGGCTGGCATGACGCCGCCATTGTCCCTTACCAGCCGCTGGTCCTGGATCCGGCCGCCATCGTCTATCATTATGGCGTCGAGATCTTCGAAGGCATGAAGGCTTATTATACCCCTAAGGGGGAAGTGGTGCTGTTCCGGCCGGAAGCCAATGCCCAGCGGCTAAACAGGAGCGGGGCGCGGCTTTGCATGCCTGAGCTGCCGGTGGAAGATTTTGTGGCCGGCGTCAAGGCCCTGGTGGCCTTGGAAAAGGACTGGACGCCCCAAAAGCGGGACGCTTCCCTGTACATCCGCCCCTTCATGATCGCCACCGAGGCCCATCTGGGGGTTTCCCGCTCCAAGACCTATAAATTCATCGTTATCCTCTGCCCGGTGGGAGCCTATTATCCGGAAGGCCTGGATCCGGTGCGGATTTTTGTGGAAGATTATTATGCCCGGGCCGCTGTCGGCGGCACCGGTTTCTGCAAATGCGGCGGCAATTACGCGGCTTCCCTGGCCGCCCAGTATAAAGCCAAGGATCTGGGCTATTCCCAGGTGCTGTGGCTGGATGGGGCCGAACACCGCTATGTGGACGAGGTGGGCACCATGAACGTCATGTTCCGCCTGGGCGACCAGGTGGTCACTCCCTCCCTGGATACCGGCAGCATCCTGCCGGGCATTACCCGGGACAGTGTGCTCCGCATCCTCCGGGATTGGGGGGTGCCGGTGGCTGAACGGCAGCTGTCCATTGAGGAATTGCAGCAGGCGGCTGAAAGCGGCTTGCTGAAAGAAGCTTTCGGTACCGGCACCGCGGCAGTGATCTCCCCCATCGGCGAGCTGAACATCTTCGGCAAATCCTATGTGCTGGGCAACGGCGGCATTGGCCAACTGTCGCAAAAGCTCTATGATTACCTTACCGATATCCAGTGGGGCCGGGCGGCGGATCCTTACGGCTGGGTGGTGCCGGTAGAGGACTGAGGCCCCCTCAAACAGCAATAAAAGCAAACAGGCAGCCTCCGGGGCTGCCTGTTTTTTCGCCGCTGATTTGTTTGCCGGCGGCAACCGCTTTCAGGAAGCCGTCTGGAAAAACTTTTCCATCTCCGCCCACATCAGTTCATAGCCGGCGGGCCGGGGATGGAGGCCGTCCGGGCAAAGCAAATCCCGGTAATCCCTGTGAAAGAGCAGGGGCGCCCGCAGATTCACCACCCGGCAGTCCAGCTCCCGGGCCAGCTCCCCCAGGATCAGGGAATAGAGCTCCTGGTGCCGGTAAATATTACGGATATCCGCCAGCCAGGCCTTAAGGGCTGCCGGGTCCAGCTCCCGGCTGAACCAGGCAAAATATTTTTCCGCGTCGATGGGGGGCAGCAGGCAGAAGACCGGCTCGATACTGGCCTGCCGCAGCAGCGTCGCCATGCGCCGGCAGCTTTCCCGGTACTCCGCTAACCCGGTGAGGGGCTGATGCTGGCCCTCCGGGTCGGCGGAGATTTCCGGCCAGCGGAAATCCGAATCATTGCCCCCGTATTCGATAAAAGCCAGATCCGCTGTTAAATTGTTGGCCAGGGCCTTTTGCAGAATGGTTTCCCCCCGGGGCGCGGTGCAGCCGAACAGGGAACGGTTATCGATTTCCACGCCCAGCGCCTTCAGCCTGGGCAGGAACCGATTGGGCCAAATCTTATACCTGGCCTGGTCGTCATCCCAGGTTACGCCCCGCAGCAAGGAATCGCCGAAAATTACCGCCTTCGTCATTGAATAGCCTCCCCAGTTATGATAAAATAGGCCTGATCGATGGGCCAATTGATCAAGCCCGTTAGAAAAACCCGTTAAAAGATGCCGGCTCCGCCCGGGGCCGCTGCTTTACAGGCCAGGGCGGGCCGTAAAAAGGAGGAACAGCAATGGAATTTATGGAACTTGCCCGCTCCCGCTACAGCTGCCGCAAATACGACGGCCGGCCTGTTGCCAAGGAGGATTTGCTGGCCTGCGTGGAAGCGGCTGTTCTGGCCCCTTCCGGCTGCAACAGCCAGCCCTGGCATTTTTACCTGGTGACGAACCCGGAGATCAAGGCGAAAATGGCCAAGGCCTCGCAGCTGGCCCCGCCCAGCAATCTGTTCACCGACGAGGCCGGCGCCATGGTGCTGGTCACAGAGGATAAGGATACCCGGATCACCGATCATGTAAAAGCGCTCTACGGCCCGGATGTGTTCGCCGAGGGCGATACCGGCAGGGCTGTGGGCTATTTCTGCCTGCGCGCTTATGAGCTGGGTTTGGGCGCCTGCATCCTGGGGCTTTTCGATATGGACGCGGTCAGCCGGCTGCTGGCGGTGCCGGATAGCCAGCGCTGCTGCCTGATGATCGCCGTGGGCCACCCGGCCGACGGGGATCAGCCCCATCCCAAAAAGCGCCTGCCCCTGGCGGATGTGGTGACCGTCGTCGAATAGACGGCCCGGATCCGGCCTGGCGAAAACAGCGCACAGCAAGCCCCGCGCCACAAACGCGGGGCTGCTTTTGGTCTTGGGCCGGCCCCGCTGCCCGGGCCGGGGCCAGGCAAGGCCCGGCTTATTGCGGGGTGGATTTGCCGCTTAAATGCTCGATCTCAATGACCACCACAGCGAACTTGCCCCAAGCAGACTCCGTATACGCCGCATTGGCAAGGGTCAGTCCGCCGCAATATTTTTCCAGCAGCTTTTGGGCCGCGGCGCGGATCTGGTCTTCTTCCGTCAGTATCCTGGCCCGGCCAAAAGCAATGACGCTGGTGAACTTGGTGGTCACCGCTTCCGGCACCACCTGATCCCGGCTCACCACGCAGAAGCTGACCTTGGGCTCTTGGGCAATGGCCGCCAGCTTATGGCCGGTTTCGGCAGCGCAGTGGAAGTAGATGCGGCCTTGGTCGTAAACATAGCTGAGGGGCACCGCATAGGGATAGCCGTGATCGCCCAGGCAGGCCAGGATCCCATGGCTGCCCTCCCGGAGCACCTGTTCCGCCGCCGCCTCAGTCATGCGCTTATTTTTGATCCGCAGCTCTCTGAACATAAACAGCCCTCCTTATGGGGTAACCCCTATTGTCTCATTATAGCAAAAACAGGGACCGTAAACAAGCCGGGGCTAAAAAAAGGGCAGCCCGCAGGCTGCCCCGGAAAACACCGGTTTTATTTCAGGCCGCTGTTTTATTCGTAGCTCTTGCATTCCACGGCAAAGTACGCCCGGGGATGGTCGCAGACCGGGCAAATATCCGGAGCCTTCTCGCCGATATGCAGGTGGCCGCAGTTGCGGCAGACCCAGATCTGTTCCTCCGGGCGGATGAACACGGTGCCGTCTTTGACCCGTTTTTCCAGGGCCAGGTAGCGCTCTTCATGATGCTTCTCGATCTTGGCCACTTCCGCGAACAGCTCGGCGATATGGTCAAAGCCCTCTGCCGCCGCTTCCTTGGCAAAGGTGGCGTACATGTCGGTCCACTCATAATGCTCGCCGGCGGCAGCGTCTTTCAGATTATCAGCGGTGCAGCCGATGCCGTCATGGAGCAGCTTGAACCAGATCTTGGCATGCTCTTTCTCATTGTCGGCGGTTTCGCTGAAAATGGCCGCGACCTGCTCATAGCCCTCTTTCTTTGCCTTGCTGGCATAATAGGTGTATTTATTACGGGCTTCGGATTCGCCTGCGAATGCCGCCATCAGATTAGCTTCGGTTTTACTGCCTTTCAAGTCCATATCAGGATCCCCTTTCATGTTTATATGAGCCAAATAAAAATATTTGGATACGCCGCATAGCATTAAGATACCAGTTTTACCAGCCCTTGTCAAGCAGCGCCGGCAGATTATTAAGACCAATTCCTACAAATTATTTGCAAAGATCCGCATATTCGCCAGCCACCAAAGCCAGCAGGTCATCAGGAGCGCAGGCGATCTGGGCGCCGATTTTGCCAGCGGAAAAAACGATTTCTTCCTGGAGCAGGGCCTGCTCCTCCAGAAAGGTGGGGTAGGGCTTTTTCATGCCCAAGGGCGAACAGCCGCCATGGACATAGCCGGTATTTTTCAGCAAATCCTTGGCCGGGCACATCTCGATATGCTTGACCCCGGCGGCCTTAGCCGCCTTTTTCAAATCCAGTTCCTGATCCACGGGAATAATAAAAACATAAAACAGGCCCGGGCCGCTGGTGGTGACCAGGGTTTTGAAAATACGCTCATAGGCGATGCCCAGCTTATCCGCTACGGATTTCCCGTCGATCCGTCCATCCTCAGCCTCATAGCCGTGGCTG
>DAIMZM010000105.1:0-7405 GCA_036733985.1 Bacillota bacterium
AGCTGGAGGACGACCAGGTGCTGATCGTCGAGGGCATCCATGCCCTCAATGAAAAGCTGCTGCAGGGCATCCCTCCGGAAATGGTGCGGAAAGTCTTTGTCTCCGCCCTGACCCAGCTGAACCTGGACGCTTACACCCCGGTCAGCGGCTCGGATAACCGGCTGATCCGGCGGATGGTCCGGGATATGCAGTTTAGGGGCATGAGCCCCATCGCCACCCTGGAATACTGGGACGAGGTGAGGCGGGGCGAGCATCATAATATTTTCCCCTGGCAGGAGCGGGCGGATTTCTTCATCAATTCCGCCTTGATCTACGAGCTGCCGGTGCTGCGTCCCTTGATCGAGGATAGCCTGGCCGCCGTTACCCCGGAGCAGGAGGGCTATCTGGAAGCCCGGCGCATGCTCAGGCTGATCCGCTACTTCGCCCCAGCCCCGGCGGATATCATCCCCCGCAATTCCATACTCCAGGAATTCATCGGCAACAGTATCTTCGACGTGTAGCCTGGCAGGTCAGGGGTAGACTCCGCTTGTCCCGCGCGCTACGCCAAGGCTGCGGGCCCGCGTTCCGATACGCTGCTTTCAGCAAAATATCAGCGGAATTTAACAGTATGTTTATAAAAAACGGCTATAATGGGGCTGCCACAAAGCCGGACAAGCCGGGGCCGGAACCGGCAAGGCAGGGGAGGATCAGACGATGAACGTATGGTTGGCAAGAGTAATGGCAGGGCGCTACGGCGTGGATCAATTTTCCCGCTTTTTATCTCTGGCCGTCTTGGTGCTGGTGGCTGTACGCTGGCTGGCCAAGGGCGGGGTAGCCGGCGTCCTGACCTGGCTGATCTGGGCTTTGCTGCTTTACAGCCTGTTCCGCGTCTTCTCCCGGAATATTGGCGCCCGCCAGGCGGAAAACCGCCGGTACCTGACGGTCAGCGGCAAGATCCGCAGCCTCCTGGCCAAGCTGCGGCAAAAAGGCGGGCAGCAAAAGACCCGGGTGCGGCAAGAGAAAACCCATGTCTTTTTTACCTGCCCCAAATGCCAGGCCCAGCTCCGGGTGCCCCGGGGCCGGGGCGGGATCGAAATCACCTGCGCCCGCTGCGGGCATCGGTTTCGCGGCAAGAGCTGAGGCAGCCTATGTTCGGTTATATCGTTGCCAATCGCGCCGCTTTGACAAAGGCCCAAGCCCAGCGCTATCGGGCCTGCTATTGCGGCTTATGCCGGGCCTTGAAGCAGCGCCATGGCAGCCTCTCCCGGCTGGCCTTAAGCTATGATATGGCCTTTGTGGCGCTTTTGCTGTCTTCCCTCTATGAGCCGGAAACAGCAAGCGGCCGGGAGCGCTGCGCAGCCCATCCCCTGCACAGCCACGACTATTGGCAGAACTGCTATAGCGGTTACGCGGCGGATATGAATATCGCCCTGTCCTACTATAAATGCCTGGACGATTGGACAGATGAGCGAAAAGCGCCGGAATATCTTTCCGCCCGGCTGCTCCGCCCCGCCTATCAGCGGGTGAAAGCGGCCTGGCCCCGGCAATGCGCCGCCATTGAGGCGGCGCTGACAGCGCTATCCCGGCTGGAACAGGAAAACTGCGCCGAGCCGGACCGGATGGCCGGGCTTTTCGGCAGCCTCATGGCAGAGCTGCTGGTTTACGCGGAAGACAACTGGTCCCCCATTCTGCGGCAGCTGGGCGGGGCCTTGGGCGCTTTCATCTATATCATGGACGCTGCCGTGGATCTGGCCCAGGATCAAAGCCGGGGCCTTTATAACCCCCTGCTGGCTTTTGCCGCCGCCAACGGCGGGGATCTGCCGGAGCAGGCCCCGATCCTCACCATGCTCATGGGGGATACGGCCAGGGAATTTGAAAAGCTGCCCCTGGTGCAGGATCAGGCTATCCTGCGCAATATTATTTATTCCGGCGTTTGGCAGCGCTATAACGCCAAATATAAAACCAGCCCGGTTTCAGAAGAAGCGGACTGGGATAGGAGCGCGCATGGCAGTCATTGATCCCTATAAGGTTCTGGGCGTATCCCGGAACGCCAGTGACGACGAGATAAAAACCGCTTACCGTAAGCTGGCGAAAAAGTATCACCCGGACCTGAACCCTGGGGATAAGGAAGCGGCCCGGAAAATGAAAGAGCTGAACCAGGCCTATGAGCTGATCAAAAATCCGCCAACCGCCGGCAGCGGCCAGGGCTATGGCCAAAGCGGCTACAATCCCTTTGGCAGCTATGGCCAGGGGGGTTATGGACAGGGGCAAGGCGGCTATGGCCGGCGGGATCCCTTCGGCGATTTCGGCCAGTCCTGGCATTTCGGCGGCGGGGAGCGGCCGGACCCGGATCCGGAGCTGCAGGCCGCGGCCAGTTATCTCAATGCCCGCCATTATCAGGAAGCCCTGAATGTGCTGCGGAATATTCCGGAAAACCGGCGCAACGGCCGCTGGTACTATTATTCCAGCCTGAGCCATGCCGGCCTGGGCCTGAAAATCACCGCCCTGGAACATATCCGCCGGGCGATCCGCCTGGAGCCGGATAATTTCGAATACCGCCGGGTCTTGCAGCACCTGGAATACAGCGGCCAGGCTTATCAAAACACCGGCAAAAGCTATGGCCTGCCCGGCCTGGGCAGCACCGGATTCTGTTTGGCCTGCTGCGCCCTTCAATATTGCTGCCGCTTTTGCACCTGCGGTTTCTGAGCGGATTGGCCTCCCTTTATTTCCGTGGATAAATTTTTTCGTAAATTTATATTTGACAAGAAAAAATTTATCAGGTATTATAATACAGTAAATATAGTTTACCGCGTTAATTTAACAAGGGGATCACATATGAATGACAGTATCGGCGCGGCCATGCGTAAGCTGCGGCTGAAAAAGAAAATGACATTGGCCCAGGTCAGCGAGCATGTGGGGCTTTCGGCCAGCTTTTTATCCCTGATGGAGCGGGGCAATTCTTCCCTGGGTATCGACGGGCTGACCAAGCTGGCGGCCCTCTACGGCGTGGAGGTAGCCTATTTTTTCAATGAGGAACGCCTGCCCCAGGAAGAGCCGATCATCCGCAGCTATGAGCGGGAATACTTACAGCTGAACAGTAAATATATCCAGTACGCCCTGAGCCGGGAGATGAAGAAAAAACGTTCCTGCCCGGAAATCTACGAACTGTACCCAGACCCCAACCCCAAGGATAAGCCGCTGATCTGGGAGCATCCCCGCTTCGAGTATGTGATCGTGCTGGAAGGGGTGCTGTCCATGACCATCAATCATACCGAATACACCATGTACCCTTATGATACGGCCTGTATTCCCAGTAATGTGCCGCATGGCTGGCAGAACCGCACCAACAAAATGGTGCGCGTCATCTCTTTTGCCGTAGAGGAGCATGATGCCGGGCAACAGGAGCACAAGGGATAAAGCCAGCATATGACCATAAAAATACTGCGCCGGTTTTGATGCCGGCGCAGTATTTTATAGCCAAAAGCGGCCCGGCCCCGCTGTTTGGCTTTGCGCCAAAACGCGTTGCGTTTTTCGCTGTACGGCGGCATTTGGCAATAAAAAAACCCCCGGCCGGTTCCCTGGTAAAAGGCCGCTCCGGGGGTAAGGGATCATCTAAAAGTATTGAGCCGGGCCGGGCTTAGCCCTGGCTGTAAAGGTGGCAGGCGCAGAAATGGCTGGGCCCCACCTCCTGGAACCGGGGCTCCTCCTCCTTGCAGACGGGCATGGCATAGGCGCAGCGGCCATGGAAGCGGCAGCCGGCCGGGGGGCTGACCGGGCTGGGCACATCGCCCTTGAGCAGGATGCGGTGGCGCTGCTTCTCAAATTCCGGATCAGCCACGGGAATGGCGGAGAACAGGGCCTTGGTATAAGGATGCTGGGGGTTTTGATACATTTCGCCGCTATCCGCCAGCTCCACCAAGCGGCCCAGGTACATCACGCCCACCCGGTCGGAAATATGCTTGACCATGGAAAGGTCGTGGGCGATGAAGAGATAGGTCAGGCCCAGGCGGTTCTGTAAATCCTCCAGCAAATTTACTACCTGGGCCTGGATGGAAACATCCAGGGCGGAGATGGGCTCGTCGCAGACGATGAACTGGGGGTCGATGGCTAAAGAACGGGCAATGCCGATGCGCTGGCGCTGGCCGCCGGAAAACTCATGGGGGAAGCGGTTGGCATGCTCCTTATTCAAGCCCACCTTTTCCAGGGCGTCGTAGATCACGGCCTGGCGCTCCGCTCCGGTATGGAGCTTGTGGATATCGATGCCCTCGCCAATGATATCGCCCACAGTCATCCGGCTGTCCAGGGAAGCGTAGGGATCCTGGAAAATCATCTGGGCCTGGCGGGCAAAGCTTTTCCGCGCCGCCTTATTAAACTTGGTAATATCCTGGCCGTCAAAATAGATGGCGCCGGCCGTGGGTTCATAGAGCTTGACCAGGGTCCGGCCAATGGTGGATTTCCCGCAGCCGGATTCGCCCACCAAACCTAAGGTCTCGCCCCGGCTGATATTGAAGCTGACATTATCCACGGCCTTGAGGAATTTTTTACCCACGGGAAAATATTTCTTCAGGTTAGCCACCTGAACCAAAGGGTGTTCAGCAGCGTTATCCAGCATATCCTACGCACCTTTCACATGTTTTCAGCTAAGCCAATAGCAGCTATCGACTAAAATATATTATATGCTTTTTGCCAAAGTCCTTTATTTTTTTACTCAGAAATACAAAAATTGTTTATTATTTGCTATTTATAAAAAAATCAAAAAAATAATTACATTTCGAAAGGAATTGTTGCCCGGACCGTTGAAATATAGATGCTGGCACTGAGAATTCAGGGCAAGCGTTTTTTATTTAAAATTTTCTTGAGGGCTGGAGGCTTATATCAGTATGAACAAAGACAGGTTGCTTAGACTTTGCCAGCTGTTGAAAGAGCGGAATTGCGACGCCTATTTTGTTACCTCCCCGGCTAATGTGCGCTACCTCAGCGGCTATAGCGGCGACGAGGCCTATTTGCTGTTGGCGCCGGGGAAATACTGGCTGATCACGGATTTTCGCTATCAGGAGCTGGCGGAACAGGAAGCCCTGGATTTCCAGGTGGTGATGCACCGTAACGGCGCCCCCAGCCTGCCTCAGCTGATCCATACTTATTGTAAAGAATTAGGCGCCAGCCGGCTGATGTTTGAAAAGAAGCATCTCAGCTTTGCCCTTTATGATGAAACCAGCCAGGCCCTGGCCGGCCAGACCACGTTGGTTCCCGGCGGCGGCCTTGGCGAAGAGCTGCGCTTTATCAAGGATGCGGCGGAGACCGCCTGCATCCGGAAAGCCTGCGCCGCCACGGACCGGGTCTTCGAAGCCCTGTGCAACTATATCCGCCCCGGGGTAACGGAAAAGGAGATTGCCCGGGAAATAGCTTACCTCATCGCCACGGAGGGCTGCGACAACAGCTTCGATATCATCATCGCCTCCGGCGTCAACGGCTCCCTGCCCCATGCGGTGCCCCAGGCGGATAAAGCCGTGGCCCGGGGCGAGCTGGTGACTATGGATTTCGGCTGCCTCTATCAAGGCTATCACGCGGATATGACCCGCACCGTCATGGTGGGTCCGCCGGCGGATTGGCAGAAGGAGATCTACGGCATTGTGCTGGAAGCCAACAAAAAAGCGGAAAGCCTGATCAAGGCCGGGGTCAAAGGCGCGGATGTGGACGCGGCGGCCCGGGACTATATTACGGCCCAGGGCTATGGCCAGCATTTCGGCCATGGTTTGGGCCATGGGGTCGGCTTGGAGATCCATGAGGATCCCTTTATGAGCCGCACCTGCACCCATGATTTGCAGAGCAACTGCGTGATCACGGTGGAGCCGGGCATTTATTTGCCGGGCCAGGGCGGCTGCCGCATCGAGGATACGGTGCTGGTGACTGAGACCGGGGCGGAAGTGCTGTTCGCCTCGGCCAAGGAGATGATCATCCTTTAAGCTGTTTGTTTTGTTCAGGCGCATGCCTTGGCTTTGCCGGGGTATTGCTTGAAAATAGCTTTTTTGTTTTATAAATAAGGAAAATGAAGAGGGGGTTTTAAAACGATGAAGAAAAGCTTGTTTCTGGTGCTATTGTTAGCCATGGTCATGGTAATGGTTGCCGCCTGCGGCCCAACCGAACAGCCGGCCACGGACGACACCGACACCCCGGCGGAAGAGACTGGCGGGGATGCTGTTATTGATCAGAATCTGATCTTTTCCCTGCCTTCCCTGCCCACCATTGACCCGCAGCGCTTCAATGCTTCGCCCTCCTACGTGGTGATGAAAGGCTTCGCCGAGGGCCTGGTCCGCACCCATCATGGCGAGGTGCAGCCCGGCGTCGCCGAATCCTGGGAGATCGCCGACGACAACATGAAGATGACCTTCCACCTGCGTGAGGACGCCTGCTGGTCCGACGGCTCCGCCCTGACCGCCCAGGATTTCGTCTTTGCTTTCCAGCGCTTGGTGGACCCGGAATTCGCCGCGGATTACAGCTGGGTTTTGGCTGAAGTGAAGAATGCCCAGGCCATTATGGGCTGGGTGGACAATCCGGATAACCTGACTAAGGAAGATCTGGGCATTTCCGCGCCGGACGACCATACCGTAGTGATTGAGTTCGATACCCCGGCTCCCTATTACCTGGGCTTCCTGGATATGCCCTGCTTCTATCCTGTGAAACAGGAACTGGTAGAGAAATACGGCGATCAGTATGCCCTCGCCGCTGATAAGATGCTGGGCAACGGCCCCTTCGTCGTCACCGAATACCTGGTTGATCAGAGCGTCTCCATGGTGCCCAATGAGAATTACTGGAATAGGGAAGCGGTGAAGCTGGATTCCGTGAAGATCCTCATCATGGACAGAGAGGCTGCCTTTGCCCAGTTCCAGACCGGTGAACTGGATTTGGCGGATATTCCCGTCACCACCGCCGCTTCTTATGTGGCTGATCCCAGCCTGCTGCCGGACGCCACCGTGGAATCCTACCTCAGCGGTGCTGTGGACTGGTTCTGCATCAATATCGCCAGCCAGACCAACCCCATCCTGGGCAATAAGGATTTCCGCCTGGCGCTGAACTATGCGCTGGATCGGGAAGAATATGTCGCCATCGCTACCGGCGGCCTCTATGCCCCCGCCACCCGTTTCGTCCTGCCGGCAGTGGCCGGCGTGGATGGCGGCTATTATGCGGAACAGTACCCGGTGGAAGTGTATAAGACCACGGCTGAGATGGACAAAGCCCAGCAGCATCTCCAGGCGGCCATGACCGCTATGGGCATCAGCGATCCCAGCAAGATCACCATCAAGCTGAAGATTTCCGACGACTCCACCAGCAGGCTGATCGTGGAGAACTGCCAGGATCAGTGGCAGCGGTCTTTGGGCATCAAGGTGGAGATCGAGACCGTCACCTACAAGGCCATGCTGGCCGACCG
>DAIMZM010000106.1:0-7333 GCA_036733985.1 Bacillota bacterium
TTGGCAAATAAATTGTTTTCCGTGTTTTCGGGCACAGGCGCCCCGGCTCGCTTCTCTTGCCAATGCTTCCCCCGTCGAAACCGGTACAGCCCCCTGTTTCAACCGGCCAAACAGCAGCGTCATCGCATCATCATCGCATCATTATCCCATTATTGGGGATGGAACCAGAACATATAGCCGCAATGGTCACAAACATAGTTATCCGCATTGGTATTGGCCCAATCCAGGCCGAGGAAGGTCATGCCCGTCGTATTCAGCTGGGTTTGGCGGAACCAGAACCGCCTGCTGCCGCAGATTGGGCAGACCAGGTCATGGCCTTGAATTGTCACCGCGCCGCTTTTTTCCTCATCGGTAAAAAACCCCATTAGACCCGCTCCCTTTCCTTCATGGCCCGCTCCGTATCCCGCTTCACTGCCCGGGCCACCAAATCTTCCCGCTTATCATAGAGCTTTTTGCCCTGGGCCAGGGCAATTTCCACCTTCACCCGGCCCCGGCTGAAATAAGCCTTGGTGGGGATGATGGTCAGGCCCTTTTCCCGGGCTTTGGCATAGAGGCGGTTGATCTCCTGCTTATGCAGGAGCAGACGGCGAGGGCGCTTGGGCTCGTGGTTGAAGCGGTTGCCCATTTCATAGGGACTGATATGCATATTATAAATGCGGATCTCCCCATCCTCCACCTTGGCGAAGGCGTCCTGGATATTGCCTTTGCCCAGGCGCAGGGATTTCACTTCCGTGCCCTGCAGCTCAATACCGGCTTCAAAAAGTTCCAGAAAGTGGTATTCATGGCGGGCTTTGCGGTTTTCGCAAATCAGTCTGGTTTTCAGGGGTTCCGCCATGGGCCCATCTCCTTTCACCATAATTACAGTTACAGTATAGCATTTCTTGCGTGAAAATGATACCTGAAATTTATGCCTGAAAAACCAAAGTCTCGGTTTTTTCCAAAGCGCCGCTGAGCAGTGTTTCGATATCCAGGGCCTGCTCCAGCTCTTCCGCCTCCTTAATCCTGGGGCGGATTTTGGGGTATTTGGGCAGGAAGACGGTGCAGCAATCCTCATAAGGCAGGATGGAAGTCTCATAAGTGCCGATCCGCTGGGCCAGGGCCATGATCTCCGCCTTATCCAGGCCAACCAGGGGCCGGAGCACCGGCAGCGCCACCACCTGATTGATGACGGCCATGCTTTCCAGGGTCTGGCTGGCCACCTGGCCCACGCTTTCGCCGGTATAGAGGGCCAGGCAATCCCGGTCATTGGCGATCCGTTCCGCCAAACGGAACATCATCCGCCGCATCAGGGTGATGCCGTAGTCCTCCCGGCAATTGGCGTAAATAGCCTTTTGAATATCGGTGAAAAACACCACATGCAGCTTGAGCGGAGCTCCTTGCCAGCGGGCCAGCTTGCGGCAGAGCTCAAACACCTTTTCCTTGGCCTTTTCCCCGGTAAAGGGATAGCTGTGGAAATGGATGGCTTCGAGGGCCACCCCCCGCTTCATGGCCAGCCAGCCCGCCACCGGGCTGTCGATGCCGCCGGAAAGCAGCAGCAGGGCCTTGCCGCCGCAGCCCACCGGCAGGCCTCCGGGGCCGGGTATGGTCTCGCCGAACAGATAAGCGCCCTCGTCCCGGATCTCGATGTTCAGCATCAGGCTGGGATGATGCATATCCGCGTCCCAGCGCTGATCCACCCGCTCAAAAATATAGTTGGCCACGGCCCGGCTGATATCCGGGGAGAGCATGGGAAAGGTCTTGTCCGTGCGGCGGGTCTCCACCTTAAAGGTGCCGCCCTGGGGCAGGGCCCGCTGCAGCACAGCCAAAGCTGCCGGGCAGAGAGCGTCCAGGCTCTTGGCCGCTTCCACCACTGGGGAGAGGGAGAAAATGCCGAACACCCGGCTGAGCCTTGAGACGGTTTCCGCATAGCCTTCCCCCGCCGTCTCCACCCAGATCCGGCCCCAGGTGGAGCGGACGCGCCAGTTACCGAGCCCGGCCAGGGCGGCGCGGATATTCGCCACCAGACGGTTGATGAACTGATGCTTGTTCTTGCCCTTTAAGCCCAGCTCGCCATAGCGGATCAAAATCAATTGCCTATCCGGTATCTCCGGCATATCCAGTTTATCCAGTTTATCCTGCTTATCCACTACAGCTACCTCCGTTTCCTGTTGCCCCCGGCCAGGCCGCGGATCTCCGCCACCGCGGCGGCCACGATTGCCGCCGCCTGTTCCGCCTCGGCCAAGGTATTGTCCCGGCAAAAGCTGAAGCGGATGGCGGAGTCCACCAGCTCCGGCGGCAGGCCCATGGCCGCCAAGCCGGGGCTGCCCTTGCTGCTCCGGGAATTGCAGGCCGAGCCGGCGCTGACGAACAGCCCCTGTGCTTCCAGGTAATGGAGCAGCAGCTCGCTGCGGGCCCCGGGAAAAGACATATTCAGCAGATGGGGCGCGGCCTCCGGCGGGCTGTTGACCACAGCGCCTTCCACCTGGGCCAGCAAAGCCTGGGCCAGGGTCTCTTTCACCAAAGCCATCTGCCGGGCATAAGCGTCCATCTGGGCGGCGGTTTCCACCGCGGCAGCGGCAAAAGCCAGGATGCCCGGCATATTCTCAGTGCCGGAGCGGAAATTCCGCTCCTGGCCGCCGCCCCGGATCAAAGGCGGGAGACGCCGCTCCCCTTTCAGCCACAGGCCGCCCACGCCCTTGGGGCCGTGGATCTTATGGCCGCTGATGGTATAGGCATCCGCCTGCCAGGCCTTCAAATAAACCGGCAAGCGACAGAAGGCCTGCACCCCGTCCACATGGAACAGGGCCTGAGGAGCCAGTTCCCGCACCATTTGGCCGATTTGGGCCAGGGGCTGCACAGCGCCGGTCTCATGATTCACCTGCATCACGCTGACCAGGGCCACTTGCTCATCCAGGAGCCGGCCCAGGGCGGCCGGCTCCACCAGGCCTGCCCGGTTCACCGGGATCAGGCTCAGCTCATAGCCCCGGCCCGCCAGATACTTGGCCGGTTCCAGCACGGAAGGATGCTCCACCGCGGAAACCAGCAGGCGGCGGCGGTCTTTGCCCCCGGCCAGGGCCGCGCCGTAAATCACCGTATTATTGCCTTCGCTGCCGCTGCCGGTGAAATACAGTTCTTCCCCGGGAACCGCCAGCAGTCCGGCGATCAGGTTCCGGGCCTGGTTCAGGGCCTGGAAAGCCCGGGCGCCCCGGCTATGGGCGGAGCTGGGATTGCCGTATTCCCCATCCATGGCGCTGAGGGCGGCGGCCCGGGCCGCTGTTGAAACCCGGGTGGTGGCGCTATTATCAAAATAGATTTCTCGAGTCATGGCTGCTTTCTCCTGGAAGGGCTTTTCTGAGAAAAAGAGCCGGACGTCCCAAAACCCGTCCGGCTCCCTAAACGCTTAAAAAAGGCGCTACTGCAAGATGACAATGATCAGCGATATCACCAAAAAGCCGATGGCCAGCCATTTGGTGATCTTGCTCAGCAGTTCGTCCATGCCTTTTTTCTTGCCGAAGAAGGTCTCAGCGCCGCCGGCAATGCTGCCGGATAAACCAGCCGCGGAGCCGGACTGCAGCAGTACGGAGGCTATGATTGCCAAGCCGGCCAATACCAGGATGATGGATAGAAAAATCGTCAAAGGTTACACCTCCAGTTCCTTCCCGGAATCATTAGAGCCGCTAAATATTTTAGCATAAACAACGGTTTAATTCAAGCTTTATTTCGCCAGGTTGTAGAAAACGGACAGGCCGCCGTAAACAGCCACGGTATCCAGCTCGTCTTCAATGCGGAGCAGCTGATTGTATTTGGCCACCCGGTCGGTGCGGGAAGGCGCGCCGGTTTTGATCTGGCCCGCGTTGGTCCCCACCACCAAATCGGCAATGGTCACATCCTCGGTCTCGCCGCTGCGATGGGAAACAATGGCGGTGAAGCCGGCCCGCTTGGCCATCTCGATGGCGTCCAGGGTCTCGGTGATGGTGCCGATCTGATTCAGCTTGATCAGAATGGCATTGCTGGCCTTCTGCTCAATGCCCCGCTGCAGGCGTTTGGTATTGGTCACGTAAAGGTCGTCCCCCACCAGCTGCACTTTATCCCCCAGGCGGGCGGTGAGCTTGATCCAGGTTTCCCAATCATCCTCGGCCAGGCCGTCCTCAATGGAGATGATGGGGTATTTTTCACAAAGGCCGGCATAAAAATCGATCATCTCGTCGCCGGTCAGGGTCTTGCCTTCGCCGGCCAGATGATATTTGCCGTCCGCATAGAGCTCGGTGGCGGCGGTATCCAGGGCGATGCGTACTTCTTCCCCCGGTTTGTAGCCGGCTTTTTCAATGGCCAGCACAATGCATTCCAGGGCTTCCTCGTTGGATTTCAGGTTGGGGGCAAAGCCGCCCTCATCCCCCACGGAGGTGTTGTAGCCCCGGTCTTTCAGCACGCTGCGCAGGTTGTGGAAAATCTCCGCGCAGGTACGTAAAGCGGAGGCCCAGCTATCGGCAGCCACGGGCATGACCATAAATTCCTGGATATCCACATTGTTGTCCGCATGCTTGCCGCCGTTTAAGATATTCATCATCGGCACCGGCAAGGTCTTGGCATTGGCGCCGCCCAAATAGCGGTAGAGGGGCAGGCCCAGATAGTCGGCGGCGGCATGGGCCACAGCCATGGAAACGCCTAAAATGGCATTGGCGCCCAACGCGCCCTTGTTTTCCGTATTATCCAGGGCGATGAGTTTCTGATCAATAAAGGCCTGATCCAGAACGCATTCGCCGATCAGGGCCGGGGCGATCAGGGTGTTCACATTGGCGCAGGCCTTCTGCACGCCCTTGCCCAGGTAGCGGCTTTTATCCCCATCTCTGAGCTCCACAGCCTCATGGGCGCCGGTAGAGGCGCCGGAGGGGACGGCGGCCCGGCCCATGGTGCCGTCTTCCAGCACCACTTCCACTTCCACAGTGGGATTGCCCCGGGAATCCATGATCTCACGGGCATAAACATCAGTTATTATCGACATTCATTTCACTCCTTCAGGAAATCAGATCAAATTTTATTATAGCATAGAAAGCACGGCGCCGCAAGTGCCATCTGCAGCGCCGTAACCGTTTAATCCGCTAAAGACGTTTTTGGCAAAGCTACCGGCCTAAGCCGTTTTTAATGATCTCCCGGAAGCCGGCGGCTTTCAGGGAAGCGCCGCCGATCAGCGCGCCGTCAATATTGGGGCAGGCCATCAAATCGGCAATATTATCCGGCTGCACCGAACCGCCGTAGAGGATGCGGATCTGACCGGCCAGATCCTTGCCCCAGAGCCGGGCGATCTGCCCCCGCAGGTAAGCGATGGCCTCTTCCGCGTCGGCCGCCATGGCCACCTGGCCGGTGCCGATAGCCCAAACCGGTTCATAGGCCACCACCAGCTCCGGGCAAGGCTCCACCGCCGCCAGGGAGGAAGCGATATCATCCTGCAAGGTTTCCAAGGCCTCCCCCGCTTCCCGCTCCGCCAGGGTTTCCCCCACGCAGACAATGGGGATCAGGCCGCCGGCCTGGGCAGCTCTGGCTTTACGGGTCACCATTTCCGAGCTCTCGTTGAAATGATGCCGCCGCTCGCTATGGCCGCAGAGCACATAATCCGCGCCCACATCCCGGATCATGCCCGCGGACAGCTCGCCGGTATAAGCGCCGGAGCGCTCCCAAAACAGGTTCTGGGCCCCGACGCCAATGCCGGAGCCGTTGGTTTCCGCCACCAGCTGGGGCAGGTAAACCGCGGGAGGAAAAATCAGGATATCCGCCGCCAGGCCGGAAACAGCGGGCAGCAGCTCTTCCACAAAGGCATGGGCCTGCTGGCTGTTTAGGTTCATTTTCCAGTTGGCGGCAAACATGGCTCGTCGGTAGGGCATGTCTTTCTCTCCTTATAGTTATCGCTTAATCCAGTTGTTTTGCAGCTATTTATCGTTCAGCATATTCACGCCGGGGAGGATTTTCCCTTCCAGGAATTCCAGGGAAGCGCCGCCGCCGGTGCTGATATGGCTGATCTGATCCGCCACCCCGGCCTGATGCACAGCGGCAATGCTGTCGCCGCCGCCGATCACGGTGAAGGCGTCCAGCTCAGCAATAGTGCGGGCGATCTCCATGGTGCCGGTGGCAAAGGGGGCCAGCTCAAACACGCCTAAAGGCCCGTTCCAGAACACGCTCTTGGCATGGCGGAGCTCCTCCTTGAACAACGCCACGGTCTGGGGCCCGATATCCAGGGCAGACCAGCCCTGGGGGATATTGTCCACGCTGACCACCTGATGTTCCGCGTCCGGGGCAAAAGCCGCGGAGGCCACCAGATCCACAGGCAAGACGATCTTTTCCCGGGCTTCCGCCGTATGTAGGAAACGCTCCGCCCAGGCCACCTTATCCGGCTCCATCAGGGAACCGTGCATATCATGGCCGGCGGCGGCCAGGAAAATATTGGACATGCCGCCGCCGATCAGCAGCTTATCCACCCGGTGCACCAGGCTTTCGATGACTTCGATCTTATCGCTGATCTTGGCCCCGCCGATCACGGCCAGATAAGGCCGTTCCGGCTCGATCAAAAGACGGCTTAAGGTCTCCATCTCGTTTTCCAGCAACAGGCCGGCCACAGCCGGCAGATAGGCGATGATGCCCACGGTGGAAGCATGGGGGCGGTGGGCAACGCCGAAAGCGTCGCTGACATAGATTTCCGCCATAGCAGCCAGGCTGGCGGCAAATTCCGGGTCATTGGCTTCCTCTTCTTTATGGAAGCGCAGGTTTTCCAGAAGCATGACCTGGCCCGGCTGCAGCGCCCGGGCAGCCTGCTCCGCCTGAGGGCCCACGCAATCCGGGATAAACGCCACCGGCTGGCCCAGGACTTCCGCCAGATGCTCGGCCACGGGTTTCAGGGACAGTTCCTGCTTGAAAGCACCTTTCGGCCGTCCCAGATGGGACATGAGGATCAGGGCGGCGTTTCTTTCCAGCAAATATTTAATTGTGGGTAAAGATGCGGTGATGCGGGTATCGTCGGTGATGACGCCCTGTTCCATGGGTACGTTGAAATCCACCCGCATAATGATTTTCTTTCCTGCTACGTCTATATCCTGAACAAATTGTTTATGCAGATAAGACATTTCCCTTACAGCCTCTCTCCAATGTATTTAGCTACGTCTTTCAGGCGGGCGGTATAGCCCCATTCGTTATCGTACCAAACCACCAGCTTGACCAGGTTGCCGCCTACCACCATGGTGGAAAGGGCGTCCACGGCGCCGGCTTCTTCCATACCCAGATAGTCCCGGGAAACCAGGGGTTTCTCACTATAGCCCAGAATGCCTTTGAGCTCGCCTTCGGCCGCGGCCTTCAAGGCGGCGTTGAC
>DAIMZM010000107.1:0-7152 GCA_036733985.1 Bacillota bacterium
GGCAGGACTGGCGGTTCACCGTATCCGTACCCAGCAGGGTGCAGGCGGCGTAATCAATGGTTTTGGGGTTCTGGGGCGCGTCCGGGCTGGCGGGATCAAAATCCACCAGGATCGCGGCGTCGCTGACCCCGGGGTAATAGGAGGCCACCGTCATCCGGTTATAATCGTAATAGAACTCGCTCTGGCTCACCCCATCCAGGCTGGTGCTGACCTTCATCAGCCCATCCTTGTACCAGACCTGCATGAACAGATGGCCCGAGGGGTATTGCACGGTTTGCTCAAAATAATAAGAAGTGACCTTAGCCTGGGCAGCGGACAAATCCGCCACCGTCGCCGCCTGGCCCAAATCCGGGAAAGGGTCTGCCAGGGGATCCGGCTCCGGATCCGGCTCCGGTTTATCCTGGCCGGCCTGGGTATCCTCCTCCCCGGCCGCCAGCCCCGGCTCGATCACCGTGGGCTGTTCAACCTCAGGCTGGGCCTCCTGGCCGGCGCAGGCGCTGAGCAGCAAGGCCAAGATGATGATAAAGGCCGGTAAACTGTTTTTCCTGAACATAGCCACCCTACCTTAAAAAATACAACCTTAAAAAATACAGTATCCTGTCATTCTTACTGAGTAGACTGTCCGGCCCGGCCGTTTGTTCCGAAAATTGGCAAAAATCCCCATCAGCCGCTTAAAGCGTCCAGCATTTCCTGGGCCTGCCGCCGGGTGGTTTCCCCGGCTTTGTTCCCGGCGATCATCCGGGCCAGTTCATCCAGGCGTTCCTGCCCTTCCAGGCTATGGGCGGCGATCACGGTGCGCCCCCCTTCCGCATGCTTCTCAATAAGGATATGATGGCTGGCCGCCGCGGCCATCACCGCGGCGTGGCTGACGCTGATGGCCTGGGCCACCCGGCCTACCAGGTTCAGCCGTTCCGCCACCGCCACCAGGGCCCGGCCGGAAAGGCCGGTATCCACCTCGTCAAAGACCAGCACCGGCACTTCGTCCAGGCGGGCCAGGATCACTTTCAGGCCCAGGACGATCCGGGCCAGCTCGCCGCCGGAAGCGATTTTCGCCACCGGCTGGAAAGATTCGCCCAGATTGGGCCGGATCATGAACAGGGCCCGCTCATTCCCCAGGGCGGAGGCTGCGTGTTCCGGCAGATCCACCTGGAAGACGGCGTTGGTCATACAGAGATTCCGCAACTCCCCGGTGACAGCTTGGCCCAAGGCTGCCCCGGCCCGCTGCCGCTCCCCGGTCAGAGCCCGGGCCTTTAGCTCGTAGGCGGCTGTCGCCTGGGCCAGCTCCCGGCGGAAGGCGTCGCCGGAAAGGGAAATCTCCTCCAGCCCGGCGTATTCTTCCTTGGCTGCCGCCAATTGCTGCAGCAGCGCTTCCAGGCTGCCGCCGTATTTCTTTTTCAGCTTATTCAGCAGGGCGATGCGCCCTTCCACCGCGTCCAGGCGGAAGCTATCCAAATCCAGTTTGTCCCGGTAAGCCCCGGTTTCCTCGGCAATATCCTTAACTTCGTAATAAGCGCTTTGCAAACGCTGGTACAGGGGCTCCAGAGCCGGATCGTAAGCGGAGGCCTGGCGCAGGGCGGCCAGGGCCGCGTCCAGCTGCTCCAGCCCGCCGCCGCCGGCCTCCAGGGCCTGATAACAGCCGCCGGCCAGCTGGTTCAGCTTTTCCCCATGGGCCAGCACATTGGCTTCGGCCTGCAGGCGTTCATCCTCGCCAATTTCCGGGGCCGCGGTTTCCAGCTCATTGATGAGATAGTTCAGCTGATCCAGGCGGCTTTCCCGCTCCGCCTGATGATTCTCATAATCCGCCACCGCCTGCCGGGCCGCTTCCAGCCGGGCATAAGCCGCGCCCGTCTCCGCCAAAGCCTGGGCCAGAACCGGCCCGCCAAAACTGTCCACCAGGGTCAGCTGCCTTTCCGCCTGCAGGAGCTGGGTATGTTCATGCTGGCCATGGATATTGATCAGCTGCTGACCCAGGGCTTTTAACCTGGCCAAAGGCACAACCCGGCCATTGATCCGGGCCAGGCTCCGCCCGCCCCGCACCAGCTCCCGGCTGAGGATTAGATTCCCGTCCCCATCCGGTTCCGCGCCCTCCGGGCCGATCAGGCCTATTGGGAAAGGCGGCAGAAAGACGCCTTCGATCAGGCAGCGGTCAGCGCCGCCGCGAATGAAGCCGTCGTTCCCCCGGCCGCCGATCAGCAAACCCAAGGCGTCCACCACCAGGGATTTGCCCGCGCCGGTTTCGCCGGTCAAAGCGTTCACCCCTTCCCGCAGGGGCAGGCGCATGGCTTTGATCAGCGCGAAGTTTTCCACATACAGCTCGTATAACATGATCTCACCTATCAGGGCCAACAGGACGAACCGGGCGAAAGCGGCAAAAGCCGGCGGCTTTGCCCTAAGCCATCATGGCGCGGATCTTCTCCGCCGCTTCCCGAGGATCATGCTCGTCCCGTACCACCAGGAAGATGGTATCGTCCCCGGCGATGCAGCCGATGATTTCCTTCCAATTCAGGCCGTCCACGCAAAAGGCAATGCCCTGGGCCGTGCCGGGCAGGGCCTTCAGCACGATGATATTATGGCCCACTTCAACCTTAAGCAGGTTGTCCCGCATCATTTTCTTGGCCCTGTCAAAGGTATTCACCGAACTCATGCCCGGCGGGAAGCCGTAACGGAAGGTATTGTCCGCAGAGGCCACCTTAACCAGCCCCAGCTCTTTGATGTCCCGGGAAATGGTGGCCTGGGTCACATTGAAGCCATGCTTCATCAATTCCTCGGTAAGCTGGTACTGGGTCTCGATATGTTGCTGCTCGACGATCTCGCGGATCATTTTATGCCTGCGGTTCTTCATAGAAAATCCTCCTGCCTTGTTTATCGGATGGGTTTATAAAAATAATTTGTTTTTAATATGCTGAACCATGTTTTTTTCGCCAAAGCTGAGCAAGCGGGCTTTAAAATCCGCGGCCTCGATGACGACCCGGTCTGCCGGCTCCAGGGAAAAGCGGTATTGCCCGTCCGCGGTGACGCAGGCCGCGCCGGCGGCGCTCTGATAAACCACCTCCACCCGGTCTTTAGACCGGGTCACGATGGGCCGGTTGAAAAAGGAATGGGGGCAAACCGGGGTGATCAGCAGCAAGTCCAGGCCTTCCATTAAAATCGGGCCGCCGGCGGACAGGGAATAACCGGTGGAACCGGTGGGGGTGGCAACGATGACGCCGTCCGCGCTATAAGAATGCACCAGCTGCCCGGCGATGTGCAGATCCATTTTCACCGCCCGGGTATAATGATTCCCGGAAACCACGATATCATTGAAAGCCAGGCATTCCCCGACCACCCGGTCTTGCCGCAGCAGCCGGCAGCCTACCATCAGGCAATCCTTGATGCGGTAATCCCCTGAGAGCAGCCTATCGATGGCGGCCGGCAGATCCCCCTGCTCCGTGGAGGTCAAAAAGCCCACCTGGCCCAGGTTCACGCCGAACAGGGGTACGCCTGCCGGCGCCGCAGCCCTGGCGGAAGCCAGCATGGTGCCGTCGCCGCCAAAGCAGATGGCCGCGTCGCAGTTGCTGAAATCATAGGCATGCAATTCATCTAAAGAAAAGCCGGGCCGGCCCTGATAATCCGCGATTTCCGCGCCCCGGCGGATCAGATAGGCCGCCGCTTCCTGAAGCAAATCATAGCTTTTGCCGCTTTTGGCATTATAAATCAAAACGATTTTCATATTTTTCACCCTAAGCCTCTACTGTATATTATACAAATTCATACAAACAATGCAAGCCCTGGCCGCAAATATTTATACAGTCTATACCTGCCCGAACCGGGGCGCGATTTGTCGGTAATTTATAAGGCCAAACAGCAGGGATGGCCGCGGCGTTTTTCGAATAGAATATCCGGACAGGAAAAACCACAAAAGGGCAAGGGCGGAGGGAACATAAATGACGGCTGCGGAGAAATGTAATATTGTTCTGATCGGCTTTATGGGCAGCGGCAAAACCGTGATCGGCAGGCAGGCGGCCCGGCTGCTTAATTTTGATTTCGCGGATACGGACGATGAGATCACCCAGGTCACCGGCCTGACCCTGCCCCAGCTCTTCCGCAAGCACGGGGAGATCCGCTTCCGCTCCGAAGAAAGGCTGGTCATCCAAAAACTGGCCCGGCGGGAACGGATGGTCATTGCCTGCGGCGGCAGCCTGCTGCCGGCCCGGGAAAACCTGGGCCTGCTGCTGGAGCGGGGCTGGTTCGTGCTGCTGACCGCGGACCCGGAAATCATCAAAAGCCGCATCAGCCGGAAAAACGACCGCCTGCTGGTGGGGGGCAAACCCACGGCGGAAGGGATCGCCGCCATCATGGCGGAGCGGGAAAGCCAATACGCCCAGCTGACAGACTTTGTCATCGACAGCGGCCGGCTGAACGTGGAAGAAGCGGCGGAGGCCATCGTCACCCAATACCGGGCCAGCCAGGGCAAAAGCTAGGCATTTGTGCATCGGCCCGGAATATGATATAATAGAGCCGCCTCAAAGAGGACGGCTCTATTTATTAGGCCAAAAGCGGCAAAAGGAGTTCCCATGATCCAGTGGTATCCCGGCCATATGGCCAAAAGCAAACGGCATATCGAAGCGGATTTGGCCTTGGTGGATATGATCATCGAGGTGGCGGACGCCCGGATCCCCGGCGCTTCCCGCAACCCGGATCTGGCCCCCTATACCCGGCGCAAATGCCATCTGCTGCTGCTGAACAAAGCGGATCTGGCCGATCCCCGGCTCACCCAAGCCTGGCTGGATCATTACCGCCGGGAAGGCTATATCCCGGCGGCGGTGAACGCCGCCCAGAAAAAGGGGCTCCGGGCTCTGGACGAAGCCATCAAGCTGGCTGCCCAGCCCCTGCTGGAGAAGCTGAAGGCCCGGGGCCGGCTGCCCCGGCCCGTCCGCGCCATGGTGCTGGGCATCCCCAATTGCGGCAAAAGCACGGTGATCAACGCCCTCTGCCCCGCCGCCGCCGCCAAAACCGGCAACAAGCCCGGGGTGACCCGGGGGCGGCAATGGGTGCGCACCAGCGCCGGCATTGAGCTGCTGGATACCCCGGGGCTGCTCTGGCCCCGCTTCGCCAGGGACGATGTGGCGTTCAAGCTGGCGGTCTGCGGTTCCATCAGCGACAATGTGTTTCCCGTTTACCAAGTCTCCTGCCAGCTGGCGGAACTGCTGGCTAAAATCGCCCCCCAAGCCCTGGCGGAACGCTATAAGTTACAGGCATTGCCTGCGGCAGGGGAACAAATCCTCCTGGATATCGCCAAGAGCCGGGGCCTGCTGGGCCCGGGCGGCAAGCCCCGGGACGAGGACGCGGCCCCGCTGCTGCTGCAAGAATTCCGGGCCGGCCGCATCGGCCGCCTGACCCTGGAAAAGCCGGGGGATTTGGCGGAACCGGCAGGGCCGCCCCCAACGTCCAAGCCTGAAGCGGAGTGATAAGGCCATGATCACAGCAGCGGAACGCTGGCAAAACATGATCCACTATGAGCAGGCCCTCTACCGGGAAGGCATCCTGCTGATCGCCGGTATTGACGAGGCGGGCCGGGGCCCTTTGGCCGGGCCGGTGACCGCGGCCGCGGTGATTCTGGCGGAAGAAACCTATCTTCCCGGCCTGAACGATTCCAAACAACTCACCGCCAGGCAGCGGGACGCCCTGGAAGAACGGATTAAGGCCGAGGCTTTGGCCTGGGCCGTCGCCGACGTGGACGCGGCAACCATTGACCGCATCAATATCCTGCAGGCTGCCCGGCTGGCCATGGCCCAGGCTGTGGCACAGCTGCTGATCACGCCCCAATATCTGCTGACCGACGCCACCGCCATTGACATAAATTTACCCCAGCGCTCTATTATTAAAGGGGATACTTTAAGCGTCTCCATTGCCGCCGCCAGCGTGCTGGCGAAAACCCACCGGGACCGGCTGATGGCCGGCTTTGAGCTGGCCTACCCCGGCTATGGCTTTGCCCAGCATAAGGGCTACGGCACCCGGCAGCATAAAGAAGCCCTGGGGCGCTTGGGGCCTTGCCCCATCCACCGCCGGAGCTTCCGGTACTAGGCTATGGCAGTTCCGGGGAAAGCGAAGCAAAACCTGGGCCGCTTAGGCGAGGATTTGGCCGCCCAATACCTGGGCCGATCCGGCTACCAAATTCTGGCCCGGAATTTCCGCCGCCGCTACGGGGAAATCGATCTTATTGCCGAAAAAGGCGGCGTCACTTATTTTGTGGAAGTGAAAACGAAGCAAAGCAGCGCCTATGCTCCGCCCCACAGCAGCGTGGGCCCGGCCAAGCGGCAGCGGATCGCCAGGATGGCCGCCCTCTGGTTTGCCGAGCAAGGCCGGGAGACGGCAAGCGCCCTGCTGGTGGCGGAAGTGCGCCTGGACGAGGGCCGGGTGGCCCTGATCGAGGACTTCCTGTGCTGACCTTGCCTTTTATCAGCGCATATGATAGGATAAAGCAAACTTACTGACAGCAGGCTAAAATTTTTCTTTTTAAAAGTCAAAACCTTTCTTTTCTTGAAAGAAAAGAAACAAAAGAACTTCAAATATATTCAAAGCTACCTGTCAGCGAAGCGTAGAATCCAGCCGATGTTCAACGTTTTCTTGGTTCTTCTTTAACAAAAGAAGAACGGTTTTAAAGCTTCAAATAACAATCAAGAGGTGCGATTTGGGCACACAACCTTTATTAGATCAAATCAGCGGCCCTGAGGATTTACGCCGGCTGCCGGAGGGGGATCTGCCCCAACTGGCTCAGGAGCTCAGGGAACGCATCCTCTCGGTAACGGCGGCCAACGGCGGGCATCTGGCCTCCAACCTGGGGGTGGTGGAGCTGACGCTGGCCCTGCATTATGTTTTCGCTACCCCATGTGACAAGCTGGTCTGGGACGTGGGGCATCAATGCTATGCCCATAAGCTGCTCACCGGACGGCGGGAGCAATTCGCCACCCTGCGCCGGCCCGGCGGCCTCTCCGGCTTTTGCCGCCGGGAAGAGAGCGCCTACGACTGCTTCACCACCGGCCACAGCAGCAATTCCATCTCCCTCTCCTTGGGCATGGCGGCGGCCCGGGACGCGGCCGGGGGCCGGGAGCATATCGTGGCCGTGATTGGCGACGGCGCCCTGACCGGCGGCATGGCCATGGAAGCCCTGGA
>DAIMZM010000108.1:0-6849 GCA_036733985.1 Bacillota bacterium
CCTGGAAACGCCGGAAGGCCATAAGCTCTGGGTGGGCAGCAAATACGGCCTCCCCCTGCAGGCGGAATTCGCCGACAGCCTGGGCGACCAATATACGGTGGAGAATAAGAATAGCGCCGTCAATACCGTTACGGAGCAGCAGGTATTACCCCCGGCTGACCTGGTGATCAATAATTTCAGCAGCAGCGCTCCTGATCAATAAGCTGCCGGCTGAGGAATCCGGGGATTCCGAGATAAAAAGAAAGCGGGCGGTTGGCCCAAAGGTCTTGCGATGGGTAAGAATATTATCCGGGCAGCAGGCTCCCTGCTGCTGATCAACAGCTTTGTCAAGCTGCTGGGCTTTGTCCGGGAAATGGTGATGGCCGGTTCCTTCGGCGCTTCCGCCCTGGCCGACGCTTATCAGGTGGCTTATACGCTGCCTTACTTTTTCCAGACCGTGCTGGGCTATGCCTTTGTCTCCGCGGTGCTGCCCCTGCTCTCCCGCTGCTGGCGGCAGGAAGGGGACAATAGCCAGGCTTGCCGCCTGGGCAGCACCCTGATCAATGTGTCCGCCGCGCTGATGCTGCTGCTGTCCCTGGCCGGGGTGCTGGCCGCCCGGCTGCTGGTTTGGCTGACCGCGCCGGAGTTGCCGCCGGCCACCGCCGGCCTGGCCGTCAGCCTGACCCGGATCATTTTCCCTTCGGTGGTGTTCATGTCCGTAGGCATGGTGATTTCCGGCATCCTCAACAGCCGTTACCGCTTCACCGCCGCGGCCCTGGCCCCCGGCGTTACCAGCCTGGCCGTGATCATTGCCGCGGCCTGGCTGGCCAAAGGTAATATCAGCCTGGTGGCCTGGGGCACCCTCATCGGTTTTGTGGGCTTTTTCCTGCTGACCCTGGCGGATCTGCCCCGCACCGGCTTCAAGTACAGCTTTGCCTGGGATTTGGCTAATCCGGAGATCAAGCGGGTGCTGCTGGATATCCTCCCCATTGTCCTGGGGCTGGCGGTGACCCAGATCTATACCATCATCAACCGCATCTTCGCCTCGGCTTTGCCGGAAGGGAGCATCGCGGTGCTGAATTATGCCGGCAAAGTAATGAACCTGCCCTTGGGGGTGTTCGTGGCGGCCATCATCACCGCCTCTTTCCCCCTGCTGGCGGAAAAAGCCGGCCAGGTGGACCAGGCCGCCCTGGCCCTGGCGGTGCGGAAAAACCTGGCCATGATTTGCCTGATCACCCTTCCGGCCAGCCTGGGCCTGGGCCTGCTGAGCCAGCCGATTATCCGGCTGTTGTTCGAGGGCGGGCAGTTCACTCCCGCCGCCACCCTGGAAACCGGCCAGGCCCTGACCATGATGTCCGCCTGCGTACTGTTCCTGGGCGTCAGCATGCTGCTGATCCGGGTTTATTATGCCCTGGGAGATGTGAAAACGCCCCTGGTCACCGGGGCTGTTTCCATTGTCATGAATGTGCTGATGAGCTTTCTCTGCCTGCGTTGGTTTGGCGATGCCGCCGGCCTGGGCTTTGCCAATTCCGCCGCGGCGGCGGTGAATGCGGGCCTGCTCTGGTACGGGCTCCGCCGCCGGATCATTCTCAGCGAAGCTGTTTATGAACGGGAAGTGAAAGTGATGGTGCTGTCGTCGGCGCTGCTGACGGTTTTGCTCTGGCTGCTGAAGGATTTTGTCATCCTGGATCAGGGCAAGGCACTGCTGGCCCTGACGCTGCTGGGGGTGATCGCCCTGGCTGCGGCTGTCTATTTTGCCGCCCTCTGGCTGCTGAAATCCCAGTCCTTAAAGGAAATCGGCGCCGCCTTCCGCCATGGGGAAAAATGAAATAAATATGAAAAAGACAGAAAATCATTGACAAATGACATATAATGGTGCGAAAATATATAAGATAAAGTGCGTATCTATGGCTTGGGAACAGCTTGCTCTTGATTGAAATAAAAACCCCGTTTCCCCGGAGGCCGGGGTGTGCAAAAGGAGAAAAGCTTTGTTGACTTGGCTTGGCATTAGCGTGGCCTTTCTGGCCGCTCTGGGGCTGACCCCGGCGGCGATCGGGCTGGCGCGGAAATTCAATATCGTGGATATGCCCAACCAGCGCAAGGTTCATGCCAACCCCACCCCCCGTTTGGGCGGCTTGGCGATCTACGCCGGCTTTGTGCTGGGCGCTTTGGCTTTGGTGGTCTATACCCGCCAGGTGGCGGCGCTGCTGATCGCCGGCACCCTGGTGATGCTCACCGGCCTGGTGGACGATATGAAGGATATCTCCCCCAAGCTGAAGCTCTTAGGCCAGGTCATCGCCGCCCTGGTGCTGGTGGAAGCCGGCTACACGGTGCGCTTCATCACCAATCCTTTTACCGGGGATATGCTGTCCTTAGGCGTGCTGGGCGTCCCCATCACCGTGCTGTGGCTGGTAGGCATCAGCAATGCGGTGAACTTGATCGACGGCCTGGACGGCCTGGCTTCCGGCGTTTCGGCCATTGCCGCCGTGAGCACCGCCATTGTCTGCCTGTCCCAGGGGGAATGGACCGCCGCCGCCTTGGCCGGGGTGCTGGCCGCCGCCGCTTTGGGCTTCCTGCCCTGGAATTTCCACCAGGCCAAGACATTTATGGGGGATTGCGGCGCGCTGTTTTTAGGCTTTATTTTGGGGGCTTTGGCGCTGATGGGCCTGTCCAAGGGGGCCACGGTGGTTTCGGTGTTCATCCCCTTTATCATTTTAGGTATACCGGTATTCGATACCTTTTTTGCCATCATCCGCAGGATGCTGCTGAAAAGGCCGATTTTCGAAGCGGATAAAATGCATTTGCATCAGACCCTGCTGTCCTTAGGGCTTTCCCACCGGCAAACCGTGCTGACCATTTACGCGGTCTCCCTGGTAATGGGGCTGGCGGCCGTGCTCATGGCAGTGCTGGCCAGGGCCGAGGCCATGATGGTGCTGATCGCCGTGACCCTGCTGACCTTTTTAGGCGCGGACTGCCTGGGGGTGCTCAGGGGCAAGCGGCTGGTGTTTTTCAGGAAAAAGAAAGAAGATCATCAAAGCGTTGCATAGGATTTCCGGCGCGAAACGAGAATCATATCACTAACGGATCAAAAAGGAGAGCGGACAATGAGCAAGGGTGGCGTTATAATTTTAATCATAGCGGCTTTGGTGTTTACGGGTTTGGGCTTTGTCATCGGCCAGGTGGTGAAGGCCGCGGGCAGTTATCCCGGCTCCGAGGCTGACCCGGCGGCTTCCCAAAGCTATGTGGATAAGCTGGTGGGCCTGAAAACCAGCGAGCTGCAGACCGAGATCGATACGCTGAAAGCCTTGGTGGAGGCCGCGGGCCTGAGCGAGAGCGGTTCCGGCAATAATGGCGAAGGCAATGAGGGCGAAGGCGTTCCCAACGGCAATGACAGCGAGGCCACCAAGGTCAAGGTGACCAGCGACAGCGTGAACGTGCGTTCTTCCGCCTCTACCAGCGCGGAGATCGTGGGTACGGTGGCTTCCGGTACGGTGCTGACTTATCTGGGCTCCACCCGGGCCAGCGACGGCACCTGGTATAGCGTGCGCCTGACCAATGGCGTGGAAGGCTATGTGGCCGGCTGGCTGTGCGGGGAACCTTATTAAACCGCCGAAACCCGCCGAACCGGGCCTATCCGCCCAAAAACGCCGCGGAAAACCAATAAATAAGCTGATTGATCCGGGAGCCGCCCTTTGGGCGGCTCCCGCTCCGTACAGCGAAAGCCTGGAAAAGGCCAGGCCGGGGCTTTGGCATAACCGGGGCAAGTCTTTGGGGATCCTGGCGGCTGGGGGCAGAAAATAAACCGGCCTGCCCGACACCTTGCGGCAACATCTGGCAGACCGATTTGTTATGATAAACCCAAGATCAATTAAAAAGCGGTGCTGCCTATGCCTTTTAAATCCTGCCCCCGTTGCCGTCAAAGCTCCTATTCCGCCTCAGGTAATCAGATCTGGATTTGCCCCTGCTGCGGCGAGGATTTGAGCATTGTGCCGACCACCAAGGAGCCTGGCCGGATGCCCGGCCCCTATGCCCGCAGGAGGCCGGAGAAGACGATGATCGACCGCTTGCCCCAACTATTCGTGGTGGGTCAAAACAGTGGCAGATGAGAGGAGCGGCTTAGCCGCTCTTTTTATATCCGCTGCAAAAAGTCATTGCTATTTAAATAATAATATGGTATAAACAAATTAAATTCCTTAAAGGACCAAGATATGGATATTATCCTGAACGACATACGGACCGCCTATACCGCTTCCGGCAGCGGCCCCACCGTGCTGCTGCTCCATGCCTGGGGCGCGGATTCCAGCTCCCTGGAACCCTTGCGCCGGGGCCTGGCCCCTTATGCCCGCGCCGTCAGCCTGGATCTGCCTGGCGCAGGGGAGAGCGACCCCCCGCCCTTTGCCTTTGGCCTGGAAGAATACGCGGATTTCCTGGAAGTTTTCATGGCGGAAACCTGCGGGCCAAAGTCCCTGATCATCGGCCATGGCCTGGGGGGACGCCTGGCCCTGGTGCTGGCTTCCCGGGGCAAAGCCGGGCGTTTGCTGCTGACCGGCGTCTCTCCGGGGCCAAGGGTTTATCCGCCGGCCGCTAAGGCCGGAGGGCGAAAGCCCGGGCCGCTTTACTTAGACGGGGCCTTCCCCGACAGCCGGCCGGAGCGGCACTATGCCGCTGTGGGCGGGCTGGAAAAGGAGATCCTGGCCAAGACCGGCGCGCCGGACCTGCTGCCGCTTTTGCCCAAGATTGCCGCCGAGACCCTGCTGATTTGGGGCGAACAGGATCAGGCCGCCCCGGCGGCCCAGGCCTGGCAACTCCAGGAGGCCCTGGCCAATTCCGGCCTGGTGCTGCTGGAAAATTGCGGCCATGCGCCTTTTGCCGAGGCGCCTTCCCGTTTTCTGGCCATTGCCCGGTATTTCCTTTGCCATAGCGGCCCAGGGGGAATCCCGGCATGACCGGGCCCCAATTGATCCGGGAACTGGCGGCTGCCCTGACAGGCCTGATTCTGGCTTTTTATGTGGCGGCCGGTCCCGGCTGGCGGCAGGTGCTGCAGCTTTGCCGCTTGGACTATGCCATGGGCTCTTATCTGTCCTGGCTGAACCAGGTTTGGATCAAAGAATGGTGGCTCTGGCTGCCGCCCTGCCGGGAGCGGCGTTTGCCGGCCCGGCATAAAGGCCGGGCTTACCGTTTGCTGATCCTGATCTGCCTGCTGACGCTGGGCTTGTCCCTGCTGGCCACGGCCTTGGCTTTCCGGGCCGGTTCCTGGCTTCTGGCCTTGCTCCTCTGCCTGCTGCTGGTTTTGCTCACCCCCTGCCTGCTGGTGCTGGCCTATTGGCTGCTGACGCCGGTGGAGCAAGGGGCGGCTTTGCTGAGAAGGCGGGCTGCCCGGGATTGGCAGCGTTTGATGACAGGCTGGACCCTGGTGGGCTTGGCCGATTACCCCGGCGGGCATTTGGCCACCCGGGTCATGGCCGAGCTCTTAAGCGGGGAACGCCAGGTCTGGTGCGACGCCCAGGGCCGGGCCACCCCCCGTTCCGTCGGGCGTTTTCTCCGTTTGGGTTTGCCCGCAGCGGACGGGGCTTTGTTATGCGATTTAGGCCCTGCCGGCAGCCTGGCTCCGCCCCGGGTAGCTGTTTTATGCAGCGCTGCCGCCATCCCGGAGCTCAGCCCTGGGGAACAGGAATTCGGCAGGCCGGTGGCGGATTGTTTGGCCGCCATGGCCCAGGACAGCCTGGTGGTGGTGAACGGAGACGACGCTGCCCTGAAACCCTTGATTGAAGCTTGCGCCTGCCCAGTGGTGAGCTGCGGCTTTGCCCTGCATAATCAGATCCGGGCCGGGGATTTGCATCTGGACGGTACCGGCAGTTCCTTCACCCTGCATCTGGATGGGGAATCCTGGGCTCTCCGCTCCCCGCTCCTGGGCCAGCAGCATGTGGTCGCCGTACTGATGGCGGCGGCGGTCTGCCGTTACCTGGGCGGCAGCGTGCCCCGGCTTTTATCCCAGCTGGATATTTTGCGGCCGGAGCCGGGACATTTGCAGCTGAGTCCGGCCGGGGGCTATACGCTGATCCACGACGGCGCGCCCGGCCGTCTCCAGCGGCTGCCCTATGCCCTGGACGCCCTGTCCCTGTTTGCTTGCCAGCGCCGGGTTATCGTGGCCGCGGGCCCCAGCCCTGACCGGGCCGGGGAGGTAGATTTACCGGCCCTGGGCCAGCGCATCGCCGGCGCTTGCCAGCTGATCATCCTGGTGGACGCGGAACGTAGCATGGCCTTGCGGGAAGGGGCGATCCGGGCCGGCTTCCCCATGGAAAAGCTGTTCCTGGCGGAAGATCAGGCCATGGCCGCTTTGCTGTTCAGGGATTTTGTCCGGGAGGGGGATGCGGTGCTGATCAGCGTTGACAGCTGGCAGGAAGCGGCAGAGGACGGGGCCGGGGCTTTGCCTGGCCCGGAAGACAATGATACGGAAAACGGGGAGGTTAAGACCAGTGACGAATAAGGATAAGCGAACCGTGGCGGTGCTGTTTGGCGGCAGGAGCGTGGAGCATGAGGTTTCCATCCTTACTGCCCAGCAAATCCTGGCCGCGCTGCCCAGGGAAAAATACGACGCTATACCCATTTACATTGATAAGCAGGGGGATTGGTATACCGGCAAGCATTTGACCAATGTGGCCGCCTTTACCGACCTGCCCCGGGCCTTGGCCAAGGCCATGCCCATTGCCCTGGATCTCTCCCGGAAGCCCGCTGCCCTGGTTTCCCGGAAGCGGCTGTTTTTGGGCAAACCCCTGTGGCAGCGGGAAATCCACGTCGCCCTGCCGGCCGGGCATGGCGCTTTAATGGAGGACGGCTGCCTGAAAGGCCTGCTGGAACTGGCCGTTATCC
>DAIMZM010000109.1:0-6823 GCA_036733985.1 Bacillota bacterium
CGATTATTTTGGGCGTCCTCTGTATGCTGGGTATGGGCCTGTTGGGCTTCCCCTATGCCACGCCGGTGGGCATCTTTATCGGCGTAACCTCCCTGATCCCCATCTTCGGCGCTTATTTAGGCGCGGCAGTGGGCTTGCTGCTGATTTTTCCCATCGATCCCATCAAAGCGCTGCTTTTTGTCATTTTCATCATTGTTTTGCAGCAGCTGGAGGGCAATTTGATTTATCCCAAGGTGGTGGGTGCTTCCATCGGCTTGCCCGGCATTTGGGTCTTTGCCGCTGTGATGATCGGCGGCGGGCTGGCCGGCATTGTGGGCATGCTCTTTGGCGTGCCGACCGCGGCCACCGCTTATAAACTGCTGAAGATCATGACCAATAAAAAGCTGGACACAGCCCCGGCGGAGGAGGCGGCTTAAAGGGATCCCCGGCCGTTAAAATGCCTGCATATATTTGCCGATCAGCCAGGCGGCAGTGCCGGCCGGACTTGTCCGGCCGGCATTTATGATTGACAGCGCTCATATCCTGAAACGAGGTGATGGATCATGGCAAGCGCTGAGCAAGAATTGCTGGCCGTGCTGCTGGGCCGGATTTTTCAGCAGGGGCTGATTCCGGAGCGGACTTATGAGGCGGTCCGGGACGCCCTGGCCGCTGCCGGGGATCTGCCCCGGCTGTTTCAGGATACCCAGGGCCGGGCAGAGGAGGGGCAAGCGGATGGATGTGCGCAAGATCCGGGCTGAGCTGCGCCAGGGCCGCTCCCTCTTTGACCTGCCGCTTAGGGTCACGTTTTACGCCCGGGTGTCCACGGATAAAGAGGAGCAGCTGAACAGCCTGGAAAATCAGGTGCAGTATTATACGGAACTGATCCAGGCCAAGCCCAACTGGCGCTTTGTGGACGGTTATATTGACGAGGGGTTGTCAGGAACAAGTACCAGGAAGCGGGATAGTTTCAAGCGGATGATCAGCGACGCCAAAGCCGGGCGTTTCGACTTCATCATCACGAAAGAAATATCCCGCTTCTCCCGTTCCACCCTGGACAGCATCAAATATACCCAGGAACTGCTGGAACATGACGTGGGGGTGCTGTTCCAGAACGACAATATCAATACCCTGGATCCGGACAGCGAATTCCGCCTGGTGGTCATGGCCGGCGTGGCCCAGGACGAAATGCGGAAGCTCTCGGAACGGCTGAAGTTCGGCTTCCGCCAGGCCATCAGAAACGGCCATGTGCTGGGCAACAGCAGCCTCTGGGGCTATGATAAGAAGGATTGCGTCCTCACCGTCAACGAGGCGGAAGCGGAAGTGGTACGGCTGATCTTCACCCTTTACGCCAACCAGGGCCTGGGCATCCGCCGGATTTCCCGGCAGCTCAGCGATAGGGGCTATACCAGCCGCAAAGGCAATGCCTTCAATGTGCCCACCATCCGGAACATCCTCCTTAATCCGAAATATAAAGGCTGGTACTGCGGGAATAAAACCCAGTCCGCCGACTACCGCAGCAAAAAGAAAGTGGTGCTGGATGAAAGCGAATGGGTGACTTACCCGGATCCGGCCATTCCCGCCATCGTGCCGGAGGTGCTTTGGGACCGGGCCAATGCCCTCTATAAAGCCAGGAGCGCCCGGCTGCTGTCCCAGCAAAGCGCCGCCGAATTCCATAACCGTTACCCCTATAGCGGCAAGATCATCTGCGAGGCCCATGACGCCAGCTTCCACCGGCGGCTGCTGGCAGGGAAGCGGGAGACCAAGGAGATCTGGGAATGCCGGGTCTACCGCCAGCGGGGCCGGGCCGGCTGTGGCGCGCCTAATCTGCGTACCGCGGAGCTGGACGCGGTCATGGCCCGGATCTTCAAGGAGCTGATCCAGGATAAGCAGGTTATCATCAACGCCCTGGTGGGCTTGATCCAGGCCGTGCCCGGCGGCCATGACTACGGCCGGGACCTGGCGCGGATCGGGACGGAGATCACCCAGATCCGTGCCAAAAAAGACCGGCTGCTGGAGCTCAGCATAGCGGGGGCTGTCAGCGTCGGCGAGTTCAAGAGCCGGAACGAGTGCTTCAACGGGCAGATCGCCCTGGCGGAACAAAAGCTGTCCGCCGTCCGCCAGGAGCAGGAGAAAGCCGCCGCCGGCAATACGGCCCGGATTAAGGCTGCCCTTGGCCAGGAGCTGGACTTCGCCAAGGGCGTCGACTCAGAGCTGGCGGCGGCCATCCTGGAACGGGCGGTAGTGAAAAAGGACAGCAGCCGGGAAGAGGTTCATTTGCGGATACACCTGAAATCCGGCGTAGCCTATGAGGCAGCCTTGGCCCGGGAAAAATCATCCTTCCGCTTCAGCCGTTTTTGCAGATATGAGCAACCAGACGCAGATTATGTTCGATGAGCTTATTGCGGGCTTCCTCGTCGTCTTTAGCCAGGCGGGCCAGGCACTCGGCTTCCTCCTCCGGGCTAAGCAGGGGCGGGAAGATGCTGTTATGCAGATAGGCGATAAAAGCTGGACGCATAAGTACCTCATATCATAAAGTCGATGCTATAGTTTATGCAGCCGCGGCTTTCCGGTGCCTGGCCAGAAGGGGGACGCTGATTTTCTTCTTCAAACAAGGCGGGGGAGGCAACCTTAGGCCTCAGCCTATTGCCCTCTTTCCGCCATCAGCAGCTGGATTTCCTGTTCATTGATACCCACCATGGCTTCGCCCAAATCCTCGGAAAGGGCGGCCAGCAGGCCGGCGTCCTGATAATGGGCCACAGCCTTGACAATGGCTTCCGCCCGCTTGGCCGGGTTGCCGGATTTGAAGATGCCTGAGCCCACAAACACGCCCTCCGCACCCAACTGCATCATCAGCGCCGCGTCGGCCGGGGTGGCCACGCCGCCGGCGGCGAAATTCAGCACCGGCAGGCAGCGATGTTCATGCACATACAGCAACAGGTCGTAAGAGACCTGCAATTCCTTGGCCGCCTGGAACAGCTCGTCCGGCCGCAGCGAAGCGATGCGGGCGATTTCCTGATTCATCCGGCGCATATGCTGAACCGCCTGGACTACGTCGCCGGTGCCGGCTTCGCCCTTGGTGCGGATCATGGAAGCGCCCTCGGCGATGCGGCGCAGGGCTTCGCCCAAGTTCCGGGCGCCGCAGACAAAGGGGGCTTTGAATTGGCTTTTGTCAATATGATTTTCCTGATCCGCCGGGGAAAGCACTTCGCTCTCATCGATATAATCGATCTTCAGGGCTTCCAGGATCTGCGCTTCCACAAAATGGCCGATGCGGCATTTGGCCATCACCGGAATGGAAACCGCCTGTTGTATGCCTTTGATCAGCTTGGGGTCGCTCATCCGGGAAACGCCGCCGGCCAGACGGATATCCGCCGGTATGCGTTCCAGGGCCATCACCGCGGAAGCCCCGGCCCGCTCCGCGATGCGGGCCTGTTCGGCTGTGGTCACGTCCATGATCACGCCGCCCTTTAATATTTGCGCCAAACCCTGATTTTTTTTGCAGTTGCATTCTTCCATAAATAAAGCCTCCTGTTGATAAATTTCCTAGCCTCTATTATAATCAGGTATGATAATATTGAAATAACCATTTTCTTTATTTTATTTAAGACCAGATGAGGAGCGGAACCATGCTGACCTATGATCTTAATTTGCGGGGAGGGCGCAGCCTTTATGAACATTTGTACCGCTGCATCCGCCAGGATATCCTTGAAGGCAGGCTGGCGGTGGGGGAGAAGCTGCCCTCTAAGCGGATGCTGGCCCAGCATTTGGGGATCAGTGTGATTACGGTGGAAAACGCCTATGCCCAGCTGATCCTGGAAGGCTATTTGCAGCCGGTGGAGAAGCGGGGCTATTATGTGGCGACCCTCAGGCCGCCGGTTTTTCCCGGAGCGGCCCAGCCGGAGTTCTGGGCTTTGGCCCAGGCAGCGGAGGAAACGCCGGCCTTTTTCGCGGATTTCAAAAGCAATTCGGTCAGCTATGAGAATTTTCCCTTTGCCCTCTGGGCCAAGACCATGCGGCAAACCCTGGCCAATGATCACCAGGCCTTGCTCATGCCTTCGCCGCCCCAGGGCGCGGCCATCCTCAGGCAAGCCATTGCCGGTCATCTTTACCATTTCCGCGGCATGACGGTGGATCCGGAGCAGATCCTGATCGGCGCCGGGGCCGAGTACCTCTACGGCCTGCTGCTGCAGATCATTGGCCGGCGGCGGGTTTTTGCTCTGGAAAACCCGGGTTATCAGAAGGTGGCGCGCATCCTGGAAAGCCAGGAAAGCCGCTGTTGCTATGTGGATATCGACAGCCAGGGCATGTCCTGCCAAGGCCTTTGGCAGAGCGGCGCGGACGTGGCCCATCTTTCCCCGGCCCATCATTTCCCCACCGGCATTGTTATGCCGATCCAACGGCGCCTGGAAATCCTGGACTGGGCCCGGGCCGCGCCGGGCCGCTACATCATTGAGGACGATTATGACTGTGAATTCCGCATGCAGGGCAAGCCTTTGCAAACCCTGCAAAGCATCGATAGGGATGAAGCCGTCATCTACATCAATACCTTTACCAAAACCCTGGCCCCGTCCTTCCGCATCGGCTATATGATACTCCCGCCCCATCTGGCCGGGCGCTTCCGGGAACAGCTGGGCTTCTATTCCTGCACGGTGCCGAATTTTGAGCAATATGCCCTGTCTGCTTTTATGGCGCGGGGGGATTTTGAGCGTCATCTTAACCGCATGCGGGGCTTTTATAAAACCAACCGGGATATGCTGATCCGGGCCATCCGGGAAAGCTCCTTAAGCCCCCGGGCCTTGATCCGGGAGGAGCATGCGGGACTGCATTTTCTGCTGCAGTTGCAAACCGGCTTGAGCGATGAAGCGATCATCGCCAATGCCGCCGCCCAGGGCCTGCGGGTGGCCTGCCTTTCCCAATACTACGCCCCCGGTTCCCCTGGGGACCGGGGGGTGCTGCTGATCAATTATTCCGGCTTGCCCAGGGAACGGATTGCCGAGGCGGCCCGGCGGCTGGCCGCCAGCATCCCGGAATAAGGGCCGGGCTGCCTCCTAATAGCCGGGGCAGGCGGTAAAAAGAGCGGTATCCTTTGCTTTAGGATACCGCTCTTGTTCTTGTTCCGTTTTAATGTCGCTTGGGCCTATTTTTCCCGGGAGGCGATACGCAGCCGCTCGGTGCGGTTCAGCACCTTTTTCCGCAAGCGCAGATTCTTCGGGGTCACTTCCAGCAGCTCGTCGTCGGCCATAAATTCCAGGCATTGTTCCAGGGAGAGGATGCGGGGCGGGGAGAGGCGCAGGGCTTCGTCCGAGCCGGAAGCCCGCATATTGGAAACCTGCTTCTTTTTGCAGACATTCACCGAGACGTCCTCGTTCTTGGGGGAGACGCCCACGATCATGCCCTCGTAGACTTTGGCGCCGGGGCTGATGAATAATTGTCCCCGCTCCTGGGCGTTATACAGGCCGTAGGTCACGGCTTCCCCGGCTTCCCAAGCCACCAGGGAGCCGCTTTCCCGTTTATTGATCTTGCCCTTATATTCCTGGTAGTCGCTGAATACCGAGCCCATGATGCCTTCACCCCGGGTATCGGTGAGGAAATCATTACGGTAGCCGAACAGGCCCCGGGCAGGGATGCTGTATTCGGCCTTGATCCGCTTGCCGCTGGGAGCCATATCCAGCAGCAGGCCCTTGCGTTCGCCCATTTTTTCCGCCACATGATGGAAGTATTCTTCCGGCACATCCACATGCAGCCTTTCCATGGGCTCGCAGAGCTTGCCGTCGATCTCTTTCATCAGGGCCTTGGGCGGGGACACGGCGAATTCATAGCCTTCCCGGCGCATGGTTTCGATAAGGATGGCCAGATGCATTTCCCCCCGGCCCAGCACCCGGAAGCTGTCGGTGCTGTCGGTTTCGAAAACCCGCAAAGAGACGTCTTTCAGCAGCTCCCGGAACAGCCGTTCCCGGAGCTGGCGGGAGGTCACATAGTCCCCCTCCCGGCCGGCAAAGGGGCTGTCGTTGACGGAGAAGGTCATTTCCACCGTGGGTTCGCCTACCTGGACAAAGGGCAGGGGTTCCGGGTGCTCCGGATCGCAGACGGTGTCGCCGATATTGATGCTTTCCACTCCGGAAAAGCAGACGATATCCCCGGCCGGGGCAAATTCCACCGGCACCCGTTTCAGGCCTTCAATGGAAAAGAGATTGTTGATCTTGCCCCGGTAATCAGTACCGGTATCATGGTAATTGGTCACCAGCACCTGCTGGCCCGCTTTCACCAAGCCCCGGTCTACCCGGCCGATGCCGATGCGGCCCACATAGTCGTTATAATCCACTGAGCTGACCAGCAGCTGCAGAGGCTGGGTCTCGTCGGCCAGAGGCGGCGGGATCTGATCAATGATGGCGTCAAACAGGGGCTGAAGATCCGTGCCCGGCTGTTCCGGATCCAGGCTGGCAGTGCCGGCCCGGGCTGAGCAATAAATAATCGCCGCGTCCAGCTGGTTGGCCCCGGCATGCAGCTCTTCCAAAAGCTCGATGGTTTCCAGGGCCGCGTCCAGGGGACGGGCGTCGGGACGGTCGGTTTTATTGATGACGATGATCACCTGGTGGTTCAGCTCCAGGGCCTTTTGCAGCACAAAACGGGTCTGAGGCATGGGGCCTTCAAAAGCGTCCACCAGCAGCAGCACGCCGTTGACCATTTTCAGCACCCGCTCCACCTCGCCGGAAAAATCCGCGTGGCCGGGGGTGTCCACGATATTGATCTTCACGTCCTGATAAAAAATCGCGGTGTTTTTCGCCATGATGGTGATGCCCTTTTCCCGCTCCAGGTCATTGTTGTCCATCACCCGTTCGGCCAC
>DAIMZM010000110.1:0-6685 GCA_036733985.1 Bacillota bacterium
CGGTGTCCCGACCATGGAAGCCAACGCCCAGGGGCTGCGCTGCACGCGCCAGATGATCGCGATGCTCAAAGACCAGCTGATCCAGACCGGTCGGCTGGCCGAGGAGCGCGAGATCATCTGCGAAGAGACGCGCTGCATCCTGGACGCGTGCTTCGAGCTGGGCCAGGGCGACATCGCCAGGGGCGCGGTACGCGCGTTTCAGGCCGGCGTACTCGACATCCCCTTCGCTCCCAGCCGCTTCAACGCCGGCAAAATGCTGCCGGCCCGGGATGACGACGGGGCGGTGCGCTTCTTCAATTTCGGCAATCTGCCCTTCAGCCCGGACCTGAAAGCCTTCCACCAGGATAAGATCGCCCTCCGGGCCAAGGCGGAAGGCCGGGAAGCCTCTTTCCAGATGGTCATTGACGACGTTTACGCCATTAGCAAAGGGCGCTTGGTGGGCAGGCCTAAATAAGGGTTTATCATGTTTTAAATAACATATAAAGAAGTGAGCAAAATGAAAATTGTCAAAGCAGTATGCGCACCGGGCCGGACAGGGTTTTTCTTTGATGATCAGCGGGCCATTAAGCAAGGGGCCCAGGCCGACGGCGGCGCTTATCTGGGCGACCCGGCCACGCCGGGCTTTACCGCGGTACGGCAGGCCGGGGAAGCCATCTCCGTGCTGCTGGTGCTGGAAGACGGCCAGGTGGCCTGGGGGGATTGCGCCGCGGTGCAGTATTCCGGCGCCGGCGGCCGGGACCCCTTGTTCCTGGCCCGGGACTTCATGCCCCTGATCGAAGGCCAGATCTTCCCCAGTCTGGTGGAGCAGGAGATCGGCAGCTTCCGGCAAATGGCCGCGGAGCTGGAAGCCATGACCCTGGAGGGCAAGCGGCTGCACACCGCCATCCGTTACGGCGTCAGCCAGGCCATTCTGGACGCGGTGGCCAAATCCCAGGGGAAAATGATGTGCCAGGTTATAGCCGAGGAATACAACACCGGCTTGGCTAAAGCGCCCATCCCCATTTTTACCCAAAGCGGCGACGCCCGCTATGACAACGCGGATAAGATGATCATCAAGGGCGCGGCGGTGCTGCCCCATGGCCTGATCAACCATGTCCGCACCAAGCTGGGGGACAAGGGCGAACTGCTGCTGGACTACGTGGTGTGGCTGCGCAAGCGGATTTTGCAGCTTAGGCTCAGGGAAGACTATGATCCGGTGCTGCATCTGGATGTTTACGGCACCATCGGCCAGCTGTTCGGCAATGACAATTACCAGGCCATGGCCGATTATCTGCAAGCCTTGAGCCAGGCGGCCAGCCCCTTCCGGCTGCGCGTCGAAGGCCCCCTGGACGCGGATGGGCGGGAGCAGCAGATCCAGGCCTTGCGCATCCTCACCCAGCTGGTGGATGAACAAGGTATCCCCGTGGAGATCGTGGCGGATGAATGGTGCAATACCCTGGAAGACATCAAGGCCTTCGCCGATCAGAAAGCCGGCCATATGCTGCAGATCAAAACCCCGGACCTGGGCGGGGTGGGCAATATCGTGGAAGCGGTGCTCTACTGCAAGGCCCAAGGCATCGGCGCTTACCAGGGGGGCACCTGCAATGAAACCGACCGCAGCGCCCAGGTCTGCGTGCATTTGGCCATGGCCGCCCAGCCGGATCAGATCCTGGCCAAGCCGGGCATGGGCGTGGACGAGGGCTATATGATCGTCTACAATGAGATGCAGCGCATTTTAGCGCTGGCCCCAGGCCGTCCATAAACTGCGCCAGACGTCGCTCCCCCCCACAAAGGCAAAAGCGGTCTTTGCGGGGACCCCGGGTTGCGGAAGTCCGCCCGGTGCTCGGCGTATGCTTTAATACGCCCGCGCCCGGTCAGCCTTCCGCGCCTAGTCTGACTGAGCTAGAGCCGCGATCTTTGATCGCGAGCTATAGCTACGTGCATAGCTGAGATTTTCCCGAAGGGAAAAGCCAGCTAGGTCTTGTTTCTGAACAGCCTGGCCAAATAATCTGACTTGACAGCAGAAAGGAAAGCGGTATGACAAAAGCAGGCGTCAAAGAAGAATTCAGGATTTTATCAGCCACCGCCATTTTGGGCTATGGTTTTCCGGAGGCCTCTTTTGCGGCGGGGATGGCGCGAAAACCCCATCTGATCGCCGTGGACGCGGGCAGCACGGATCCGGGCCCCTATTATTTGGGCGCGGGGGTCTCCTTTACCGACCGGGGCGCGGTAAAGCGGGATTTGGAGATCATGATCAAAGCCGGGGTGGAAAACCGCATCCCGGTGGTGATCGGCACCGCCGGCGGCAGCGGCGCCGAGCCCCATTTGAACTGGTGCCGGGAGATCATCGAGGAAATCGCCAAAGAACAGGGCCTCCACTTCAAGCTGGCGGTGATCCACGCGGAGCTGGATCAGGCTTTTGTCCGGGAAGAGCTGCGGCAGGGCCGCATCACCCCTTTGGAGCCGGCTCCGGAACTGACGGAGGAACACCTGGCGGCCACCACCCATATTGTGGCGCAAATGGGCGTGGAGCCCTTTCTCGCCGCCTTTGAGCAGCAGCCCGGCGTGGTGCTGGCCGGCCGGGCCTATGATCCGGTCTGCTTTGCCGCCTTGGCCATCAAGCGGGGCTATGATCCCGCCTTGTCCCTGCATCTGGGCAAGATCCTGGAATGCGCGGCCATCTGCGCCACCCCCGGCAGCGGCAGCGACTGCATGTTCGGCTATATCGGGGAAGACTATTTCCGGCTGGAACCCCTGAATCCGGCCCGGAAATGCACCACCCTTTCCGTGGCCGCCCATACCCTCTATGAAAAAACCGACCCCTATCTCCTGCCCGGCCCCGGCGGCTGCCTGGATTTGCATGACTGCCGCTTTGAGCAGGAAACTCCGGATATTGTCCGGGTCAGCGGCAGCAAGCTGATCCGCACCGGGGCCAATACGGTGAAGCTGGAAGGGGCCAGGAGCATCGGCTTTCGCACCGTGTCCATTGCCGGGGCCCGGGACCCGATCATGATCGCCGAGATCGACCGGATCATCAACGGCGTGGCAGAGCGGGTGGCGGATAATTTCCGGGGCAAGCTGGAAGATTATCACCTGCGCTTTAATCTTTACGGCCGGGACGGGGTGATGGGCCCCTTGGAGCCCCACCCCCAGCCAGGCCATGAGCTGGGCATCGTCATCGAGGCCACCGCTCCCACCCAGCAGCAGGCGGATACGGTCTGCGCCTTTGCCCGCAGCACCATGCTGCATTACGGCTATGCGGGCCGCCGGGCCACCGCGGGTAATTTGGCCTTCCCCTATTCGCCCAGCGATTTCCACGCCGGCCAGGTCTTTGTTTTCAGCGTTTACCATCTGCTGGAAACCGCCGATCCCGCGGCCCTGTTCCCCATCGACTATTTGGATCTGTAAGAGGAGGCTTTGGCCATGAAGACGAAACTGGCAGATATTACCGAGATCATCCGCAGCAAAAACGCCGGCCCCTATGAACTGACCCTGGATCTGATCTTTAAGGATTATGACAGCTTCAACCGGGTCTGCGCCGCGAAAGCCATCAATGAAGACTTGATCGCGTCTTTGTACAAGATACCCAAGTCCCATATCATCAAAATTGTGGAATTCAAGCCGGCCAAGGCCATCAAGGCCACCATCCGCCGGCCCCTTTGCAGCGGCGATTTGGGCGAAACCGATGTTTACGGCGCCCAGCAGCACGCGCCCCTGCTGGATCTGGAATTTGAACTTTAAGCCCAGGCTGTTCATAAACGGCGCCATACGTCGCTTCTGAACAGCCTGGATCAGTGGCAAAAGGAGGCTGCCATGCCCTATTCCGATCGAATGCAGCGAAGCCATCTTTACTCCGTCTTTTTCGCCCCCCGGGGCCTGTTGCGCATGGCGGATTTGGGCATGCAGGTGGCCCAGCAATACCTGAGCCCTTTTGATAAGATCATCGGCCTGGTGGGGGAAAGCGGCAGCGGCAAAAGCATGTTCATCAAGGGCATGTTCCCCGGCCTGGAACTGACCAATGGCGACGACGGGGTGAATATCCGCCCCCTGCCCCTGCTCCAGGTGGGGGAGGATGAAAGCGGCTTTTACGCCCCCCATACCTATCATGTGGACGTCCGCTTCGAGGCCGCCTTCACCCAGATGTATGCGCTGGCCGCCGCCATCCAGGAGGCGGTGAGCCTGGGCCGCCGGGTGGTGGTGGAGCATTTCGACCTGGTCTATCCGCTGATGAAGCGGAACGCCCATCTGCTGATCGGCATCGGCCAGGAAGTGATCATCACCCGTCCCAGCCTGTTCGGGCCGGAGCCGGGGGATATTGCCAGGCATGTCTTCGCGTCTCTGCCCTTTCGCCGGATGATCCATTCCGCTGAGGAGATTTGCAGCTATCTTCTGGATCTTCAGGGCGTGCCGGATACCTACCGCCATGACGATGTGCGGCCCGGCTTTGTTTTCCGCTTTGACGAGAAGCCGGAGATCGACCTGGAAGCCCTGGAACGGGACGCCAATGAGCTGGTGGCCCGGGATATCCCCATTTCTTACTGGGATGAGGAGCATATCGCCCTGGGCGAGGTGGTCCGCCCCTGCAGCGGCCCGCGCATGCATGTGAAAAGCACCGGGGAGATCCGGAAGATCACCATCACCAAGGAGCTGCTGCTGGAGCCGATCACCAACCAGTATTTGCTGGTCTGCATTATCGGCGAGCATGATGAGAACCGGGTCAATGATTTGAACAATATTGTTAATGGCTGGGGGGGCGACAACCTATGCGCATTTTGAAAGCCGAAGCCTTCATACCCGTTGTCAAGGAGCTCTGCATCCGGGCCAACTGTGATCTGCCCCGGGATGTGCGGGAAAGGCTGGGCGCTTGCCGGGCCGCGGAGCCCTGGCCTGCCGCCCGGGACATGCTGGATAAAATCATCGAGAATTATCAGCTGGCCGAGGCGAATGCCCTGCCCATCTGCCAGGATACCGGCTTGGCCTGCGTCTTTTTGGATATCGGCCGGGACGTGCATATCGAAGGCGACCTGGCCCAGGCTGTGGATGAAGGGGTGCGCCAGGGCTACCGGGAGGGCTATCTGCGTAAAAGCGCGGTGGCAGACCCCCTGCGGCGGCTGAACACCGGCGACAATACCCCGGCCATGCTCTATACCCAGCTGGTTCCCGGGGAGCAGGTGACGGTCACCGTAGCGCCTAAAGGCTTTGGCAGCGAGAATATGAGCCAGATCAGGATGCTACGGCCCTCCGACGGGGAGCAGGGCGTGATCGATTTCGTCCTTGCCGTGGCGGAAGCGGCCGGGCCCAATCCCTGCCCCCCCATGGTGCTGGGCGTGGGCCTTGGCGGCACTTTTGACAAAGCCGCCCTCCTGGCCAAGCGGGCGCTGCTGCGGGATTTGGGCAGCCCGAATCCGGATCCCTATTATGCCCGGCTGGAAGCCCTGCTCCTGGAAAAGATCAATGGCCTGGGCATTGGCCCCCAGGGCTTCGGCGGGGCCACCACCGCCATCAGCGTGGCCATCGAGATCATGCCCACCCATATTGCCGGGCTGCCTTGCGCGGTGAACGTCAATTGCCACGCGGCGCGCCATATGACGGAGGTGTTATAATGGAACACCATATCAGCCTGCCCCTGAGCAAAGAAAAGGCCGCTATGCTGAAAAGCGGCGATACCGTCTATCTCAGCGGCGTGCTCTACACCGCCAGGGACGCCGCCCATAAGCGGCTCCTGGAGCTGCTGGCCCAAGGGGAAGCGCTGCCCCTGCCCCTGGAAGACGCGGTGATTTATTATGTGGGCCCCACCCCGGCCAAGCCCGGCCAGGCCATCGGCAGCGCCGGGCCCACCACCAGCTACCGCATGGACGCCTATACCCCGGCCCTGCTGGCCCTGGGCCTGCGGGGCATGATCGGCAAGGGCCGCCGGGGCCCGGAGGTGGTTCAGGCCATGCGGGAACATCAGGCCGTCTACTTTGCCGCTATCGGCGGCGCCGGCGCGCTTTTAGCCGCCCGGATCAAAGCGGCGGAGGTCATCGCCTTTGCGGATTTAGGAGCGGAAGCCATCCACCGGCTGGTGGTGGAAGAATTCCCCGTTACCGTGGTTATCGACAGCCAGGGCCGGAACCTTTATGAAACCGGCCGCGCCGCTTATCTGGCCGCCCGGAAGTAAGGGGTATGAACAGCCCGTAAAAGATCTCTGTCATCTGGCGGTCAAAATCAGGCGCGTCGATGCCGCAATAGCCGATGACTTTTTCCTTGCCGATTTTTCTAATGGCGAAAAAATAGCGGAACCAGTCTGGCCGGTCAGGATTGTTGCCGTAGAATAAGGCCGCAAAATGATAGAAATCCTCCGCGTCCTGTTCGCTTCGCCACAAATCATCCGGGGCAAAGGGATTGTTTTTGGAGTCTGACCGCAATTCCAGCATATCGTTAAGATCAGCCCAGGTGAAGCGCCTTAACTCAAGATAGGCGGTTGTGATTTTATAATCGCTTTTAGCAAGATAATCTCCTCGATTTATCTGGATCCTGTGAAAAAAATTTGCGCCGAAACCCGCGATCCCGGCCCGGTCCAGCGTATGGACCGATTGCTCTGCCATCGATATGCGCGTCGTTGCGCCCAAGAGCGCTTGCTATCTGGTTCAGTAGCGGCATCTTTCCTCTTTGTCACCGCCGGGATATAATTGACCGAGAACGCCGGTGAAAGTTGACCCACTCA
>DAIMZM010000111.1:0-6412 GCA_036733985.1 Bacillota bacterium
AGCCCAATAAAATCGACGATTTGATGGCCAACCGCACGGCCAGGGAGATTTCCAAGCGCATCGAAGCTGAGCTGGAATACCCGGGCCAAATCAAAGTGGTGGTGATCCGCGAGACCCGGGCGGTGGATTACGCGAAGTAAATCCCCTGTTCCCGCAGTAAAAAACGGAACCCTCGGGTTCCGTTTTTTCACATGATTTTTCCAGCTGAGTATGATATACTATAACTTAAATCAGTATTTTCCCCCCCGGCAAAGGAGATTGGTATGCGCATACTCTTTATCGGCGATATCGTGGGCGCCCCCGGACGCCGCATGGTCCTGGAGCATCTGCCCCGATTGCTGGCGGAAGAGCGGATTGATTTTACCGTGGCCAATGGAGAGAATGTGACCAATGGTTTCGGCCTCTCCCGCCGCCATTTTGAGGAATTGACAGACTGCGGTGTGGATTGCTTTACCATGGGCAATCACACCTGGGATCATAAAGAGATCTTCCGCTATATCGACAGCGAGCCCCGCCTGCTCAGGCCGGCCAATCTGCCGGCCCATTTGCCGGGCCGAGGCTGGGCCTGCTTTGATGCTGCCGGGGCCCAAATCTATGTGGTCAGCCTGCTGGGCCGGGTGTTTATGAACCCCTGCGATTGCCCTTTTACCGCCTTGGATCAGATCCTGAAGCAAATCCCCGCCGGCAGCCGGACCCTGGTGGATTTCCATGCCGAGGCCACCAGCGAGAAAATGGCCCTGGGCTGGTACGCGGATGGCCGGGCCAGCGCCCTGCTGGGCACCCATACCCATATCCAGACCAGCGACGCCCGGATTTTGCCCCGGGGGCTGGCTTATCTGACCGATGTGGGCATGTGCGGGCCCAGGGATTCGGTGCTGGGGGTGGAGAAAGACATTATTGTCCAGCGCTTCTTAAACGGCTACAGCGAGCATTTCCGCACAGCGGCCGGGGATTTGCAGTTCAACGGCGCGATCATCGAAATCGGCCCGGACGCCAGGGCTGAGGAGATCCGGCCGCTGAATTTTTGGCAGCCCGCCCTGTAGCAACAGCCTGGCAGACCCGGGGCGGCGGGAAAAACTGATTGAAAGGGGGGGTGGGGAAATGCGGGTTGATTGCCATTGCGATACCGCGCTGTTCCTCCGGGAGCGGGAAAGCCTGGCGCGGCTGCCTGAGGCCCATCTGGATTATGAGTGGCTCCGGGCCTATCTGGATCTGTCTTTTTTCGCCATCTTTATCCATGAGCAAAAGTACGAGCGCCGGGAGGCCCCGGAATTCCGCCTGGTGCTGGAGCGGCTGAAAAAGGATTTGTCCCGGCAGCCGGACTTGGACTTGCTGCTCTGCCGGGAGCAGCTGGCCGAACCTAAGCAGCCCCTGATCCTCCTGGGCATGGAGGGGGCCGCGCCCCTGGGCCGGGACAGCGAATTCCTGGGGGAATACTACCGGGAGGGCCTGCGTTGTTTGGGGCTGGCCTGGAATTTCGCCAACCGCTATGCCGGCGGGGCTTTTGCCTCCGGCGGCATTACCGCGGAAGGACAGCGGCTGGTGGCGGCCTGCAACCGCTTAGGTCTGCTGTTGGACGCCGCCCATCTGAATGATGAAAGCTTCGGGGATTTACTGGAATTGAGCGCAGCCCCGTTCATTGATTCCCATACGGTTTGCGCTTCCCTTTGCGCGGATTATCCCCGGGCCATCAGCGATGGGCAAATGCTGGCCCTGGCGGAAAAGGGCGGCGTGGTGGCCATCACCATGGTCAGCGATTTCCTGGGCCAGGGCGGCGGTTTGGCCCAGTTCTGCCGCCATGTGGAATATGCCGTCAGCCTGCTGGGCAGCAGCCATGTGGCCATCGGCGGGGATTTTGACGGCTGTAAGCTGCCCCGGGAGCTGGCTGGGATACAGCAGCTGCCGGAGGTTTACCGCCAGCTTAAGGCCAGGGGCATGCCGGAAGCGGATTTAATCAATATCCAGGGTGAAAGCGTGCGCAGGCTGTTGCTGCAGGTGCTTCCCCAGCAACAGCCTGCCTGACCGGGGCGGAGAGGAGCGGTTCATGGCCGGTTTTGATATGCACATACATAGCAGCGCTTCGGACGGCGCCTTCAGCCCCGGCCAGCTGGTGGCGATGGCGAAGAAACGGGGCCTGCTGGGCCTGTCCATCACCGACCATGATACCGTGGCCGGCCTGGCTGAGGCAGCCGCCATGGCCGCGGAACTGGATATCGCTTTCATTCCCGGCGTGGAGCTCTCCACGGAAGTGGGCGACCGGGATGTCCATATCCTGGGCTATTGGCTGGACGCTGAGCAGTTGTCCTTTACCCGGCGCCTGGGCCAGCTGTCCCAGGCCCGGCAGGGCCGGGCGGCGGAGATCGTCCGCCGGCTGAAGCTTTTAGCCATGCCCCTGGATATGGACGCCATCCGGGCGGCGGCAGGCGGGGGCTCTTTGGGCCGTCCCCATATTGCCCAAGCCATGGTGGAAGCGGGCTATGTGAAAACCCTGCGGGAAGCCTTCAATAAGTGGCTGGGCCGGGGCTTGCCCGCCTATGTGCCCAGGGAAAAGCTGGCCCCCATCGAGGCGGTGCGGCTGATCCAGGAGGCCGGCGGCGTGGCGGTGATCGCCCACCCGGCCACCGGCGTGCCGGATCCTTTGATCCCCCTCTTGGTGCGGGAAGGCGTGGGCGGCATGGAGGTATACCATCCCGAGCATAATCAGGCGGCGGAGCAAAAATACGGGCGGCTGGCCCGGGGCCTGCGCATTGCCATGATGGGGGGCTCGGACTTCCATGTGCCGGGGATCCGGGAAATCGGCTGCCGTATCACCACCGTGGGCCAGCTGGAAATCCTGTCGAGATATAAACCGGATTAACAGCCCCGGGAACGCATATAATATCTCCAAGATCAGGTTGGAGGTACGGCTATATGGCGGCTGGGGATAGCTTGGGTTTGGAAGAGGCTTTGCGTTACGAGGAGAAAATCAGGCGTTTGGAGGACAGCGTTTCCGGCTTAAGGATGAGCCGCCGCATTTTGATGAGCCTGCTGGAGCAGAACCAGCAGTGCCTCCGGGCGGAGCTGGAAAGGTTTCAGCGGGAAAATTCCCGTCTCCGGAAGCAGGTCACTGCCTACGCCCATCAAATTTGGGAGCTGAAGCAGCGTTTGCCCCTTGGCGAACGGCTGGGGGATTGACCCCGGCCGCGGCGCCGTCCGGCGGGGCAGGGACGTTTGCTGCGGTGATAAGGGGTCAGAGCGGATGCTGAAGGATTTCTTTTTGCTGCTCCATGAGCTGACATATTTGCCTTTGCCCCAGCGGTTTCTGGCGGACAGGAGCCGTTTGCCAAAGGCCATGCGCTTTTTACCGCTCCTGGGCCTGTTGGCCGGGGCGGTGATCTTCTGGACAGCCCGGCTGGCCGTGGTGATGCCCAGAAGCGGCGCGGCCGCCTTGCTGGTGGGCGTAAACCTGCTGGTGGGCGGGGCTTTTTTATTGCGGGACCTGATCCGGGTGGCCGACGGCCTGACCCCTTGGCAGGGACAAGCTCTGGAACAGGAGCGGGCCTTTCCAGACCCGGATCAGCCTTTGGATAGCAATGAGGCGGAAATCCGGGCCAAGGAGCGGCGCTTCAATGCGGGCAAAGCCGGTATGGTGTGGGGGCTGGTCTGGCTGCTGGGCCTGTTTTTGGTTTATTACAGCCTGATCCAGGAGCCGGAGCGGAAACAATATGCCCTGATCGCCGCACCTTTGACCGCCCGCTGGCTGGCCAGCTGGCTCATTTACGCTTTTCCCGCTTTTGTCCCCGGGGAACTGCACCGGGGCTTCAGCCGCCGGGATTTTATTGTCTCTTCCTGCCTGGCTCTGGCGGCCCTGCTGCCCCTGAGCCGCCCGGTCCTGTACCTGGCCGTGCTCATCTCCTTCCTGGGCATTTATTTGTTCGCCCATGCCCGCCAGCGTTCCGTAGGGGCCTTGGATGAAATCTGCTACGGCGCGGCCGCGGCCTGGGGGGAAATGCTCTTTTTATTATCCTGGCTGGTGTTCCAGCATTTCTTTTAAACCTTGCCCCGCCTGGCAGACGCTAAGGGCGGGGTTTGCTTTTGCCTGCTCACGCCATTTTTACGGACAATTTGCTTTTTCCCGGAAAATCTGGCAAGCAGCCAGGGTTTGTGGTATAATGAATTGCCGGCTGGTTTACCGGCAGCACAGGGGCAGCGTTATCAGCACCTGAATTTTATTGTGTCCAGGAGGGATTTGTGGCCAAGCATACGGAGGAAAACGCGCCTAAGCGCCGCCGCTGGGGCTGCCTGTTGCCGCTGCTGCTGGTTATTGCCGCGCTGGTTTTATGGCTGCGGCCGGGAACCAACGCCCTGGTGCCGCCCAGGGATGAAGCCGGCGGCTATCTGGCGGACGATCACAGCATCAATGTGCTGGTGCTGGGCAGCGATGAAAACGAAGCCCTGGGCATGGAAGGCCGGGCGGATACCATTATGGTGGTGCATATCGACCTTACGGAGCCAAACGTCTATATCCTTTCCGTGCCCCGGGATACCCTGGTGGAGCTGGAAGGCTATGGCTGGGACAAGATCAACCACGCTTATGCTTACGGCGGGCTGGAGCTGCTGATCCCCGGGGTGGAGCAGCTTTTGAATGTGCCGGTGGATTATTATGCCCTGACGGATTTCGCCGGCTTTGAGGATATCGTGGACGCTTTGGGCGGTGTGGAAATCGATGTGGATAAACGGATGTATTATCAAACCTATGACGGCCTGATCGATATCGAGGCCGGCCGCCAGAGGCTCAATGGCCAGCAGGCCCTGCAATATGTGCGCTTCCGCCAGGACGAGCTGGGGGATATCACCCGGGTCTCCCGGCAGCAGGCCTTTTTGAAGGCTTTGGCCGGGGAATTGCTGGACGCGGGGGTGCTGCGGAAGCTGCCCCAGCTGCTGGCGGAAACCGGGGACGTGGTGGAAACCGATCTGACCACCGGCCAGCTGATCAGTTTGGCCTGGCAGCTGAAATCTTTGGACATAGCGCATATTGAAAGCAATACCCTGCCCGGGGATTTTGCCGATATCGACGGCGTCAGTTATTGGCGGGCTGACCAGGCTGCCCTTAGCGAACTGCTGAACAACAGTTTTTAGGAGCCGTTTATGAGTAAGATTAAGGGGGATAAGCCGCATACCGGCCATCGTCAGCGGATGAAAGAATTATGCCTGGCGGAAGGGCTGGATAGCTTTCCGCCCCACCAGGTGCTGGAACTGCTGCTTTTCTATGCCGTGCCTTATCGGGACACCAATGAGCTGGCCCACCGGCTGCTGGCCCGCTTCGGCAGCTTTGCCGGGGTGCTGAACGCGGATTATCAGGATTTGCTGGAGGTGCCGGGGGTGGGCGCGAATACGGCCAGCCTGCTCACGCTGATGCCGGAATTTTTCCGCCGCTACCAGACCGATCCGGGCCAGGGCCCTATCCGCCTCTCTGACCGGGAGCGGCTCCTGGACTATATCAAGGGCCTGTTCATCGGCTACGGCCATGAGTGCTTTTACCTGATCTGCCTGGATACCCAAAACCGGGTCAACCAGGCGGCCCTGATCAATGAGGGCACCCTGGACCAGGTGACGATTTACCCCCGCATCGTGGTGGAGGCGGCCTTGCGGCATAAGGCAAAAAGCGTGGTGCTGGCCCATAACCATCCCGGCGGCGCCATGCGCCCCACTGCCTCGGATGTGCAGCTGACCCAACATATCGCCGCCGTGCTGACGGAGATCGGCATCACCGTGCTGGATCATCTGATCATCAACGGCGCCAACTATTTTAGCTTTCATGAAAAGGGCCTGCTGGCAGGGCCTGGAATCTAAACGGAGCCTTAAGCTATGAATTTTGTTCATCTGCATAACCATACGGAATACAGCCTGCTGGACGGCGCCGCCCGCATCGACCGCCTGGTGGCCAGGGCAGCGGATTATGCCATGCCCGCCTGCGCCATCACGGATCATGGCGTGATGTACGGCGCCATCAGTTTTTATAAAGCTTGTAAAAAAAAGGGCGTCAAGCCCATCATCGGCTGCGAAGTCTATGTGACCAATGACCGCTTTCAGAAGAGCGGACGCAAAGGGGATAATGCCTGCCATCTGGTGCTGCTGGCGGAGAATAATTTAGGCTACCAGAATTTATGCCGCCTGGTTTCCCTTGGCTTTATGGAGGGCTTTTATTATAAGCCCCGGGTGGATAAGGAATTGCTGCGGCAATATCATCAGGGGCTGATCTGCCTGTCCGCCTGCATTGCCGGGGAACTGCCGGAGCTGATCCTGAGCGGCCAATCGGCGGAAGCCCAGGCCCTGGCGGAAGAATACCGGCAGATCTTTGGCCCGGAGCATTACTTTATCGAGCTGCAGAACCATGGCCTGGCCGAGGAACTGCAGGCCCTGCCGGAGCTGG
>DAIMZM010000112.1:0-6356 GCA_036733985.1 Bacillota bacterium
CCCGGCGCGATTCGAACGCGCGACCTTCCGCTTAGGAGGCGGACGCTCTATCCTGCTGAGCTACGGGCGCATATGAAGTTTTGGAGTGAGGCACGGCCTCTGAAAAGTGAACACAGTAGGTTCTCTTAGGAGGCGACCGCTCTATCCTGCTGAGCTACGGGGACATGGGTTTTCCCGGGGCCTGCCCAGGCTGAAGAACGAACAGTAATATTCTATACGCTTTAAGGCTTTTCGTCAAGGCATGCTTGCGGCAAAATAAAATAAAGTGTATAATAAAGCGTATCATGAATTAAAAGGAATCTTATCGGGAGGTGCGCGAAATGGCTAAAGCATTGCTGATCGTGGATTATAACAATGATTTTGTGGCTGATCAGGGCGTTCTGACCAGCGGCGCTGCCGGGCAGGCTGCCGACCCGCTGATCCGGGATTTGATCAGCCAAACCCTGGCGGCAGGGGACTATGTGTTCGTCTGCAATGACGAGCATGACCCGGCGGATACCTTCCACCCGGAAAACAGCCTGTTCCCCGCCCATAGCCAAAAAGGCGCTTGGGGCGCGGAGCTGTACGGCCAAACCGGCCAGCTCTGCCGCAAACTGCTGGCGGAGGGCCATCCCCGGGTTTGCTACCTGCCCAAATACCGCTTTTCCGCTTTCCGGGACACGCCTTTGGAAACCATGCTCCGGGCCAGAAACATTGACAGCCTGGCCCTGGCCGGCGTCTGCACGGATATTTGCGTGCTGCATACGGCCATTGACGCGGCCTATGCCGGCTTCGCCGTTACCGTGCACCAGGCAGCCTGCGCCACGCCTATCCCCCTGGGCCAGGAATGGGCCCTGAACCATCTGCAGGCCGCCCTGGGGGCCACCCTGGTATGACAACCACCCCCGAGCAGGATCTGGCCTATATGCGTCAGGCCCTGGACTTGGCCGTTCAGGCGGCGGCCCTGGGCGAAGCGCCCGTAGGCGCCCTGGTGGTCTGCCGGGGCCAAGTGGCGGGCCAAGGCTATAATTTACGGGAGCAGGGCCGGGACGCCACCCTACACGCGGAAATGATCGCCATCCGCCAGGCCTGCGCGGCCCTGGGCGGCTGGCGGCTGCCGGACTCCACCCTCTACGTGACCCTGGAACCTTGCCCCATGTGCGCCGGGGCCATGGTCAATGCCCGCGTCAACCGGCTGGTTTTCGGCGCCGCCGACCCCAAGGCCGGAGCTGCCGGCTCTGTCCTGGATATCGTGAACCATCCGGGCCTGAACCACCGCCTGACGGTTGAAGGGGGCCTGCTGGCGGAAGAGGCGGCACGGCTGTTGAAAGAATTCTTCGCCGCAAGAAGGCAAAGCCGCTGACCAGCCGGGGCAAATTAGGCGTTCGCGCCGATCTTATGGCGTTTTCGCCTGGATTTTTTATAATGAAGGGAGCTTTATGCTGACTTTCCTGGAAAGACTGAAAGAAGACCGCCCCCTGCTGCTGGACGGCGGCTGCGGCACACTGATGCTGGACCGGGGGGGCAGCGCCGCCTCCGGCGATAATAATCTATACCACCCGGAGATCGTCCTTGCCCTGCACCGGGAATACCTGGCCGCCGGGGCGGAATGCCTGACCGCCAATACTTTTTCCCTGAACGGCCTGTACGCTGCCCGCCAGCGCCAATCCTGGCCGGAAACCGAGGCGCGGATCAGGGCCGGCATGGAAATCGCCATAGAGGCCGGGGCGGGAAAGGCCTATATCCTGGCGGATATCGGCCCTTCCGGGGAAATGCTGCCCCCCCTGGGCCAGGCCCAGCCGGCGGATTTTGCCGAAGCCTATGGCAGGCAGGCCGGGATCATGGCCGAATACCAGCCTCAGGCCTTCCTCATTGAGACCGTTTTTGATTTGCAGGAAGCGGAGCTGATCGTCCGGGCCTGCCAGGCAGCCGCGCCGGAAATCCCCCTGCTGCTTTCCCTGACTTTTGCCAGCCTCCGCCGGGGCGGAGCCACGTTGATGGGCCATACCGCGGCCAGCGTCGCCGCCCAAGCCCAAGCCCTGGGCTGCGCTGCCGTGGGGGCCAATTGCGGTGATTTGACCCCGCAGGAACACGCTACTGTGCTGGCTTCCATGAGAGAGGCCTGCGGCCTGCCCCTGCTGATCCAGCCCAATGCGGGCAAACCTGTCACCCAGGCGGGCCGGGTTTCCTATCCCCTGATGGCGGAAGACTTTGCCCAACAGATGCAGGCCTGCTACGACGCGGGGGCACGCCTGCTGGGGGGCTGCTGCGGCACCACCCCGGCCCATATCGCCGCCCTGGCCCAGCGCTTTCTGTAGGCTTTTTCCGGGAAAGGAGCTGATCTTATCAAAAACCTCAAGCTGTATTTACTGTTCTCTTTTAGCCTGGCCTGGCTGATTTGCCTGGTGATCTGGCAAACCGGGAGCCTGGCCGGCAGCGGTAGCCTCCTGCTTTCACTGTGCATGCTGGCCCCGGCCCTGGCCGTGGTCCTGACCAAGCTGATCACCAAGGAGGGCTGGCGGGATATCCGCTTCCGGCCTGGGTTAAAGCGGTATTTCCGCTGGTATCTGCTGGCCTGGTTCGGCCCTTCCCTGCTGATCCTGGCCGGGGTGGCCCTCTATTTCCTCGTCTATCCCGCCGCCTTTGACCCGGCCAATTCCCTGGCCACCCAGGCGACCCTGGCCCAGCTGGCTGCCCAGGGCATCCCGGCAGAGCCTGCCGCCATTGTCGGGGCCCTGCTGGGGCAGCTGTTTTTGGCCATGCTGGTGGCGCCGTTGCTGAACCTCTTTTTCTGCGCCGGTGAAGAGCTGGGCTGGCGGGGCTATTTGCTGCCCCTGCTGCTGAAAAGGTTCGGCATGAAGGCCGCGCTGCTCCTTTCCGGCCTGATCTGGGGCCTGTGGCATGCGCCGATGATCGCCATGGGCCATAATTACGGCCTGGGCTATCCAGGCTGGCCCTGGGGCGGCATCCTGGCCATGATCGCCTTTTGCTTTGCGGTGGGCTGCTTCTTTAGCCTGCTGAGCCTAAAAACCCAGAGCTTCTGGCCGGCCGCCCTGGCCCATGGGGCCCTGAACGGCATGGCCGCCGCCGGCCTGATGTTCCTCAAAGCCGGCGTTGACCCCAATCCCTTTGTCGGCCCTCTGGCCACCGGGATCATCGGCGGTGCGGGCCTGGTTGTCATGGGCTTGCTCTGCTTCTTTCTGATGAAGAAACCCCTGCCCTTGCCGGAGGAGCTGACGGTCCAGCCCAGCGCCGCGGACTTTTTCCAGCAGCCTTAAGCGGATTTGGCCCAAGAAAGGAGATTCCATGCCCAAACAGCGCATCCTGCCCTTTTTCCTGCCCATGCAAGGCTGCGACAGGCAGTGTGTCTATTGCGATCAGCAGGCCATCAGCGGGGAAACCCAGCCACCACAGCGAACGGAGATCCAGGCCGCCCTGGCCCAGCTGGAACCGGGGAGCGGGGTGGAGCTGGCCTATTATGGCGGCAGCTTTACCTGTTTACCCAGGGATACCCAGCTCGGCTATTTCGCCCTGGCTCAAGGCGCCTTGGCGGAGGGCCGCCTTGCCGGCCTGCGCATCTCCACCCGCCCGGACGCGGTGCCGCCGGAAACCTGCGCCTGGCTGAAGCAGCAAGGCGTCAGCTGTGTGGAGCTGGGGGTACAGAGCTTTGACGACCAGGTGCTGACGGCAGCCGGGCGGGGCTATACGGCCCAACAAGCCAGGGAGGGTGCGGCAGCGGTAACCCAAGCCGGGCTGATCTTAGGCCTGCAGCTCATGACCGGCCTGCCCCTGGATACCCCGGCCCTGTCCCTTGCTTCAATGGGGGAAGCCATCGCCTGCGGCCCCAGCCTGCTCCGGGTTTACCCCACCCTGGTGCTGAAAAATACCCCCCTGGCCCGGATGTATCAGGCCGGCACTTATCAGCCCCAGACCCTGGAGGTAGCCATTGCCTGCTGCGTAGCCATGGTCAAGTTGGCGGTAGCGGCGGATATCCCCATCCAGCGCCTGGGGCTGAACCCCTCCCCCAGCTTGGAAGCGGCATTGCTGGCCGGGCCTTATCATCCGGCTTTCGGCGGCCTGGTTTGGGAAGCATTAAAAAAGGAGCAGCTCCAAGAGCTGCTCCATGATCTGGAGCCAGAGGCTCCCGGCCTATTGACCTTTCCCAAAAGCGAGCTGCCCCTGGTCTTTGGCCAGAAGCGGCAAACCATGCTCTGGCTGTCCCGGAACTGGCCCAATCTGGCCCTGCTGCCCGATCAGGACCTGCCCCTGGGGGAATTGCTGCTGCAACAGGGCGAAAGCCGGCGCCAAAGCAGCCTCAGGGATTTCTGCAGCCGTCCCTAAACCGCGCTTTCAGCCTGCAGCAGCTTCAGCAGATAATTCAAGGCGCTCTCCCGCTGCTGCGCGTCATAATTGGCGCCGAACTGCCGCTCATCCACAGCCAGCCGCAATAAATCCAGGGCCTCCTCCCGGGAAGCGCTGGAAAGCTGCAGCGCCAAAGCGTAAATGGCGGAATTCAAATCCCTGGTGATATCCTGTTCCGCATCGGCGGCCAGGGCCTGGCCATAGAGGGTGTCATAAAGCCCGGCCTGCTCCAAACGCTGGGCCGCATTGTCGGCGGCCTGCTGATAGCGGCTGGTATACTGGGGCTCCATCACCTGCTCCGCCAGGGACAGGGCGTCCTCAAAGCTGAGGGTGGACAAAGCGGCGCTGTTATCGATATCCACCACCGGCTGATAGCCGCCGCCGCTGATTTCCCGCGTTAGCGCCTGGAGTTTGCGCACATTTTCGCTGCTGCTCCCCGGCAGCCGGGGCGTGTTCTGATTGCCGGAAGAGCCCCCTGCCGAGTCATAAACGCCGGTATAATTCCGGGTGGTTTGCTTATCATTGACCAGGCGGCTCTGATAGCTGCCGTCGCTGTTCACCACGGTGATCAAATAGGTTCCGCCACCGGTGACCACCTGATCACCCACCCGCAGTCCGGGCGGGGCATAGCCGTTTAGCTGCACCTTATAGATTCCCATATCTTACCTCCTTAAAATCACGGGCGGCCTGGCCGTCCTGTTTTTGTTGCCACCGCCTTATTGGCCGCCGGGTTTGGCAGGGGCTTCCGCCAGGAAGCGGCTTTTCAGTTCGCCAAAGGCGGACCAGCCGTATCTGGCGATAAAAGCCACCATAAACCCGGCGGGAATGGCTAAAACCGGCATATACCAGGCCAGGGCCAGTCCCTGCCTGGTTATATGGATCAGCAAAGCGCCTTGGCTGGCCAACTGGGCCAGAACCAGCACCTGCAAATCCGTGGGTATTTTTTTCAGCAGGGCCGTATCCTTGGTGACTTCGGTGATCAGGGATACAATAAATGCCAGCGTCCCGATAACGCCGGCAGACCAGGTGATATCCATCTTATCCTCCTTTTTCTAAGGCCGCCGGTTCAGCCGCCGGATCTTCCCGCGGCCCGGGGCAGCGCGTCCTCGATCTCGTCCAGCCGCCGTCCGCAGGCTTTGATATCCCGCTCGGCCCCGGCCATCCGCTCCATCAGGCAATTGTGCTTGTCCATCTTCTTTTCCAAAGCGCCGATGCGCCACATGGCCGCGCCCCAGGTGGCGGCCAGGCCGATCAGATAAACCGCCATATCGCCGCTGAGTTGCATTTCGCCCATACCCCGCCCCCTCCGCTACGCCTGATAGCTCTCCCCGGTGATCTGCTGATAGTCCCCAGCTGTGATCACGCCTTTCCGTACGTATACCCGCAGCATGGCCAGGCTGATCCGCCCGGTTGCGTATCGCCCCGCCAAAGTCTCAACGCTCATTTAACTCACCTCCATATCAGGCATTTGCAGGACAACCAAATCCTCCAAAGCGTCGGCGATGCGGGTTTCATCGGTATAGATGGGGCCCGGTTCCAAAGGTGTGTTATATAAATCCGCCAACGCTTGGATAGCCTCAGCTTCGGTGAGGCTGGCCTCTATATTGTACAGCGTTTTGAAATGCGCCAGGGGCTGCGGCACAGAGAGAGCCACAATCCCTTCTTCGTCCGTCTCAACAACGAAGGTCACGCCCAATCCGATAGCCGGGCATTTTCCCAGCCAATATTCCGGCGTCTGCACCTCGCCAATAGGTGAAATATAGGTTTTATTGGCATCGTACTTTTCAATCTTTCTCATAATGGCCTCCTTTATGTGACTTGATAAACATCGACTACGGAAGAACCAACCCCGCCCATTGCCAAAGCATAAACACCGACCGATGCAGCGGCCAGGCCATTCTTTGATACACTCAATGGCGTGGGGGTACTTCGCTGTAAGCTGGTATCGTAAGCATCCACAACAGTGCCGCCTCCCATTGCCAAGGCGTAATCCCCCACAGACGCAGCTGCTAGCT
>DAIMZM010000113.1:0-6345 GCA_036733985.1 Bacillota bacterium
CGCTTACTTGGTAGCTGAGAAGCTCGGGACGGCAAGCCTTGTGTGTTGAAGTAGGCCATTTTTGGCGATAGCGGCAGCGCTATTTGCGGATGGTTACACACAGGGAAAGCGTCCGGGCTTATTTTTGTGTCCGGATAGCCTGGGCAACCATCATGCAAACGAAACGGCTGACCGCTTTGAGGAGGACTTCGGTTCCACGCAGTCGTTGTCGTTTGCTTTTTGTATGCCTGTTTCAGCGTTTGGAGAAGAGTACAAAGAAAAGGAGTGAGGACATTGAGGTATCGCATTGGTGTGGATATCGGCGGGACGTTTACGGACTGCGTGGTGATCACGGACAGCGGTTCGATCTATACGTTTAAGGAGCTATCCACTCCCGAAGACCAGTCCATCGGCCTGTACAATGTGATCAGGAAAGCGGCGCAATTTTTTGAGAAGGACCTGACGGAGTTTTTGGGCGGGGCGGATTTGTTTGCCCACGGCACCACCGTGGCTACGAATACGCTGCTCACCGGCACCGGGGCCAAAACCGGCCTGATCCTGACCAAGGGGTTCCGGGACACCATTGAAATGCGGCGGGCCCACAAGGACAATATCTGGGATTTGTTCCTTTACACGCCCCAGCCGCTGGTGCCCCGTTATCTGCGCCGGGGGGTCAGCGAGCGCCTGGATTACCGGGGCGCTGTGGTAACGGAGCTGGACGAAGGGGAAGTCAGGGCCGTCTGCCGGGATTTCCGGGAAGAGGGCGTGGAATCCGTAGCCATCTGCACGCTGTTTTCCTACCTGAACGACGTCCATGAAAAACGGATCAAGGAGATCGTGGAGCAGGAGCTGCCGGGCATTTTCGTCTCCCGTTCTTCCGAAGTGCTGCCCCAGATCCGGGAATACGAGCGTTCCTCCACCACCGTGGCCAACGCCTATGTGGGGCCGAAGCTGACCGTCTATCTGACCAATCTGGAAGACAAGCTGAAGAAAGACGGCCTGGCCAAGGCTTTTTATGTGGTGGCCTCCAACGGGGGCATGATGACCGCGGATACGGCGATCCGCCACGCTTCGGCCACGCTGCTGTCCGGCCCGGCCGCCGGGGCTACCGGGGCGATCTTTTTCGCCAACCTGACCGGCAACCGCAACCTGATCCTCATGGATATGGGCGGCACCAGCTTTGACGTGTCGCTGATCAGCGACGCCGCGGTGACCCTGTCCACGGAAGGGGAGATCGCCGGCTACCGGGTGGCCAAGCCGATGATCGATATCCATACCATCGGCGCCGGCGGCGGTTCCATTGCCTGGATCGACCAATGGGGCATGCTGAACGTGGGCCCGGAATCGGCTTATTCCTATCCCGGCCCGGTTTGCTATGACCGGGGCGGCGTCAAGCCCGCGGTTACCGACGCCAACCTGCTGCTGGGTTACTTAAACAAAGATTTCTTCCTGGGCGGCGAGATGCAGATCAACTATGACAACTGCTACCGGATGATGAAAGAGAAGATCGCCGATCCCCTGGGCATGACGGTGGAAGAGGCTGCCTGCGGCGTGTTCCAGATCGTCAACCAGAATATGGCCGACGCCACCAAGGTGGTTTCGGTGCAAAAAGGCTTTGACCCCCGGGAATTCGCCCTGGTCAGCGCCGGCGGCGCCTGCTCCATCCACGCCTGCAAGATCGCGGAGGAAGTGGGTTCCGGCCGGGTCATCGTGCCCAAGGCCGCTTCCGTGTTCTGCGCCCTGGGCATGCTGGAATCGGATATCCGCCTGGATAATGTGCGCAGCTTCATCGGCGCCATCCCCGGCCTGGACCTGGCGGCTTTCAATGCCTGCATTGCCGAGGCCGAGGCCGACGCCATGGCTGAGCTGGCCCATGAAGGGGTGCGGCCGGAAGAATCCGCCCTGGAGCGGTATTTGGATATCCGCTATGTGGGCCAGCACCATGAGGTCACGGTGCCCATGCCCAATAATTGCCTGATCAGCGAGGCCCAGGTGGCGGAGATCGCCGAGACCTTCCACAGCGCCCATGAGCGCCTCTACAGCTATTGCACGCTGGAAACGCCCATTGAGATCATCAACCTGCGGGTCACGGCGGTGGGCCATGTGGAAAAAACCGGCCTGGAAGAGCTGGCGGGCAGCGATACCACCATCGAGCAGGCGATCAAGAATACCCGCCCCCTGTATTTCCAGGAATACCAGGACTGGAAGGATACGCCGGTTTATGACCGCAACAAGCTCTATACCGGCCATGTCATCCCCGGCCCGGCTGTCATCGAAGAGCGGATCACCACGGTGATCGTCCATCCCAATTGGAACGCCCGCATCGATGGGTTCGGCAACGTCGTTATGGAGGTGAAATAAATGGCTGCCGTTGATCATATCAGCAAAGAGAAGAAAAAAGAATTTGAAGGCGCGAAGGATCCCATCACCTTTGCCGTGATCTATAACCGCCTGCTGACCATTAACCGGGAAATGGGCATTACCATGGTGAATACCTCCATCTCGCCTATTTTTGCCGAGACCCACGACTTTTCCTGCGCCATCTGCGACTGGGACTGCCGCATTGTCTCCCAGGTGGACGGGGTGCCTTCCCATACCGCTTCGGCCATGGAATCGGTGAAGGCCGTGGTGGCCTATTTTGGCGAGGATCTCCATGACGGGGATGTGTTCGTGCTGAACGACCCCTATTCCGGCGGCACCCATTTGCAGGACGTGACCATCATGAAGCCGGTGTTCTTCAACGGCCGGCTGCAGTTCATTTCCATCAACCGGGCCCACCACGGCGATGTGGGCGGCATGGAAGCGGGCTCTTACTGCCCCAATGCCACGGAGCTGTTCCATGAGGGCATCCGCATCCCGCCGGTGCGCATTTACCGGAACAATAAGCCCATCCAGGACGTGATCGACATGATCCGCATCAATACCCGCATGCCCGACGATATCTGGGTGGACATCAAAGCCCAGGTGGCCTCCTGCAATGTGGGGGAGAAGCGCATCCTGGAAATGATGGCCAAATACGGGGAGGAGAAAACCCGGGAAACCATCGAGGATATCCATCTCTACGCGGAAAGCCGGATGCGGGCGGAAATCGCCAAGCTGCCGGACGGCGAGTATTACGGCCACGCCACCCTGGACAATGACGGCTTCAGCGACGACCCCATTGACATCAAGGTCAAGATCACCATTAAAGGCGACCAGGCCTATGTGGACTTTGCGGGCTCCAGCCCCCAGGTGACCGGGCCTTCCAACTCGCCGAAAGCCAATACGGATACCTGTGTTTACGTGGCCTTCCTCACCACGGTGACCACGCCGGATATTCCCCATAACGAAGGCGTGTACCGGCCCATCGCCATCACCGCCCCGGAAGGCAGCGTGGTCAATTCCAATTTCCCCGCGCCGGTGGCCTACTGCACCCTGGATACGGCCTGCGCCATTCTGGAAGCCTGCTGGATGGCCCTCTCCGAAATTTTGCCCGACCGGGTGCCCGCGGGCTGGAACCGCTGGAACGGCCCCACCATCACCGGCGTCGACCCCCGGAGCAACGGCTTTTACGTGATGTTCGGTTTCAACGGCTTCGGCGGCGCCGGCGGCGCCAAGGGCGCGGACGGCCGCCATTATATCGGCGACGGCATTGACCTGGGCGGCTTGATCGCGCCGAATATTGAGACCAATGAAGTGGATTACCCCCATCTGACGGAATTCAACGAATTTACCACCGACAGCTGCGGCGCCGGCGAATTCCGGGGCGGCTGCGGCGCCCGTTACCGCATCAAGTTTTATGAAGAGGCGGAAACCGACCTGGTGATGTTCGGCGACGGCCGCAAATTCGCCCCCTACGGCCTCTTCGGCGGCAAGGAAGGCTCCCTGAACATGGCTTATTTGAACGAAGGCCGGGAAGATGAGCGGCTGCTGCCCTCCAAGGGCGTTTCCCAGGTAATCGGCGCCGGCACCTTCACCAGCTATCCTTCCGGCGGCGGCGGCTGGGGCGACCCGCGCCGGCGTCCGGCGGAGACCGTGGCCCTGGATGTGAAGAACGGTTATGTGTCCAAACAGGCCGCCTACGACGTCTACGGCGTGGCGCTCCATGAGGATTTCACCGTTGACCAGGCCAAGACCAAGGAACTCCGGGCTTAAGCATCAAGGATAACCATTTGAGGAGGAAACAAGTAATGGAAATTAAGAAAGTCTGCATCCTGGGCGCCGGTAACGGCGGTTATATGAGCGCCGTGGACATGAACGGCTATCTCGGCTATGAGGTGACGATTTTCGAGAGCCTTCCCGGCAGGCTGGACGAGGTGAAACAAAGCGGCCAGATCGCCCTTTGCGACATCGATTCTAAGCCCGTGGGCGTGGTGGGCAAAGTCACGGTCTGCGACACCGCGGCTGAGGCCGTCAGCGGCGCGGAGGTGATCCTGAACCCGGTGCCTTTCTTCGCGGTGAAAACTTACGCGGATTTGGCCGCCCCCCATCTGAAAGACGGCCAGGTGGTGATCTGCCTGGGCAAGGGCGGCGCTTCCCTGGTCTGGCGGAAGGCCCTGGACGCCTGCGGCAATACCGCCAAGGTCTATCTGGCGGACTGCAATACCCTGCCTTACGGCGCTTCCCGCCTGGACGGCGCCCGGGTCCGCCTGGAATCCCGCACCTACAGCCTGCTCTTCGCCTGCTTCCCCGCCAAGGATATGGACTATGTCTGGGACATCCTGACCCAGCTCTATCCGGCGGAAATCGGCTATAAGCTGCGCCGGGGCGCCAATGTGATCGATTCCCTGCTGGTAGACTACAATGCCATCACCCATACCCCGCCCATGATCTGCAACGCCGCCACCATTGCCAGCGGTGATCCGGATTTCCACCTCTTCGGCGTGAAGGAGAACCCCAAGCCGGTGGTCAACCTGATCGAAGGCATTGACCGGGAGCGGATGGCCATTGGCGAAAAGCTGGGCATGAAGCAGTATACCCTGGAAGAGGAGATCCTGATGGTGGGCTGGAACCGGGATAATGCCGACTATGTGCTGCCGATTTACGAAGCCATCCACACGCCTTTCCTGGAAGTCTGCGAAGGCCCCTTTACCCTGAGCGCCCGCCATCTCACCGAGGATATCCCCTATGGCCTGGTCACTTATTCCTCCCTGGGCAGGCTGCTGGGGGTGCCCACGCCGGTCTGCGACGCCGTGACCACCATTGCCGAGGGCCTGCTGGGCCGGGACTTCCACAGCAGCGATTGCCGCACCATCAAAGAGCTGGGCCTGAATGAAGACTGGAGCGTGGAGCAGATCAAGCAATATCTCTACGACGGAAAAGTCGGCTAGCCCCTGTGGGGGATTTTCAATTACAAATAAAAAACTAAGGAGGCAAGACCATGAATCCGCTAAAAGGAAGAAGCATTTTAGGCATTAACGAACTGCGGCCCGAAGAGATCGACTTTATCCTCAGCGTCTCCCATGACTTCAAACGCCAGTTCCACCGGGGCGAGCAGCATGAATATCTCCGGGGCAAGAGCCTGGCCGGTATTTTCAATACCCAGTCCACCCGCACCAGCTGCTCTTTTGAAACCGCTATGACCGCCCTGGGCGGCCATATGCTCTGGCTGGATAAGCACCGCATCTGGGCCGGGGAAGCCGGCGCCGAGAACTGGCATGACACCATCAAGACCCTGACCCGCTATGTCCACGGCATCGCCCACCGCCCGGTGACCCGGGAGATGCTGGAAGAGACCCATGCCCTGGCCACGGTGCCGGTGATCAACGCCTCCTGCCCGGTGGAGCATCCCACCCAGGCCCTGGCCGACGTGATGACCATGCAGGAATACGGCGGCGGCAGCGTCAAAGGCGCGAAAGTGGCCTTCTGCTGGGGCTACGGCGAGCTGAACCCCCCGGCGGGCCTTACCAACTCCACCCTGGCCATGGCCACCCGCCTGGGCTTTGACGTGACCATCGCCTGCCCCGAAGGCATGGATCCGGATCCCCGTTACGTCAAGGAAGCCCTGGACGGCCAGGCCGACGCCGGCAATAAGGTAGAGATCGTCCATTCTTATGAGGAAGCCACCAAGGACGCGGACTTCATCAATATCTACGGCTGGGTTTCCCCGGAAATCTTTGCCGAAGGCCCTGCCACCGGCTACCGGGGCAATCCGGAATTCGCCGCCTACAAAGAGACCCTGAAGCATTGGTGCGTGGACGAGAAGGTTATCAGCTCCGCCCCCAAACGGGTCAAGGTCATGCATTGCCTGCCTGCCGCCAGAGGCGAGGAAGTCACCGACGGCGTCCTGGACGGCCCCAATTCCATCATCTTCGACGAAGCTGAAAACCGTATGCATACCATCAAGGCCCTCTTGGCCCTCCTCTTGGCCTAATCCTGGGATGCGGG
>DAIMZM010000114.1:0-6227 GCA_036733985.1 Bacillota bacterium
CAGCAGGCGCATGGCATTGGTTTTGGCCACTTCCTTTGACATCATCCCGCTCCTTTGATCCAGTCTGCCCCAGTGCCCTAGCTTTCAAACACCGGGTCGCAGGTGAGATTCACCCCCAGCTTGCGCAGGGTATCTTCATCGTTCTGGGACATGATCACCGAGCAATGGGCCTCGCAGCCCTTGAGCTGGTTCAGGCAATTCATGGCCATGGAGACCGTGGGATTGGTGGCTTCGCAGAGGGAGAGGGCGATCAGCACATCGGAGAGGGAGAGGGAGCTCTCCTTCATATACAGCACATGGCGTTTCATGGCGATGATCGGCTCCAGCACCACCAGGGACAGGAGCAAGATGGGGTCGGCGATGCCGGCCAGGGCTTTGATGGCGTTGATCACGCCGCTGGCCGCGGCGCTCATCAAAGCGCTGTCCCGGCCGGTGGTGATGCGGCCGTCCGGCAGCTGGAAGGCAATGGCCGCCACGCCCCGCTGCTCAGCCTTGGCCCGGGCTACCGGCACCACGGCCCGGTCTTCCTCCCGGAGGCCCAGCTGCTGCATGATCATTTCGACGCGCTCCGGGATATCCTTATCGATCAGGCCCTGGCGGGCGTCGGAGCGGGCTTTGAAATAGCGGCGGATGATCTCCTGCTTGGCCGCTTCCCTGACCACCTGGTCGTCCACAATGGCATAGCCGGCCATATTCACCCCCATATCCGTGGGAGAATGGTAGACCTCCTCGCCCAGCACCCGGCTGAGCACGGTTTTCACCACTGGGAAAGCCTCGATATCCCGGTTATAGTTCACCGTGGTTTTGCCGTAGCGCTCCAGATGATAGGGATCAATGCTGTTCACATCATGCAGATCCGCGGTGGCCGCCTCATAAGCCAGGTTCACCGGATGCTTCAGGGGCAGGTTCCAGATGGGGAAGGTCTCGAATTTAGCATAGCCGGCGGTGACGCCCCGCTGCTGCTCATGATAGATCTGGGACAGGCAGGTGCCCAGCTTGCCGCTGCCCGGGCCCGGGGCGGTGACCACCACCAAGGGGCGGCTGGTTTGAATATAAGGGTTGGCGCCATAGCCCTCGGCGGAAAGGATGGTCTCCACCTCGGTGGGATAACCCTTAGTCAAGCGGTGGATATAGGTTTTGATGCCCCGGCTTTCCAGCTTATTGACGAACATGCGGGCAGCCACCTGATCCGCGTATTGGGTGATCACCACGGAATTGATGGCCAGGCCCAGGGCTGAGATATTTTCCGTCAGCCGCAGCACATCCATATCATAGGAGATGCCGATATCGGCCCGGATCTTGTTCCGCTCAATAGCCGGGGCGGAAATGGCGAAAATGATTTCCGTGATATCCTTTAATTCACAAAGCAGCTTGATCTTGGCGTCCGGTTCAAAGCCGGGCAGCACCCGGTGGGCATGGAAATCGTCGAAGAGTTTGCCGCCGAATTCCAGATAAAGCTTATTATCAAAGCGCCGGATGCGCTCCCGGATATATTTGGTCTGCATCTCCATATAACGTTGGTGGTCAAAGCCGATTTTCTTCATGTATCCTCCCATAACAAAAAGGTTTACGGGGAGAATGGTGTCTCCCCGCTCTGGAAAAGCCAAGCCGGACGCGGTTTGCCATAAATGGAGGCTAATAGGGACATACTGCGTCAATCATATATCATAAATAATTATAGCATCATCAACGCTGCCGGACAAGTCAAAAGGCTAAATAATATGGGTGCAAAAAAGAACCGCTTATGGTATACTAGGCCTGTGAAAAGATCACTATTGTCCAAAGCCCTGCCTGCCGCCGGCCTGATCCTGGCCTTGGGCCTGATCCTGCTGGCCGTCCTCCGGCTTCTAGCCGCCGGGGGCAGCGGGGGCGCCAGGGCTTTCCCGCCGCCGGAAAACAGGGCTGAGGCAGGCGTCCGGGCCCTGGCCGTTTATACCCATGGCGAAGCCCTGCATCTGGGCCTGGCCGATGGGGAAGGCCGGGAATTCCTGGCCAAAAGCCTGCGCCTGGAAAGCCTGGACCAGAGCCGGATCTTCGATATCGCCTATGGCGAAGGCCTGAACCGGGGCTTATTTTTGCCGGATATCCCGCCGGGCAGCTACCGCCTCTTTTATCAGGGCCGGGCTGTGCTGGCCGGGGAAACGCCGCTGACGGAGGGCTATACCCTGACCCGGAACGGCGCCAACCAACATTGGCGCTTCCTGAACAGCCGGGGCCGGCTGCAGCTGGAAGTAGCCCAGGTGGACGAGCTGCCCCCTTCTGTTTACGACGTTTATATCGATATCGGCCATGGCGGCCGGGACAGCGGCGCGGTAGGCAATGGGCTGGTGGAAGCGGAACAAAACCTGAAAGCCGGGCTATACCTGGCCCAGCTCCTGGAAGGCCTGGGCCTGAAGGTTTATCTCAGCCGGGAGACCATGGCCATCCCCGGCGGCGAAGCGGCGGAACAGAATCCCTATTCCCCCGGGGCCCGGGTGGATATGCTTTACCGCAGCCAGGCCAAATACCTGATCTCCAATCATCTGAACGCCGGCGGCGGCCATGGCTTCCAGCTCTATACCTCGGTAGCCACGGACAAGTCATTTGCCCAGGCCGTGGCGGCGCAGCTGCTGGCGGCGGGCTGGATCGCCGATGAAGAGGGCTTCGGCCCCCTGGGCAACGGCCTGTACAAGCGGCGCAGCGAAGTTTATAGCCAGGCTCTGCGGGACTATTATTTCATCATCCGGGAAACCGGCGGCTATCTCCTTTCCCCCTGGCAATACCGGCTGCAGAACCGGGAGCAAAACCGCCTGATCTATCAAGGGGCGGAAGCCCTGCTGGTGGAATACGCCTTCCTGGATAATGCGGAAGATACGGCGTATTGGCAGGAAAACTGGCAGGCCCTGGTGGAAGCGGTGGCCCAGGGCGCGGCGGATTATTGGCGGCTGGCCGGGGAATAGCGGTTCAGAGTTAAAACCGTTCTTCTTTTATAAAAGAAGAACCAAGAAAATTTTGAATGGGTCGTTTGTTTTTACTTTAAATTACAATTAAGTTCTATTATTTCTTCTCTTTTAATTAAATAATATAAAAAAGTAGAAGCTTAATAACAGCTGCCATGTAACTTTGAATAAATTTAAAATTCTTTTGTTTCTTTTCTTCTAAGAAAAGAAAGGTTTTAAAAGGTTTTACAGAGGGATTTTAGGCCCCGCGAGGCTAAAATAGCGTATCAGGCAACAACAATTCAGGAGGAAACCACTATGCAAACGACAGAATTTGCCCGGCAGATGCGGATCGAGATTATCCGTATGCTGGCTGCGGCCGGCAGCGGTCATCCGGGCGGTTCCCTTTCCGCCACGGATATCATGGCTGTGCTTTATAACGAAGCGCTGCGTCTCGATCCCGGCCAGCCCCGCTGGGCTGAGCGGGATCGTTTTGTGCTCTCCAAAGGCCATGCCGCCCCGGCCCTTTACGCGGCCCTGGCTTTAAAGGGCTATTTTCCCACCGCGGATTTGGCTGATCTGCGCAAGCTGGGCAGCAAGCTCCAGGGCCATCCGGATATGAACAAGCTGCCGGGGGTGGATATTTGCACCGGCTCCCTGGGTCAGGGTATCTCCGCCGCCTGCGGCATGGCCCTGGCCGGCAAGATCGACCAGGCCCCTTACCGGGTCTATGCCCTGATGGGTGACGGGGAGCAGCAGGAAGGCCAGGTTTGGGAAGCGGCCATGTTCGCCGCCCATTATCAGCTGGATAACTTCATCGCCTTCCTGGATCACAATCATTTGCAGATCGACGGCAATATTGAAAAGGTGCTTTCCCCAGAGCCCCTGGACGCCAAATGGGCGGCCTTTGGCTGGCAGGTCATCCCCTGCGACGGCCATGATCTGGACAGCATCAGGCAGGCCCTGAAAACCGCCTGGGCTGTGCAGGGCAAGCCCTGCCTGATCCTGGCCGAGACCGTGAAGGGCAAGGGCGTCAGCTTTATGGAAAACCAGGCCGGCTGGCATGGCCAAGCGCCCAAGCCGGACCAGGCCGAACAGGCCCTGGCGGAATTAGCCGAGGAGGTACGCTAAGATGACGGATGCCAAGAAAAAAATCGCCACCAGGGAAGCCTATGGCCAAACCCTGGCCAGCCTGGCCGGGGAAAATCCCCGGATCGTGGTGTTGGACGCCGACCTTTCCAAATCCACCAAAACCGAGGAATTCGCTAAAGTGGCGCCGGAGCGCTTCTTCAACGTGGGCATTGCCGAGCAGGATCTGATCGGCGTGGGCGCCGGCCTTGCCACCTGCGGCAAGATCCCCTTTATCAGCGGCTTTGCCATTTTCGTGGCTGGCCGGGGCTTTGAGCAGATCCGCAATACCGTTTGCTACGGCAGGCTGAATGTAAAAATCGCCGCCACCCATGCGGGCATTACCGTGGGCGAGGACGGCGGCTCCCACCAGGCCATTGAGGATATGGCCCTGATGCGGGCCCTGCCGGGCCTGACCGTGATCTGCCCTTCCGACGGCGTGCAAACCGCCTGGGCGGTACGGGCGGCCGCCGATTACCAGGGCCCGGTCTATTTGCGCCTGGGCCGTTTGGCCCTGCCCCAGATCTACGAAGAAAGCCAGGAATTCCGCTGGGGCAAAGGCCAGCTGCTTCGGCCCGGCGCGGATATCGCCCTGATCGCCACCGGCCTGATGGTCAGCGAAGCCCTGGAAGCAGCCCAATTGCTGGCGGAAGAAGGCATCAAGGCGGCGGTGGCGGATATCCATACGCTGAAGCCCCTGGATACCGAACTGGTGCTGAACCTGGCGGAGCGCTGCGGCGCTGTGCTGACCCTGGAAGAGCATAGCGTTATCGGCGGCCTGGGTTCCGCCGTGGCCGAAACCCTGGCCGAGCAGTACGGTAAGCCCCTGGCCTTCAGCCGCTTGGGCGTGAATGACGTCTTTGGCCAAAGCGGCTCCCCCGCCGCCCTGCTCAAACACTACGGCCTCAACGCCGAAGCCGTCGCTACCCAGGCCAAGACCCTCTTGTCCCGGAAGTAGCCGAACCCCCTAAAATCTTAAAAATGATCCTTCTTTTGGAAAAGAAGGACCAAGAAAACTTTAAATTATAGTAGAATATAACTTTGAATAAGTTTGAAGTTCTTTTGTTTCTTTTCTTACAAGAAAAGAAAGGTTTTAAGCTTTAAGTCAAACGAAGCATACCAGCGGAAAGGTGTTCCCATGTTAAAAGAGCTGCTGATCGCCACTTCTAATCCCCATAAGGTCGGGGAGATCGCCGCCATCCTGGCTGAGGCCGGGCTGGGGGAGGTGGCTCTGATCAGCCTGGCGGCTTATCCCGGCTTCGTCATGCCGGAGGAGGATGGGCAGACCTTTGCCGCCAATTCCGCCATTAAAGCCAGGGCTGCGGCAGCTTACAGCGGGCTGCCCGCCCTGGCTGACGACAGCGGCCTGGCCGTGGCTGCTTTAGGCGGCGCGCCGGGGGTGCATTCCGCCCGCTATGCCGGGGCAGGCCATGACGACAAGGCCAACCGGCAAAAGCTGCTTTCAGCGTTGAAGGAGGTGCCGGCGGCGGAACGGCAGGCGGCTTTCGTCTGCGCCGCCACCCTGGCTTTGCCCCAGGCGGGCGGCTCCCTGCTGCTCAGACGGGCCGAGGGCCGCTGCGCAGGGGCCATCGCTTTTGAGGAACGGGGGGAGCAGGGCTTTGGCTATGATTCCCTGTTCATCACAGCGGATTATGGCTGCCAGATGGCAGAGCTGGACGGGGAGCGGAAAAACCGCATCAGCCACCGGGGCCGGGCTATCCGGCAAATGGTGGAGTGGATAAAGGAGGGCTGAGATGCAAGACAAATGTATTGCCGAGATCCGCAATGAAATTGAGACGCAGTTTCTGAAAGAGGTGCTGACAGACCGGGGCATCCCTTTCCGCATCGAGAGCTGCGCGGATAATTATTGGGGCCTGTATATGGGCAAGGGCGCTGTCAGCGGCCTGTATAACCAGGGGGCTTTGATGCCTTTTGGCTATGTCTGGGGCTATGAGGACGACGCGGCGGTAATCCAGCAGGCCCTGGCGGAGATCCGGGCCGCGGCGCCCCAGGATGTGCAGCCGCCCAGGCCACCCATGTACCGCATAAAAAGACCTTGACAGAAACCTTAAAATAAGCCATAATAGTAACGTTCGTAACGTTCGGGGCTATAGCTCAGTTGGTTAGAGTGCTTGCTTGACATGCAAGAGGTCACTGGTTCGAGCCCAGTTAGCCCCACCA
>DAIMZM010000115.1:0-6084 GCA_036733985.1 Bacillota bacterium
CAAACGCCATCAGCAAAAAGATCTCCGGCACGATCAGCCGGGAGGCGTAAGCCACGATAAAGGCGATGGTGCCGGAGGCCCGCCATAATGCCGTCATCATGCCGATCAGCATCAGCAGCAGCAGGATGCGGCGCACCGCCCAGATCCCCTGCCCGGTCATTTTCACTAAGGCCCGCCAGCTGTGTTTATGGATCCGGCCATAAATAAAAAACAAGGCCAAACCGGCTGCCAGGGCATAGAGTATGGAAAATCCCCCCATCAGGCAGATCAGTAGGCCAAGGATAAAGAAGACAAAGATCACGATTTCCAGCATGGGAATAATTGACCCTCCGGCGGCAGGTCTATCCTGCCATATCTCCATTTTAGAGGATTTTTCGCCATAGTCAAGGGTTTCCGCCTCTTTTTACCCAGGGGTAAGCCCTTTCCGGGCAGCCCGGCTTAAAACGGGACAAAGCAAACCCCCGGAGCTTTTAGCCCGGGGTTTGGGACGATTAGGCGCGGCGCTGATCAGGGTTCAGGCCCGTACCATGGCATAGCGGCCTTTATGGGCCAGGATATCGATATCGCCATAAACCGCTGACAGGCGGCGGCGCAGATCTTCCCGCTCCGCCCCGGCCATGACGATGCAATCCGCCACCGTGCCGTCTTTCAGCAGCAGCAGGCGGTCGCAATAGGCCATGGCAAAATTGGGATCATGCAGGGTGATGATGCCGCAGCGCTGTTTATCCGAGAGCAAATAGCGGATCTGGCTCAGCACCAAATTCCGGTTGACGAAATCCAGGGCGCTGTCAGGCTCGTCCATCATCATTACCGGCGCGTCCTGCACGATACAGCGGGCCAGGATCACCAGCTGCTTCTGGCCCTCGCTGAGGCTCAGATAATCCTCAGCCATTTTTTCCGCCAGCCCCAGATAAGCCAGGGCCTCCGCCGCCTGGCGCTTTTGGCTGGCGGAAGGCCCTTCCAGCAGGCGCAAGTAAGGGTTAAAGCCCATCAGCACCACCTCCAGCACAGAGGTGTTGTAAATGGCGGAATGGCGCTGGGGAATATAGGCGATCAGCTTGGCCCGCTGATATTCATTGAGGCCAAGGTAATCAATGGTCTTCCCCGCCTTTGCATCATAAACCAGGCAGCAATCGCTGGCGGCTTTCATCAGGCCGCAGGCTGAGCGGAGCAGCGTGGTTTTACCGCTGCCGTTCAAGCCCAGCAGGGCCAGGAATTCACCGCTTTCCACGCTGAGATGGATATCTTGGATGATGGTGCGCCCGTTATAACCGGCCCGCAGATTTTCAATGCGCAGCAGCTCGGTCATGGCTACAGCCTGCCTTTCTTTTTATTGCTCATAAAGAACACCAGGAAAGGCACGCTGATCAGGCTGGTGAGGATGCTGATGGGGATTTCCGCGCTGTAGAGGCTGCGGGCCAGGCAATCCGCCAGCACCAGGATAATGGCGCCGGTCAGCGCGCTGAGCACACCGGCGGAGAAATTGTTCCGCTGCAGGATCAGCCGGGCGATATGGGGGGCGATCAGGCCGATAAAAGAGATCACCCCGGTAACGGAAATGATGGCGGCAATGGCCAGGGTGGAAAAGCCCAGGATCACCAGGCGTACCTGGACGATGTTCAGCCCCAGCATCCGGCATTCATCCTCATCCAGGGCCAAAAGGGCGATCTGCCGCCGCAGTAAAATCATGCCCAGCAGGCCCAGGAGGAAGACGGGCGCCACCGCCAGCAGCTTGGCGGCGGTGACCCCGCCAAAGCTGCCCATGGACCAGAATTCAATGGTGGCCAGCTCGTTTTCACGGTCGGCGAAAAACTTCAGGGTCATGATCAGGGATTCGGAGACGGCGGTGATCACAATCCCCGCCAGGATATAGGTGGCGGTATTATTGAGCCGCGTCACCCTGACCAGCAGCATCACCGCCCCCACCGCCACCAGTCCGCCGAGAAAAGCGCCCCCAGCCACCAGCAGCGTCACATTGCCCAGGGCCACGATGACAATGGCCGCGCCCAGATTCGCGCCGCTGGCCACGCCGATGATATCCGGCGCTGCCAGGGGGTTTTTGAAGATGGTCTGATACACGGAGCCAGCCATGCCCAGACCGATACCGGCCAGAGCCGCCATGAGGGTCCGCGGCAGCCGCAGCTCCCCGAATACCCGCACCGTCATACCTGGAACCTCCTGGGACTGACCGCTTAGAATGATAAAGATCTCCCTAAGGGAAATGGGATATTTGCCCACGCAGACAGACAAAGCCAGCGCGGCTAAAAGCAGAGCTAAAGCCGCGCTGAATACCCAGGGATATGGAGTCTTTAAATGTTTTTTATCCTGCATAACCGGGGGTTCCGTTCTTCATAATCACAAGCGCTTATTTGCCCACCTGGGCCGGATCTGCCTGGAAGCCGTAAAAATCAGCGTAGAAGGAAACCACATCTTCCTGCACCTGCTCCAGGGTATAGAGATCCGGATGCACCACGGAAAGCAGCCATTTCAAACCCAGGATGCCGGAAGGCGTGGGGGAATCCCAGGGTTCGAAGGCGGTGGGCATCTGGTAAATGGCATTACCGGCCACAGCGGTCACCAGGGACAGCTGGCTGTCGTTACGGATATCGTCCGCGGTATAGCTGGCTTCGCTGGGGATAATGATGATATCCGGGTTCAGGGCCAGCAGCTGCTCATAGGAAATATCCGTCCAGCTGTTGCCGTCGATTTCGGCAGCCGCGTTGATCGCGCCCACGCTTTCGATGAGCGCGCCCTGATACATGTCCTTAGGCGCGGTGGACAGGTAAGCGGAATTGCCGGCCATATAGACCCGGGGCTTTTCCGCTGCGGCAATGAGGCCGTTGACTTCCAGCAGCGCCTGCTCATAATAGCTGATCAGGGCGTCGGCCTTAGCTTGGGTATTGGTTGCCGTGGCCAGGAGATTGATCATCGCGGTCAGTTCCTCATGGCTTTCCGGGTTGACCAGCATCACCGGGATGCCCAGGCCGGTCATGGTCTCCGCCGCGTCCGCCAGCTTCTTGGGAAGGATCACCAGATCCGGCTCCAGGGCGATGCAGCCCTCCAGGTCAAATTCCTTGGCAGAGCCCACATTAGGCAGCTCCAGCAGCTGGGGCGCGGACAGGGCGTAAATATTCCGGGTATCGGCCTTGGCCTCGATGCCTGCCAGCCGGTCGGTCAGGCCCAGGGCGATACAGGCTGAGCTGGAAATATAATAACCGCTGACAATACGCTCCGGTTCCGCTGCCAGCGTGACCTCCCGCCCGGCCTGATCCATCAAGGTCAGGGGATAAACCGTTCCCGCCTCCGCCGATGTTTCCTCCGCCGGCGTTTCCGCTTCCCCAAGCTGCCCGGCCTGGCTGTCCCCAGCCGGGGGCTGCTCCTGCCCGGCGCAAGCGGCAAAACAAAACAGCAGCGCCAATATAAGAATCATCAAAAACAGCGGCTTCCAACCGTTTCTCATTTTTAGTCTCCCTCTCTTTGCAAAACCATTTATTATCAAATCAGTATATTTCTATGCCACTATAACGCAAAATAGAAAGCATGTAAATCCTGCTCATAAAAGAATAATTCCCGTGTCCAACAGAACACGGGAATCAGGCGTGATTTTGGTTTTCAAATGCGGGCCACGCCGCTGTCCCGGGCCGCCTGGGCCACCGCGGCCGCCACCGCCGGGCCGATACCGGGATCGAAGGCCAAGGGCAAAATTTTCTCCCGGCTCAGCGCCTCCTCACCTACCAGGGCGGCGATGGCCTTGGCCGCGGCCAGCTTCATCGGCCCGTTGATATCCCTGGCCCGGGTATCCAAAGCGCCCCGGAAAATGCCGGGGAAAGCCAGTACATTGTTGATCTGGTTGGGATAATCGCTGCGGCCGGTGCCCACGATGAAGGCCCCGCCGGCTTTGGCTGCCTCAGGCAGGATCTCCGGCTGGGGATTGGCCATGGCAAAGACGATGGGATCTTTGGCCATGGTGCGGATATCCCCGCTGTCCAGCAGGTTCCCGGCGGAAAGGCCGATGAACACATCCGCGCCCCGGATCACCTCCTTGAGCCCGCCCCGGATCTGCTCAGGATTGGTCAGCCGGGCCATTTCCGCCAGAGCGTCGTTCAAACCGGGGCGGCCCGGATAGAGGCTGCCCTCAATATCGCTCATGGTCACGCTGCCCACGCCGTCGCTGAGCAGCAGCCGGGCCACGGCGCAGGCGGCCGCCCCGGCCCCGCTGATAGCCACCCGGAGATTACCCTTTTCCTTGCCGGACAGCTTTAGGGCATTGGTCAGGGCCGCCAAAGCCACCACGGCGGTACCGTGCTGGTCGTCATGGAAGATCGGAATATCACAGCTGGCCTTCAGCCTTTGCTCGATCTCAAAGCAACGGGGCGCGGCGATATCCTCCAGATTGACGCCGCCGAAATTCCCGGCCAGCAGTTCCACGGTGCGGACGATCTCGTCCACATCCTTGCTGCGGATGCAGAGAGGGTAGGCGTCGATATTGGCAAAGCTCTTGAACAGCACGCATTTGCCTTCCATCACCGGCATGCCCGCTTCCGGCCCGATATCCCCCAGGCCCAGCACAGCCGTGCCGTCGGTGATTACCGCCACGCTGTTCCAGCGGCGGGTATAGACATAGCTTAAATCCGGATCCCTGGCGATTTCCAGGCAAGGCTCCGCCACGCCCGGGGTATAGGCCAGGGTCAAATCAGCGGCATTTTCCACCGGGCAGCGGGCGACGACCTCGATTTTGCCCCGCCATTCCCGGTGCTTGGCCAAAGCCTGTTCTTTTAATTCCATAGCGGCTCCCCCCATGATTTCTTTATCTCTCCGTTAACGCCCGGTCATTCTCCATTCTACAACATGCCGCCAATCTTGACAAGCAGGTAATGGGCTATTAACGGCGAAAATTGAATCTTAAGACGGGGGTGATTGTTTGCTGGCAAAAATCAATAGCTGCGCGGTAGGCGGCATGCTGGGCTACCGGATCACGGTGGAAGCCGATGTGGGCCCGGGCTTATCCGCTTTTGATATCGTGGGCCTGCCCGACGCCTCGGTGCGGGAAAGCCGGGAACGGGTCCGGGCCGCCATCAAAAACTCCGGTTTTGATTTCCCCCTCCGGCGTATCACCGTGAACCTGGCGCCGGCGGATATCCGTAAGGAAGGCCCCTTTCTGGATCTGCCCATTGCCTTGGGCATCCTGGCCGCCACCGGCCAGCTTTCCGACGCCGCCCTGGCTTGCCTGGCTACCGCCGCCGTCTGCGGGGAATTATCCCTGGACGGCCACTTGCGCCCGGTCAGCGGCGTCCTGGCCATGGCGGATCAGATCAGCCGGGAGCCGGAACTGGACAGCTTTTTCCTGCCGGAAGCGAACGCGGAGGAAGCGGCCATCGTGGCTGATTTGCGGGTTTTTGCCGTGGCTTCCCTGCGAGAAATGACGGAAGGCCTGGAAGGCCAAAGGCAGCTCTGCCCCACCCAGGTGGATACTGCGGCGCTGTTTGCCAAAGGCCAGGGCGGCCAGCGCCTGGATATGGCGGACGTCCGGGGCCAGCAGGCGGCGAAAAGGGCTTTGACCATTGCCGCGGCAGGGGCCCACAATATCCTGCTGCTGGGCCCGCCCGGCAGCGGCAAAACCATGCTGGCCCGCCGCCTGCCCGGCATTCTGCCGGATCTGACCTTTGCCGAAAGCATGGAAGTCACCAAACTGTTCAGCATCAGCGGCCTGCTGCCGCTGGATCAGCCCCTGCTGACCCAGCGGCCTTTTCGCGCCCCTCATCATACCGCCTCGGCAGTAAGCATCATCGGCGGCGGCGCCAATCCCCGGCCCGGGGAAATCTCCCTGGCCAGCCATGGCGTGCTGTTTCTGGATGAGCTGCCGGAATTTCACCGGGATGTGCTGGAAGCCTTGCGCCAGCCCTTGGAGGATCATAAGGTGATCATTGTGCGGGCAGCGGGCCGGGTGGAGTTTCCCGCCCATTTTCAATTGATTGGGGCTTCCAACCCCTGCCCCTGCGGCTACTTTGGCGACAGCCTGAAGGCCTGCACCTGTACGCCTTATGCCCGCCAGCATTATCTGCGGAAGCTTTCCGGGCCGCTGAT
>DAIMZM010000116.1:0-6066 GCA_036733985.1 Bacillota bacterium
ACCACCACCCGCTCGCTGACTTTGACCAAGTTGGAAAAATGGGCGGCGATATGCAGCAGGTGTTCATGCCTGCCGCTGTCGATCTGATCTTCCAGCAGGCGGATATTTACAGCCTTGATGATCCAGGGGGTAGCCATCTTCAGGTTTTCCAGGAAAATATCCGCCACCAGGCCGCTGTGGCTCAGCCGGGCTTGCAGGCTGCTGTCCGTCAGGCCCAGGGTCTGCAGCAGGCGGCCGCGAAGGAAAATCAGGGCGGCCGAGCCCCCGTCGTCATAGTCTAAGGCCAGGTCTTTCAGCTGCCGGCAGGCGGTCAGCGTAGCCAGGAGCGGCAGCCCGGCGATCCGGCAGAGCAGGCGCAGGGAAGCCACCCGCAGGTCAATGGAAGGCTGCCTGGCGCCCCGCAGGGTAAAGGCGCATAATTGGGCCAGCATCTCCTCTGAGCACAGTTCCAGGGGCAAATAATAAGCGGTGGTCAGCAGCACGAAGGCGGAGAAATCATCCAGCCGCTCCGGCGCTGGGAAATAGGCCCAAAAGGCTTTCAGATAATCCAGCCGTTCTTCAGGCCGGCATTCGGTCAGCAAGGCGGCGGCCACGCTGCGCAGGCTGAAGCCGATCCAGCTTTTATGCTGGGGATTCTGCTTATGGTCGGGTTGGACGATCATGGCCAGGTATTTTTGCCAGAGCTGGAGGGGCATTTGGCGTTCCGCCGCGTCCGCCCGGCTGCCGGGCAATTCTTTGCGGTAGCCGTATTCATAATGGGCAATGACCGCGCCCAGCAGGGAACCGGCCTGGCGGCGGATATCCCCCTCCCGGTGGAACAGCTGCTCGTAAAGGAAATCCAGGGTTTGCAGCTTCTGATTGGCATTCAGGTAATGAGAGTATTCTTCGGCCACGCCGATATAGGCCCGGAGATTCTTCCAGTCCTTCTCGCTGCGGGCGGCTTCCAGGATATTGCCGAACAAACGCTCAGCCCCGAAGCGGTGCATCAGTTCCAGGCTATGGCTGATGCTCAGCCGCTTGAAGGCTTCCACCACCTGGCCCGCGTCCATCAGCGGGATATCCGGTTCTGTCCTGGCCCGGCCCTGGCCGGCCAGGGTCACGTCCACCCCCAGGAAGCCCAGATAATCCTCGAAGTCCTTCAGCTTGGCATAGACGAAGCGGTAGCGCAGCAGCTTAGCCTCGTCCACTTCGTCCAGCTTGGCCAGGACGGCGTCGAAGGACTGGGCCAGGGAATAAAAGACCGTCTGCTCCCGGCCCTGCTGATCCGCCAGCTGCTTGACCCGGAAATCCGCATAGATCAGCAGCAGGGATTCGGCGGATAAGTTCTCCAGCTCCAAATCCCAGGCCGAATGGTTGGCGGCAATATGGCCGATGGCAGGCAGATTCCGCGCCCGGCACCAGGCTTCGGTATAATGGTAATGCAAATAGGGCACCCGTTCCCCGTCTTTGCAGCCGTATTTGCCCAAATCATGGACAGCGGCCGCGGCGGAGGCCAGGCCGATATCCACCGGCCCGCCGGCGTCCCGCATCTGGCCGGCTAAAGACAGGGCCAAATGATGCACGCCGCAGATATGCTCCAGGGTTTTGTAGGGGGTCAGCTCCCCCCCCAGACGCATCAGCTCATAAACAAAATCATACTTATAGGCATCCCGGAAGCGGCGGTATTCCTCCCCATATTCGGAGCAGGCCACATCCCCGTCGGCCAGCAGGCTGATATCCAGCTCCGCCCGGATCAGGCCCCGGCTTCTGGCCAGGGTGAGCAAGGTTTGGTAAAGCGCCAGGAAAAAGACGGCCCCCTGGCCGTGGGCTTCCCGCTCCGGGGCAAAAGCCGGGTCGGGAAAAGCGATATCCACGGCATAGCGGAAGCTGAACCTAGGCCAGCCCTCTGCCGGGGCCGGGGAGAGCCGGGCCAGAACATCGTTAACCAGGGCGGCGATTTTCGCCCCGTCCAGCTCCGGCAGCCAGGTCTCGGCCTGGGCCAATTTTTCCGGCCAGCCCTGTTGATGCAGCAGATCCAGCAAAGCCTTGCGGCTTAAGGAAAAGCGCCGGGCATAGCGCTTATCCGTCAGGGTATCCGCCAGCAGGGTCAAGGCTTGTCTGTCAAAACGCTTGCTCATAGGATCCTCGCTCTTGAAAGGGATATTTTGCCTATATTAATTAATTATTTTATCATACCGTGAGCTGAAAATCCAGAGCCAGGGCTTTGATTGATATTGGCCCCGGCTGGGCGCCTCGGCGGTATGACTTGAGGAGGCAATGGTGAAGAAGCATTCCCGCCTTTTAGTGATCATATTTCCGGTTCTTGCCGGGGCGCTCTGCCTGGGTTATGCGCTGGCGTCCCGGCTGCCTTCCTGGCTGCCTTCCCAAGAGGATAGGGTGGTTTTCGCCCCGGAAGCGGCGGCTCAGGCCAACTGGACCTTGCTCTTTTATCTCTGCGGCACGGATCTGGAGACGGATCACGGCGCGGCCACGGCCAATCTTTTTGAACTGCTGGAGCTGCCGCCCAATCAAAACTATCAGGTGCTGGTGCAAACCGGCGGGGCCCGGGCCTGGCAAAACGACGCGGTGGATCCAGGTTATCTGGAGCGCTGGCTGCTGCAAGACCGCAGGCTGACGCTGGTGGAACAGCTGCCTCTGGCCAATATGGGGGACGCCGGCACCCTGGGGGATTTTCTGTCCTGGGGCGTGGCCAATTTCCCGGCTGAGCATTACGGGCTGGTGCTTTGGGATCATGGCGGCGGGGCGGTCAAGGGCCTGGTTTATGACCAGCTGTTTGCTTATGATTGCCTGAGCCTGGCTGAGCTGACAACCGGTTTAAGCCGGGCCGGGGAAGTTTTTGAGCTGATCGGCCTGGATGCCTGCATGATGGCCACCCTGGAAACCGCCGCCGCCCTGACGCCTTATGCGCGCTATCTGGTGGCCTCCCAGGAATACGAGCCTGCCCATGGCTGGGATTACGGGGTCTGGCCGGCCTTGCTGGAAACAGCGGAGAATGGGCTGGCGGTGGGCCGGGGTATCTGCGACAGCTATTATGATAAATGCGTTGCCCAGGGCAACGGGGCGATGGCCACCCTTTCCGTGGTGGATTTATCCCTGATCCCGCCCCTGGTGTCGGCTTTCCAGGCCATGGCCGCTGAAATGACCGGCGTGACCGGGGACATTGATTTACGCCGGGAATTTACCCAGGGCGCGGCCCGGACGGAGAATTACGGCGGCAATAACGATCAGGAGGGCTACGCCAATATGGTGGATTTAGGGGATTTGACCGTCAATACGGTGAGCGTGCTTACCCATACCGCCGACAGGCTGCTGGAGCGTTTGTTCGACGCGGTGAAATACGAGGTGCATGGCAAAAGCCGCAGCATGGCCAATGGCCTCTCCGTCTATTATCCCCTGGATATCAGCGCCGGCGACCTGTTCAGTTATGCGGACGTAGCGGTGAGCAGCCGGTATGTGGGCTTCTTAGGCCAGCTCACCAACAAGCCGGTGCCGGAATGGGTGGATCGGGAAGCGCCAACCGGGGAGGCGCTGCGGGAGGAGGATTATGCCGTGGTTCTGGATACGCTGATCAACAGCGAAGGCTATTATGAACTCCGCGTCAGCGAAGGCCTGGAAAGCGTGGCCTCCGTGCAATTCCGCCTTTATTATGTGGACGGGGATTATCAGGAATACGTGCTGTTGGGCTATGATAATGATCTTGATTCCGCTTATGGGGAAGAGGGGGTATTCCTGGATAATTTCCGGGGCGTTTGGCCTACCCTGAACGGCTGCTATTGCGCGCCTCAGCTGATTGCCGAAGAAAAGGGCTATAATCTTTACGCCGTTCCTATCCTGCTGAACGGGGCGGAAATGTTCCTCCGGGCCGCCTGGATCTGGGATCGGGACGGGGAAGGGCATTACGAGGTTTACGGGGCCTGGAGCGGTGTGGATGATCTTACCGGCCTAAGCGCCCGGGATATCCGCCAGCCGCGGCAGGGGGACCGGGTGGAGCTGCTTTTCCAGGCCGAGGATTGGGAGACGGGGAAAACCACCGCTTACAGCCTGGGGGGCTTTACGGTCCAGGATGGCCTGGTGCTGGCGGAAAGCAGCCTGGCTGACGGGGATTATCTTTATCAGTTTGTGGTCACGGATGTTTTTGGCCGGGACTATGTGTCCCAACCGGTGCGCATGACCGTGGCGGATGACAGGATCAGCCTTTATGAGACAGGGGACGCTTATGGGGGTCAGCCCGCCCGGCCCGGCGCTAAACCGGAGAATCCATGGTAAATACCGGCTCTTTTTCGAATATGGAGCAGCAAACTAAATGTCGGAAAGTTACCCTGCTCCCTTGACCCCTTGCGACACGCTTTGCGGAACCGCCCGGTTATAATGAAAATGAAGAGGAAATTGATCTCATGGATCGGATGGTGGTTTGATGTCAGAAGCGCCTAAAATTTATCCCTATAAACGCACGGGCGGCGAAGCCGCCGCCGGCCCGGCTTATACAGCCAAAAGAGGCCGGGTGAAAACCTATGGCGCCTCCCGATATCTGCGGGTGGCCATGTTCTGCCTGGCCGCTTTTTTATTGGCCCGGGCCCAGATCCTGGGCGGGCTGTATCCTTTTGGGCCAGCCTTCCTGGCGTCAGCCGCGGTCATTTATCCCAAGCGGGGCGTCTTCTATGTTCTGCCGGTGCTGGCCGGGTTGTCCAGCGTCCTGGAGGGCCGGCTGCTGCTGGTCTATACCGCCATGATCATCCTGCTGGCCGTGGTCTTTATGCTTTACGGCGTGGATGGCAAAAAGCAGTGGTTTGTAGTGCCCGGCATGGTCATTGCCGCGGTGATGGTCAGCAAAGGCCTGCTGATCGCTTTAACCGCCTTCACGGATTATCAGCTGATGGTGAGCATCTTTGAAAGCGTTATCTCCGCCGGCATGTCCCTGATCTTCCTGGTGATCATGACAGCCCTCCGCCGTTTCGACGTGGCCCGCCGCTTTTCCGCCGACGAGACGGTCTGTATTTTTATCGCAGCCATGGCCATGATTTGCGGCGTCAGCGGCTGGGAAGTGGGGCCTTTGAATGTGCAAAGCGTGATCAGCCGCCTGATGATCATCAGCGTGGCCTACTTGGGCGGGGCCGGGGCCGGCTCGGCCTTAGGCGCTATGGTGGGCATCGTGCCCAGCCTGTCCCAGGTGATCGCCCCGTCCATCATTGCCACTTATTCCTTTTCCGGTTTGCTGGCCGGCGTATTCGGCGGCGTTGGCCGCATCGGCGCCATCCTCGGCTTTATGCTGGGCAATCTGATCCTGGCCCTCTATATCCTGACCGCCCAGGAGATCACCAGCAGCCTGCTGGCCAGCGCCGCCGCCGCCCTGATCTTCCTGGTGCTGCCCAAAAGCCTGTTCAGTAAGCTGAAGCGGGCTTTTGCCGCCAGCGGCCTGAAAAGCGCCGAAGAGGAGAAGAACCAGCGCCTGCTCCGCCTGGCTGTGCGGAAGCTAAAGAATTCCGGCTGGGCTTTCCGGGATTTGGCCGCGGCCCTGGCGGTTGAGGAAACGTCGGACAACAGCTATGAGGAGAACAATATCCGGGTCTGCCTGGAGCAGCTTTCCCATCAGTTGTGCAGCAGCTGTTCCCTTCGGGATATTTGCTGGGAAATGGATTATCATCAAAGCTTCACCGGGGTGATCCGCCTATTCGAGGTGGTGAAGAACAACGGCCTGGCCACGGTGCGGGACGCGCCGGAAAGCTTCAGCAAGCGCTGCCCCCATATCAAGGAGCTGGTGGCGATCATCAACGGCCTCTATGACCTCTATTGCCGCAGCAATTACTGGCAGCTGCAGCGCCGGAGCAGCCGGCGGCTGATCAGCAACCAGCTTTCCGGCGTTTCCGAGGCCTTGGAGAAAATCGCCCGGGAAATCACGGATTTCGGCGATGAGCGGGAAATCCTCGAGCGGGAGCTGCAGCGCGCCATTGTGAAACGGGGCATGCCAGTGGAAGGGGCCGGCATCGTGGCCATCTCGGAAAAGGCCGTGGATATCTGGGCCCAATATATCGAGTGCCCGGGAGAACTCTATTGCCGCCAGGCCATCGA
>DAIMZM010000117.1:0-5926 GCA_036733985.1 Bacillota bacterium
TGCATACCATCAAGGCCCTCTTGGCCCTCCTCTTGGCCTAATCCTGGGATGCGGGATCAATGATAAACGCGTAAGCTGCCTTTGGCTTTTGGGGCAGGCTGCGCCATAGTGTTTATCTGAATTAGATCGGGGAGGGCCGCTCTCCGGCCCTCCTTGGGAACTCCCTAGCGGGTTTTCCCCAATTAAAAATATTGGAGGCAAATTTTATGACTAAAAAGTTAGGAACGCTTGAATGCGTCATGATCCTTGTGGGCGGCATGGTTGGTTCTGCAATCTTTTCTCTTTCCGGCTTGACTTATGCCATGGCCGGCGCCGCCACCATTTTGACCTGGATTATCGGCGGCGGTATTCTTTTGCTGTACGGCGTGCAGACAGCGGAGCTGTGCACGATTTATCCGGAATCCGGCGGCATGTTTGTCTTTCCTTATGAAGCCCTGGGCAAAAAGCGCGCTTCCAAAGAGGCTTGGGGCTGGCTGGCAGCCTGGAGCCTGCTCAATGTCAATATTTTCGGCGCCGGCTTCTCCGCTATCTATGTGTCTACTTATCTGAGCCAGTCCTTCCCGGCCCTGGCCAATTATCAGATTCTGCTGGCCGTGGTTTGGAGCGTGGCTTGCACCCTGCTTTGCCTGTTCAACATCACCGTGGCCGGCCGGGTCAATCTGGTGCTGACCCTGGCCCTGATCGCTCTGATGCTGTTCTATACCATTGTCAGCTTCACCAGCGGCGCTTTTGATCCGTCCAATTTCACGCCCTTCTTCGGCCGCGGTTCTCTGGGCAACAGCGGCTTCATCAGCGCTATCCCCGTGGCCATGCTGGCTTATGGCGCCATCATTTCCGTGGCTTTCATGATGAACCAGGTTAATGACCCCAAGAAGACTGTGCCGAAATCCATGATCATTGCCATGGTCATCACCCTGATCTGCTATGTGCTGGTCATCGTCGCCACCATCGGCCTGCTGGCTGTGGAAGCCTTCAATGCGCAGGAAACCGTCTGGATCCAGTATGTGCCCCTCTATGCGGTGGCCTGGTTTGTGCTGACCAATCTGCCCTGGCTGCATTATGTGATCAGCATCGCCGCCACCCTGGCCCTGACCACCACCTTGCTGGTACTGCTGATGACCGCCGGCTGGACTGTGCAGGCTACCGCGGCGAAGGGCCTGCTGCCCAAGGGCCTGGCGAAAGTCAGTGAGAAAACCGGCACCCCGGTGGCTGCTATGGCCTTAGTGGGCATCGCCACCACCATTGTTTCCTGCTTCCCTAATTTCACTTCCCAGATCGTGAACTGCGGCGCGATCACCTGCGCCATCGCTGTGGTCATCATTTCCATTACCCTGCTGGCTGCCCGCAAGAAGCATGAATATGTGCAGGGCGATTTCCGGGTGGGCGGCGGCGCTGCCATCCCCGTCCTGACCATCCTCCTGACCCTGTTCTTTATTATTCCCGGTGTTTTCCAGGCCTGGAGCTATTGGGCCCTGGCCGGCGCCTGGTATGCGGTGGGCCTGGTGATCTTCCTGCTCTGCCAGATCGGCGCTAAAAACCGGGCGGCTGAATAAGCGCCGCCTCGGATAGCGCCACAGCCGCGTTAACCCTATCAGCTTCGTCGGAGCCGAAAGTCTTTCGGCTTCCAGACAACCTGCTCCATTATTTATACTATCCCAAGGAGAGCCGCTCTCCGGCTCTCCTTAAGGATTGCCAATCGTTTTTGCCCAATTAAGAATAAATGGAGGGCAAACAATATGACAAATGAGCAAGGTAAGCTAGGGACTCTTGAATGCATCATGATTCTCACCGGCGGCATGATCGGCGCCGCCATCTTCTCCCTATCCGGCCTGACTTACGCCATGGCCGGCGCGGCTAGCATCATTTCCTGGATCATCGGCGGCGGCATCCTGTTGCTGTACGGCATGCAAACCGCCGAGCTGTGCACCATTTATCCCCAATCCGGCGGCATGTTCGCCTTCCCCTATGAAGCCCTGGGTAAAAAGCGTGTTTCCAAGGAAGCCTGGGGCTGGCTGGCAGCCTGGAGCCTGCTGAATGTCAATATCTTCTGCGCCGGCTCCTCCGCCATGTATGTTTCGAGTTACTTAGGCCAGTCTTTCCCGGCTTTGGCTAATTATACCGTCGCCATCGCGGTGATCTGGAGCGTGGTTTGCACCCTGCTCTGCCTGTTCAATATCACCGTTGCCGGCCGGGTGAACCTGGTGCTCACCCTGGCGCTGGTCGCTTTGATGCTGCTTTATGCGGTTATCGGCTTTACCAGCGGCAAATTTGACCCAGCCAATTACACCCCCTTCTTCAGCCGCGGTTCCCTGGGCGCCACCGGCTTCGTCAGCGCCATCCCCATTGCCATGCTGGCTTACAACGCGATTGTTTCCGTCGCGTTCATGATGAATCAGGTGAAAAACCCCAAAAAGACCGTGCCCCAATCCATGATCATTGCCATGGTCTTCACCCTGATCTGCTATGTGCTGGTGATTGTCTCCACCATCGGCCTGCTGGCGGTGGAGGCGTTCCAAGATCCCACAGCTGCCTGGATGCAGTATGTGCCCCTCTACGCGGTGGCCTGGTTCGTGCTTAACAATCTCCCCTGGCTGCATTATGTGATCACCATTGCCGCCGTGCTGGCCCTGACCACCACCATGCTGGTGGTGATCATGACCTCCGGCTGGACGGTGCAAGCCGCCGCCGACAAGGGCCTGCTGCCCAAGAGCCTGGCCAAGGTCAATGAAAAGACCGGCACCCCCGTGGCTGCCATGGCTCTGGTGGGCATCGTCACCACCGTGGTTGCCTGTTTCCCCGGCTTCATTTCTGAGGTCATCAACTGCGGCGCCATGACCGGCGCCATCGCCGTGGTGATCATTGCCCTTACCCTGTTGGCAGCCCGCAAGCAGCATACCTATGTGCCGGGCGATTTCCGGTTGGGCGGCGGCGCCGCTCTGCCGATCATCACCATTGCGCTGGTGGTGTTTTTCATCCTCCCCGGCCTGTTCCAGGCCTGCCGGTATTGGGGCCTGACCCTCGGCTGGTATGCGGTGGGCCTGGTGATCTTCCTGCTCTGCCAGATCGGCGCTAAAAACAGAACCATCGGTTAATCATGAAGACTTGATTCGGCCAAAAGCCATCGGTCCGGCGGGGCTGGTTCCCGCCGGACCGATGCCGGGTCATGTCTTTCGGGACGCGCGGCCGGGCGTGCCGAAAGGCATGATCGCCTTTGCCAAAACGAATTGCTTTTTACAACGAATGGCTCTTTACATTGTACAATTATTTTCTTAGGAGGAAGCAAGCATGGATATCAGCGTAAATATTGCCGGAGTCAAGCTGAAAACCCCGGTTATCTCCGCATCCTGCGTGGACGGCAAGGATGGAGCGCGCATTTGTACGGTTAGCGAATATCGGCTGGGCGCAGCCACTACCAAGACCATTGTCAAAAATATTCAGAGGGACGTGGTTCCCAATATGAAGATGGTCAAGGGCGGTTCCATGATCAACTGCGTGTTCGGCGCCACCCTTTCCGCTGAGCAATGGTTCAAAGAAGAATTCCCCGTCGCTTTGAAAGCAGGTATCCCCATCATCGCCAATATGGCCGGCACCAATCCGGCGGAAGCCATTGAGCTGGCCAAAGCCTGCGAAGCCGCCGGCGCCAGCATGATCGAATACCCCACCGCCTGCCCCCATATGGGCAATGTGCTGGAGGCCATGTACCCGGGCCTGAAGATCGCCCTGCCGGAAGTCAGCGACCCCTCGGAATATGCCCGCCAGATCGAAGCGGTGAAGCAAGCTGTCAAGATCCCGGTGATCGCCAAATTCAGCGCCATTTTCCAACTGGATTGCGTGAAATGGGCCAAGGCTGTGGAAGCTGCCGGTGCCGACGCTATTTCCGCCGCGGATTCCATTGGCCCGGCGATTGACATCGATATTGAAACCGGCCAGCCGGTGCTGGGCGGTCCCAGGGGTTACGGCGGCCTGACCGGCCCGGCCATCAAGCCCATTGTTCTGAAGATGGTGCTGGATATCACCGACGCGGTGAAGATTCCGGTGATCGGCATCGGCGGTATCAGCACGGCTGAGGACGCCATCGCCTATATCATGGCCGGCGCCAGCGCGGTGGAACTGGCCAGCGCCCCCACCATGTACGGTTATGAGCGCTATGAAGAGATCGTGGAAGGCATTGAAGCCTTCATGCAGCGCAAAGGCTATAACAGCCTGGACGACTTCCGGGGCCTGGCCCATCAGCGCATTGCCGAGCGGGCGGAAAGCGGCAAGAATATCATCCATGACGTGATCCTGCCTGTCCGGGATAAGACCAAATGCGACGGCTGCGGCGTTTGCTATATGGCCTGCGCTTACGGGGCCATTTACATGGGCGGGCGCTATGCCGAATTTACGCCGGAGCATTGCGAAGGCTGCGGCCTCTGCTCCTCCGTCTGCCCGAAAAAAGCTATCAGCCAGGGCTATTTCGCTTAAGGCCCTGAGGATATTGCTCTGAACAAGCACAAAAATGATTGGAGGGATAGTTGTGGTCAATCTGTTGATTAAAAACGCCCTGGTGCTTACCTTTGACGAGAATGCCCTCACCGGTCAGGTGATTGCCGGCGGCGCTGTGGCTATAGCCGGCAATCAGATCGCCGATATCGGCGACAGCGCAGAGCTGGCGGCCAAATACCCCGGCGTGGACACCATCGACGCCGCTGGCCGCATCGTCATGCCCGGTTTTATCGTCACCCATACCCATATGCCCTATGTGCTGGGCCATAATATGCCGGTGGATTTTTCTCAGCTCCATGATTTCTGGGATATGCTGCAGAAAATGGGCTGGGAATGGCTGGAAGACATCACCACCCAGGAAGGGGTTTATGCCGCCACCCGTTACGCAGCCACCAAACTGCTGAAAAGCGGCACCACCACGGTTTGCGAATTTGTGGAAGGGCCCAACGCCCTCCCCGGCATCCTGGAGGCCAGCGCCAAAGCCATTGAGGAAACGGGGATCCGCGCCCAGGTAGGCTACGAGGTGACGGAGCGTATTCCCGGCCAGCATATTTTAAAGAACGTTTCCCGGGAGAACGCGGAAAAAGGCTTTGAGGAGAATATCAATTTCTTTAAGAAATACCCCGCCGGCAATGGCGGGCGCATCACCGGCCGCCTGGGCCTGCATACCGCCTTCACCAATTCCCGGCCCACCATGGAAATGGCCCGCCAGATCGCCAATCAGTATCAGGTGGGCATCCAGACCCATATTGCCGAGATCCCCCGGGCTTTTGTGGTGGAGAAGCATGGCCTTTCCGCGCCGCAGATCCTGGAAGAAACCGGCGTGCTGGGCCCGGATGTGGTGGCGGCCCATTGCATCGATCTCAATGACGAGGATGTGGCCATCCTGGCCCGCAACGGCGTGAATATCGCCCATACCCCCATGACCAACAGCTTTGGCGGCAATGGGGTGGCCCGGATTCCTTACCTGGCGGAGCAGGGCCTGAACATCACCCTGGGCCATGACTGCTTCTTCACCCTGGATATTGCCGAATACATCCGCTACGCCTTCCTGCTGCATAAGGCTCATAATGCCAATGCGGGCCTGTTTCCCATCTTCCAGGTGCTGGATTGGACCCTAGGCAACGCGGCCCGGGCCTTAGGCATGGAAAAAGAGATCGGTTCCCTGGCCGTGGGCAAGAAAGCGGATATCCTGATCATTAATCCGGACAGTCCCTCGCCGGTGGCCCCTTGCTCAGCCTTGAGCTATTTTGATATGACTTTCCAGGGCCGCCATGTGGAAACCGTGATCGTCGACGGCGAGATCGTGGTCAAGGACGGCCATGCCGTTAAGGTGGACGAGGAAGCCGTGATGAAGGCCTGCCAGGAGGAAGCCAAAATCTTGTGGCGGAAAACCGGTGTGCGTATATAAGTTCCGGGAGGAAAGAGATGATAACGCGAG
>DAIMZM010000118.1:0-2578 GCA_036733985.1 Bacillota bacterium
CCCTGGCGGACGTGGCGAGGGTGCGCATGGTTGCGGATTTGGATTAATTAAATATTGGGAGAGAATAAACATGAACGTAGAATTCATCGAAGCCCTGAAAGATCTGGAAAAAGAGCGGGGGATCGAAATGGAAGTGCTGGTGGAGGCCATCGAAGCCGCGCTGATCTCCGCCTATAAAAAGCATTTCGGATCTTCCCAGAACGTGAGGGTGGAGATAAACCGGAACAACGGCGATATCCACGTTTTCTACCGCAAGGATGTGGTGCAGGAGGTGGAAGACGACAAACTGCAAATCTCCCTAGAGGAAGCCCAGGAATATGATCCGGAATTTGAGGAAGGCGATGTTTTCGAATCCGAGGTGACCCCCAGGAGCTTTGGCCGGATCGCCGCCCAAACCGCCAAGCATGTGGTGGTGCAGCGCATCCGGGAGGCTGAGCGGAACATGGTCTATGACCAGTTCGCCACCAGGAAGGATGATATCGTCACCGCCACGGTGCTCCGTACCGAGGGGCGGAACGTTTTTATCGACTTGGGCAAAACCGAGGCCCTGCTGGCTCCCTCCGAACAGATCCCCAGGGAAAATTACCGGGTAGGCGACCGGATCAAGGTCTATATCCTGGAAGTGCGCAAAACCACCAAGGGGCCCCAGATCATGGTGTCCCGCACCCATCCCGGCCTGTTGAAGCGGCTGTTTGAGCGGGAGGTGCCGGAGATCCACGACGGCACGGTGGAAATCAAATCCGTGGTGCGGGAGCCGGGCTGGCGTTCCAAGATCGCGGTTTACAGCAGAAACGAGAATGTGGACCCGGTGGGCGCTTGCGTGGGGGCCAAAGGCATGCGGGTGCAATCCATTGTCAACGAGCTGTCCGGTGAGAAGATCGAAATCATCCGCTGGGATGAGAACCCGGCCATTTATGTGAGCAATTCCCTGTCTCCGGCCAAAGCCATTTCCGTGGAGATCGACGAGGAAGAAAAATTCACCCGGGTGGTGGTGCCGGATTACCAGTTGTCCCTGGCCATCGGCAAGGAAGGGCAAAACGCCCGCCTGGCCGCCCGGCTCACCGGCTGGAAAATCGATATCAAGAGCGAAAGCCAAATGGCTGAGCTGGAAAGCAGCCAGGAAGAAGCCCCGGAGGAACCGATGCTGACGGAAGAGGGGCATGTGGATGAGGGCGCGGACGCTGTGGAAGCCATCACCGAGTCGGACGAAGCCGCCGATACCGCGGCCCTGGACGCGGAGGCGGAGGTCGGGGAAGCATGACCAAGGGGCATCAGCATACGGAGCCCCAGCGCATGTGCTGCGCCTGCCGGGAAATGAAAGGCAAGCGGCAGCTGCTGCGCCTGGTGCGTTCCCCGGAAGGAGCGCTTTCCCTGGATGAAACCGGTAAAAAGTCCGGCAGGGGCGCCTATTTATGCCAAAACGCCGAATGCGTGAAAAAGGCTAAAAAAGCCCGTTCCCTGGAGCGGGCCCTGAACCTGAACGGCAAAATACCTGAGGAAATCTGGCAGGCCATCGAAGCCGGCCTGCCCAAAGCGGCGGAGGATCATGGATAAGGAACAGCGGCAAAGGATCGCCAACTATCTGGGATTGGCGCGGAAAGCCGGGAAGATCCTGGCCGGCGATGTTGCGGCCAAGGAGGCCCTGCTCAAAGGAAGAGCAACGCTGCTGGTGATCGCCGCTGATACCGCGCCTAAGGTAAGGGAGGAATTGATTGCGCTGGCCGGGGAGGATGTGCCTATCCTCGATTGGCCGGATAAGGATGATCTGGGACGTATCGTGGGCATGAGCCGCCGGGGGGCCCTGGCCCTGCTGGATCCGGGTTTTGCCAAAGCCGTCGGCAAAGTCCTGGAATAGGCGGCGGACGCCGGTTTCAAAAATATAAACAAGGTTTGCAGTAAGGAGTGGTGGGTTTGGCCAGAGTTAAGATCTATGAATTGGCGAAGGAGTTATCCGTGGACAGCAGGGAGATTTTGCGCAAGCTGCAAAAAATGGGGTTGGAGGTCAAGAATCATATGAGCACCATCAGCGAAAAAGACGCTGATGAAATCCGCCGGGGCTTTGCCGCCAATGGCAAGGGAAAAGGGCCTTTAGGCGGCGGTTTCGTGCCCAAGGTGACCCGTATCCCCAAAGCGGTGATCGCACAAGAGCAGGCGGAGGCTGATGCTGAGACGGTAAAGGACGCAGCCGCCCCGGAAGCCCCGGCCGCTTCGGCCCCGGCAACGCCGCCGGCCGCTCCTGTATCGGCAGCGCCCGGGTTGGCTGCCGCTGCCCCAGCTCCGGCCGAGGCCCAGCCCCGGGCGGAAGCGCCAAAATCCGCGCCCATCCCGCCGGAACCGGTTCAGCCAATACCGCCGGCGGCGGCTGCCCCCGCTCCTTCCAGCCAGCTGGAAGCCAAAACAGCGCCGGCCCCTGCCGGGAGCCGGCCGGCTCCGGCGCAGCCTAAAGCGCCGGTTGCCGAACCCCCCCAACCGGAGAATAAAGAAGCCCGCCCTGCCGAACAACCCCGGGACCGGGCTCAGCAGGGCCAAGGCCGTCCCCAACAGGGCAGCGGCCAAGGCCGTCCCCAACAGGGCAGCG
>DAIMZM010000118.1:2678-5889 GCA_036733985.1 Bacillota bacterium
AAGGCCGTCCCCAACAGGGCAGCGGCCAAGGCCGTCCCCAACAGGGCAGCGGCCAGGGCCGTCCCCCTCAAGGCAGCGGCCAGGGCCGTCCCCCTCAAGGCAGCGGCCAGGGCCGTCCCCAACAGGGCGGCGGCCAGGCCCGTCCCCAACAGGGCAGCGGCCAAGGCCGTCCCCCTCAAGGCGGCGGCCAGGGCCGTCCCCCTCAGGGCGGCGGCCAGGCCCGTCCCCCTCAAGGCGGCGGCCAGGCCCGTCCCGCCCAGGGCGGCGGCCAGGCCCGTCCCGCCCAAGGCGCGGGCAAAGGCCGTCCCCAGCCCGGCGGGGCTAAACCAGCCGCGCCGGAAAAACCCGCCGCGAATTACCGCCCCGGCAAAAAGGTCTTTGTCAAGGATATCGTAGCGGAAAAGAGCTACGAGGCGGAAGGCAAGGGGCGGGGCTTTAAGCCCGGCAAACAGGGCAAGAATTATAAAGGCAACAAGCAGGCCAGGAACGAGAAGGCTGTCATGCCGCCTGTCACGCCGAAGAAAATCACCATTGGCGAAACCGTGATCTTGGCCGAATTGGCCAAGACCATGGGCAAAACCGCCGGTGAGATCATTAAGAAGCTGTTCGCCATGGGCATTATGGCCACCATCAACCAGGAGTTGGACGCGGAAACCGCCATCCTGCTGGCTGATGAATTCGGCGTCACCGTGGAAGTCAAAGCCGACCGGGCCACGGAGATCATGGAAGATATTGACGATGAGGAAGGCGATCTGGCGGAACGCCCGCCGGTGGTCACCATCATGGGCCATGTGGATCATGGTAAAACCTCCCTCCTGGACGCGATCCGCCATACCAATGTGGTTTCCGGCGAGGCCGGCGGCATCACGCAGCATATCGGCGCTTACCAGGTGGAGATCAAGGGCCGGAAAATCACTTTTCTGGATACCCCCGGCCACGAGGCCTTTACCGCCATGCGGGCCCGGGGCGCGCAAATGACGGATATCGCCATTATCGTGGTGGCGGCGGACGACGGCGTGATGCCCCAGACCGTGGAGGCCATCAACCACTCCAAGGCCGCCGGGGTGCCGGTGATCATCGCCATCAATAAAATCGATAAGCCCGGCGCCGACACGAGCCGGGTCAGGCAGGAACTGGCCGAACATGGCCTGGTGGCTGAGGAATGGGGCGGCGACACCATTATGGTGGAAGTCTCCGCCAAGGCCCGCATCAATTTGGAAAGCCTGCTGGAAATGATCCTGCTGGTGGCTGAGGTGGGAGAGCTGAAAGCCAACGCGGACCGGGCTGCCCGGGGCGTGGTGGTGGAAGCCAAGCTGGATAAGAACCGGGGCCCTGTGGCAACCTTATTGGTACAGAAGGGCACCCTGCAAGCCGGGGATAATCTGCTGGCCGGCGCGGTATTCGGCAAAGTCCGGGCCATGCACGACGACAAAGGCAAAAAGGTCAAGCAGGCCGGCCCCTCCACCCCGGTGGAAGTGCTGGGCTTCGCGGACGTACCCCCGGCAGGCGAGATCTTCTTAGTGGTCAAAGACGAAAAGGACGCCCGCCTGGTCGCGGCTAAGCAGGGCGTGAAGAAGCGGGAGGAAGAGCTGCATAAGAGCTCCCGGGTCAGCCTGGACGATTTGTTCAAGCAGATCGAGCAGGGCGAGATCAAGGAACTGAACCTGGTGGTGAAAGCGGACGTCCAGGGCTCGGTGGAAGCGCTGACCCAAAGCCTGATCAAGCTGAACACCAACGAGGTCAAGGTGAACGTGATCCACGCCGGCGTGGGCGGCATCTCCGAAAGCGATGTGATGCTGGCGGCGGCTTCCAACGCCATCATCATCGGCTTCAATATCATCGCGCCTCCGGCGGCCCGGTCCGCCGCGGAGCAGGAAGGCGTGGATATCCGGGTTTACCGGGTCATTTACGACTGCATCGAAGATATTAAGCTGGCCATGAGCGGCCTGCTGGCGCCGGAATTCAAGGAAAATATCATCGGCCATCTGGAAGTGCGCCAGGTCATCCGCGTGCCCAAGGTGGGCGTGGTGGCCGGTTCCTATGTGACCAACGGCAAGGTGATGAGAAACGCCCATCTGCGGGTGATCCGCAACAATGTGGTGATCGCCGACGACAAGGTAGCCGGTTTGAAGCGCTTCAAGGATGACGCCAAGGAAGTGCTCCAGGGCTATGAATGCGGCGTGAGCCTGGAAAGTTTCAATGATTTGAAGGAAGGCGACGTCTTCGAAATCTATGTGATGGAGCAGATCGAGCGCCAGCTATAGGAGTGAGCTATGGTAAGTCACCGTGTGGGACGTTTGGCCGGGGAGCTGCAAAAGGAGCTGGCCCTGATCCTGGATCGGGAGATCCAGGATCCCAGGCTGGACTTTGTCTCAGTCGCCAATATCGAGATCGCGCCGGACGGCTGCTCGGCCCGGGTGCATATCAGCCCCATGAATAACGAACCCCGGCAGAAGGCGGATATTGCCGCCGCCCTGGAAAGCGCCAAGGGCTATATCCGCCGGGAGCTGGGCCGCCGCCTGAAAACCCGGATGGTGCCGGAGCTGTACTTCCAGGTGGACGACAGCATTGCTTATGCGGTGCGGATGATGGGCGTCATTGATAAGCAGATCGCTGAGGACCAGGCAGCCGCTGTGGGCCGGCCGCCCCTGGATCCGGGCGTCTATAAAGAAGAGTAAGCGCGATGGTCAATTCCAGCTATGATCAGATCGTTGAGATCCTGAATACCAGCCGGCATCTGATATTGGCGGGCCATGAGGATCCGGACTGCGACTGTCTTGGTTCCATGCTGGCCCTCTATAGGGCCTTTGGCGGCCGGGACAAGGGCTGGCGCATGCTAAGGCGGGACCCTGTCCCGCCTAATCTGCGTTTCCTGCCCGGCCTGGAACTGATGCTGGATCCGGCTGAGCTGGATATCCGGCCGGAGGGCATCCTCCTGGTGGATTGCGGCGAGCTCTCCCGCACCGGCGATTGGCTGGAACCCCTGGGCCAGGGGGAGCCGCTCTATTGCATCGATCATCATGTCACCAATGATTTTCAGGGCGCGGCAGCCTTGGTGGAGCCGGAAGCCGCGGCCACGGCTGAACTGGCGGCGGCCTTGATCTTCCAGGCCGGCATCGCGCCGGACGACGCCACGGCTCTTTGCCTCTATGCCGCTACGGCGGCTGATACCGGCGGCTTCCGCTATCTGAACACCACGCCCCGCTGCCTG
>DAIMZM010000119.1:0-5819 GCA_036733985.1 Bacillota bacterium
GCGCACAACCGGCGTCGGTACCATCGCCCTCTTTTATCTGGCCAAGCAGCGCTGATCCTGATCTTGTCAAATTGCCAACAACACATAAGCAGCCCCCTGGTTTACCAGGGGGCTGCTTGCGTTTATTGGATGATTTTTTCCGCCGGTCAGGCTTTGTCCGTAGCTCTCAGGCGGTTCATTGCCCGGGTCAGGGCAGCCTGGGCCCGGAGGATATCCACATTGGCGCTATGCTCGGCCAGACGGCGGCGGGCCCGCTCAGCCGCTGCCAGCGCCCTGGCTACATCGATATTCTCCGCCAGCTCCGCGCTGTCCACCAGGATTTCCGCCTCATTATCCCGTACTTCTAAAAAGCCCTTGCCCACCGCCACCTTGCCCGGGCAGCCGTCCTTGATATAGGTGATGATACCCGGCGTCAAGACGGTGATCAGGGGCGCGTGATTATAAAGGATGCCGGTGCTGCCGGCGGCGGCAGGCACGGTAAAGCGCGCCACCATGGCGTGGAAAACCGGCTTATCCGGGGTGACGATCTCCAAACGAATTTTGTCCTGCTCTGCCATGGGCGCTCTCCTTAATCCCGGCTTACAAAGTCTTGGCCTTGGCCACAGCCTCCTCAATGGTACCGACCATCAGGAATGCCTGCTCCGGCAAGCTGTCATACTTCCCTTCCACCAGTTCCTTGAAGCTGCGCACCGTTTCTTTCACCGGCACGTATTTGCCGGCCATGCCGGTGAACTGCTCCGCCACATGGAAAGGCTGGGAAAGGAAACGCTGGATCTTCCTGGCCCGGGCCACCAGAACCTTATCCTCGTCGGACAGCTCGTCAATACCCAGGATGGCGATGATATCCTGTAGTTCCTTATAGCGCTGCAGCACCTGCTGCACCAAGCGTGCCACATCATAATGCTCCCGGCCTAAAATCCGGGGATCCAGGGCCCGGCTGGTGGAATCCAGCGGATCCACCGCCGGATAAATACCCAGCTCCACGATTTGGCGGGACAAAACCGTAGTGGCGTCCAAGTGGGCAAAGGCAGTGGCCGGAGCCGGGTCGGTCAAATCGTCCGCTGGCACATAAATGGCCTGCACCGAAGTGATGGAGCCTTTATTGGTGGACGTGATGCGCTCCTGCAGCGCCCCCATTTCCGTGGCCAGGGTGGGCTGATAACCCACGGCGGAAGGCATCCGGCCCAGCAGGGCGGAAACCTCCGAACCGGCCTGGGTGAAACGGAAAATATTATCAATGAACAGCAGCACGTCCTGGCCTTCCTCATCACGGAAGGACTCGGCAATGGTCAGGCCGGTCAGGCCCACCCGGAGGCGCGCGCCGGGGGGTTCGTTCATCTGGCCGAAGACCAGGGCTGTCTTTTCAATGACCCCGGATTCGCTCATCTCCCGCCATAAATCATTGCCTTCCCGGGTCCGCTCGCCCACGCCGGCAAAAACGGAAAAGCCGCCATGCTCATAAGCGATATTGCGGATCAGCTCCTGGATCAGCACAGTTTTGCCCACGCCGGCGCCGCCGAACAGGCCCACCTTGCCGCCCTTGGTATAGGGGGCCAGCAAATCCACCACCTTGATGCCGGTTTCCAGGATTTCCTGGGAAGGTTCCAAATCAGCGAAAGCCGGGGCTGGGCGGTGAATGGGCAGGAAATGCTCCGTCTCGATCCGGCCTTTGCCGTCAATGGGCTGGCCGATCACATCCATCATCCGGCCCAGGGTGGCGCGGCCCACCGGCACCCGGATCGGCCCGCCGGTATCCAGGGCTTCCATGCCCCGGCGCAGGCCGTCTGTGGACGAAAGGGCCACGCAGCGCACGGCATTGTTGCCCAGGTGCTGCATGGCTTCCATCACCAGCAGCTGTTCCCCGTTGCCTTCCTCATGCCGGACCTCCACCGCGTTATAAATATCCGGCAGTTGCTCGGCAGGGAATTCCACATCCACCACCGCACCGATGATCTGCTTGATTTTTCCTGTCGCCATTCGTGTTTCCTCCTAATTGAAGCTTGAAAAGCTATTAAAATTATGAAAACCGTTCTTCTTTTGTAAAAGAAGAACCAAGAAAATTTTAAATGGCAGCTGGATCCTGCGCGCCGCTTACCTGTGACTTCAAATAAATTTTAAGCTCTTTTGTTTCTTTTCTTTCAAGAAAAGAAAGGTTTTAATGGTTTTTAAGACAAAGCCGCGGCGCCGCCGACGATTTCGCTGATTTCCGTGGTGATGGCGGCCTGGCGGGCCCGGTTCAAGGACAGGGTCAGGTGGCCGATCATCTCCGTGGCATTGTCCGTGGCCGAGCTCATGGCGGTCATGCGGGCGCCATGTTCGGAAGCCTTAGCCTCCTGCAGGGCGCAGTAGACGCCGATATCAACATACTGGGGCAAAATCGCTTCCAGAACCGCCTCCCGGCTGGGTTCGAAAATATAGTCCACGCCCAGGAACATGGCGTCCTCATATTCCTCATTCACCGGCTCCGGCGGAGACACCGGCAGCAGGCGGCTCAGCCGGGGGGACTGCACCATGGCGCTTTTGAACTGGCTATAGACCAGGCTGACCTCGCCGTAAGCCTCCTCGTCAAAACCCCGCCGCAGCTGTTCCGCCAGCTCATGGGCTTGACAAAAGCTGGGATTATCGCCGATGCCCGTACATTCCCTGGCAATGGGATAACCCTGGCTCTGGCAATATTCCCGCAGTTTACGGCCGATGACGATCAGCTCGTATTCCCGTTCTTCCTCAGCCAGCCGCTGGCTGAGAAAGCGGTTCAAATTGCCGTTAAAGCCGCCGCATAAGCCCCGGTCCGAGCCGATCACCACGTAGCAGACCTTCTTGACCTCAGCCTTCTCCTGTAAATAGGGATGCTTTACCGATTCGCTGATATGCAGGATCATCTGCTCGATTTTCCGGGTAAAGGGGCGCACCGCCACTACCGCGGCCTGGGACTTCCGCAGCTTGGCCGCGGAGACCATTTTCATGGCCTTGGTGATCTGCTGGGTGCTCTTAACGCTTTTGATCCGCCGCTTAATATCGCGTGCGCTGGACATAGCTGAACTCCTTAACTGGCTTTAACCGGCCTTCCTGTCCGCCAGGAAATCCTCGATGGCCTTGTGCAATTGGGCTTGCAGCGTATCGCTGAGCTTTCGCTCTTCCCGGATGGCGTCCAGCAAAGGCTGATGGTGGTTGCGGAAGAACTGCAGCAGCTCCTGAACCGTCAGGGTCATCTCCTCCACCGCAATGCCGGAAGCCAGGCTGCCGGTGGCGAAGAAAAGGGACAAAACCTGTTCTTCCACGGCCAGGGGGCTGTATTGATCCTGTTTCAGGATCTCCATCATCCGGGCGCCCCGCTCCAGGGTATTGCGGGTGGCCTGGTCCAAATCCGAACCGAACTGGGAGAAGGCCGCCAGCTCCCGGTATTGGGCCAAATCCAGGCGCAGGGTGCCGGCCACTTGCTTCATGGCCTTGATCTGGGCGTCGCCGCCCACCCGGGAAACGGAGAGGCCGATATTGATGGCCGGGCGGAAGCCGGAATGGAACAAATCGCTTTCCAGGAAGATCTGCCCGTCGGTAATGGAAATCACATTGGTGGGAATATAGGCGGAAATATCGCCGGCCTGGGTCTCGATGATGGGCAGGGCGGTCATGCTGCCGCCCCCTTCTTCCTCAGACAAGCGGGCGGCCCGCTCCAGCAGGCGGCTGTGGAGGTAGAAGACGTCGCCGGGATACGCTTCCCGGCCCGGCGGGCGGCGGAGCAGCAGGGACAGCTCCCGGTAGGCCGCGGCCTGCTTGGAGAGGTCGTCATAAACGATCAGCACGTCTTTGCCCTGGTGCATGAAATATTCGCCCATGGCCGCGCCGGCATATGGGGCGATATAGAGCAGGGGCGCGGGCTCGGAAGCCACGGCGGAAACCACGATGCAGTAATCCATGGCGCCGTAATCCTTCAGCTTCTGCACCACGGAAGCCACGGTGGAAGCCTTCTGGCCCACAGCCACATAAATGCAGATCACATCCTGGCCTTTTTGATTGATGATGGTATCGATGGCCAAGGCGGTTTTGCCGGTCTGGCGGTCGCCGATGATCAGCTCCCGCTGGCCCCGGCCAATGGGCACCAGGGCGTCAATGGATTTCAGGCCGGTTTGCAGGGGCGTATTCACCTTCTGGCGGTAAACGACGCCGGGGGCCCGGTTTTCGATATTGCGGTAATCCGCCGCCTTGATGGGGCCCTGATTATCCATGGGCTGGCCCAGGGGATTGACCACCCGGCCCAGCAGGGCCTCGCCCACCGGCACCTGCACGATGCGGCCGGTGCGGCGGACAATATCGCCCTCATGGATATCCTGGAAGGGGCCTAAGATCACGCAGCCGATGCTGTCCTCCTCCAGGTTCAGGGCCATGCCCAAACGGCCGCCGGGAAATTCCAGCAGCTCATTGCTCATGGCGTTGGAGAGGCCGTAGATATGGGCGATGCCGTCGCCCACCTGGATCACCGTACCCGTTTCGTAAATATCAGCGGAGCTTTGATACTGCTCGATCTGCCGCCGGAGCAGCGCGCTGATTTCTTCCGGTTTGATGCTCATCATGTCACCTCGTAATTTACAGCTACTTCAGCATTTCTTCCCTGATCATCTGGAACTGCTTATGCAAGGATAGATCAATGACCTGATCCTTGATCTTCACCACAGCCCCGCCTAACAGCGCAGGGTCCACGTCGCAGAGGAATTCCAGCTTATCGCCATAGTCCTTGGCCAGCAGCGCTGCCAGCGCCTGCTGGAAATCCGCGTCCGCCGGCCTGGGGGTGGTGAGGCGGACCTGGCAGATGCCCTGGGCCGCGATGCATAGCTGGTGATAGGCTTCTATAATATCCGGCAGCCAGCGCTCCCGTTTCTCATCAATAACCAGGCAGAGGAAATTCAGGGTCAGGGACTCCACCTGTTCGCCGAACACGGCCCGGATCAGGCCCTGCTTCTCCTCAATCGATAAGGCCCGCCCGGTCAGCAGCGTGCAGAACTGGCTGTTTTCCGCCAGCTCCCGGCCGAAGACAGCCAATTCGCCGTCAATGACGGCGCAGAGCGCCTGTTCCTGGGCCGCGTCAAATAAAGCCTGCGCGTAGCGGCCGGCCGCCTTCTGTGAAATCATTGTATCAAGCGCCCCTCGTTTTTGTATTTATTGAGCAGGCTCAGCTCCTGGGCTTCCGTAAGCTGGCCGTCCAGGGCCTTTTGGGCCAGGAGGATGGCCAGATCCGCCACTTGGGCCTTCAGCTCGCCGATGGCGGTCTCCTTCTCCTCGGCAATGGCTTTCCTGGCCTGGGCTGTGAAAGCTTCGGCCTGATGATGGGCCTCGTCCATGATCCGAGCTTTGGCTTCCTCACCCTGGGCCCGGGCCGCGGCCAGGATGCCTTCCGCGTCCTGCCGGGCTTTGGCCAGATCGGCACGGATGACCTGGCCGGTGCGGGCCACCTCGGTACGGGCGTCCTCGGCGGCGTTCAGCGCGTCGTCAATGCCTTTCTTACGGTCGTCCAGCATTTTGACCACAGGCTTATAGAGGAATTTTTTCAGGAGGACTAATAAAATAACGAAATTGGCGATGGCGGCCAAGATGTGCCATAAGGTCAACTCTAGCAAGGTGTAAACCTCCTCTGACAAACGCGGTTTGAAGCGGCGGCTAGCGCCGCTCCAAACCGGTTAAATCTTAAAAATCAGCCGATTTTACCCAAGAGCATGATGGCGATCAGCAAACCGTAAATCGTCAAAGCTTCCATCAGGGCTAAGGCCAACATCATGGCGGAACGGATATCGCCGCTGGCTTCCGGCTGGCGGGCAATGCTCTCCATA
>DAIMZM010000120.1:0-5744 GCA_036733985.1 Bacillota bacterium
CCGGATGACCTGCGGCTGTACCACTGCGTCACGCCCCGCTCCTTCGGCCCCCATGGTTCGGCGGGCTGCTCCGAGCTGTATCAAAGCGGCGGGCATATGGCGGTGATTAACGGCATTTACCGGGCTTCCGGCGTGCGCGTTTTTGAGCTGCCCGCCACTGCCGATAAGATCAAAGCCGGCTTGGATATTCTGACCCAGGGCGGCAGGATTGAGCCGCCGACCCCTTATTTCCTGGGCGGCGACCTCTACGACGAGCTGGAGGAAATCAGCGCCAACCCGCTGTAAGCGCTTGTTTAAGGATGAGCTCATGGAAAGAGAACCGCGCTTCTTTAATCAAGCCTATGCGGCGGATTGCTGCCGTGGAGACCCGGCCTTTTGTACCTGTGCCTGCCCTTTCCAGTTAGACGTACGGGACTTTATTACCAAGATCTTAAGGGGCGGTTTCGACGCGGCTTATCGTAAATTCAGGGACGCGGTGATCTTTCCTCAGATTGTCACAGCCCTTTGCCCCAGCCCCTGCCGGGAAGTTTGCCCCCGGGGGGCTGTGGATGCGGCCATTTCCTTACGGGAACTGGAACAGGCGGCCATCCGCTATGCCCACAGTCTTGACCCCACCAATTTTAATTTAAGCGCCAAAAATGACCGGATCGCGGTGGTGGGCGCGGGGCCTTCCGGCCTGGCTTGCGCCCTGCGGCTGGCTGCCAAAAAGTATCAGGTCACTGTCTTTGAAAAAAGCAGCCGCCTGGGCGGCAGTCTTTGGCAATTGCTGGATCCGGAGGTGTTTCTGCCGGATATTGAGCGCCAGGGCAAATACGCGGCCTATGAACTGCTGTTGCAAAGGGAAATCATTGGCCCGGAGCAGCTGGAAGGCTTTGACGGGGTCTATGTGGCCACCGGCAAGGACGGCCACCCCCTGGGCCTTGACGCCGGGTTTGACCAGGATCTGCTCAGTACCGGCAAACCCGGCTGGTTTTGGGGCGGGGCTTTGGTTGGCGCCGACCCCATGGCGGCTATCGCCCAAGGGGGCCGGGCCGCCCTACATCTGGAAAAATATCTTAAAATCAAGGCCATGACCTTTGCCCCGGAGCTAAAACCCCAAACCAGGCTGCAGCTGGAAGTCACGGGCCTGCCGTTGCGGCCCGCTGTCCCGGCCGGGGCGGAGGGCTATACCAAGGCGGCGGCCCAGGCGGAGGCGGCCCGCTGCCTGCGCTGCGATTGCTCCGCTTGCTACGACTACTGCGACTTTATGCAATATTACCGTAAATACCCCCGCCAGCTGGCGGACGCGGTGGACTACGGCTTGACTGATTCCATATTGGAAACGCAAACCAATAACAGGATGGTTAATTCCTGCACCGGCTGCGGGGTCTGCCAAGCTGTCTGCCCCCTGAAAGTGGATAGCGGCGGGGAACTCCAGGCCGCCAGGGAGCAAATGCTGGATAAAGGCTTGGTTCCCCCGGCTTACCATGACTTTTGGCTGCGGGATCTGGAGCATGCCACAGCCCCGGAGATTGCCCTGACGCTGCCCGCGCCTTCCGGGAAGCATAAATTCCTCCTTTTCCCCGGCTGCCAGCTGGGCGCTTCAGATCCCCGCTATCCCGCAGCCGCCCTGGCCTTGCTGCGCCAGGCGGAGCCGGATACGGCCTTGCTGCTGGATTGCTGCGGCGCGCCTGCTTACTGGGCAGGGGAGCGGGACATGCATCAGCGGCACTTGAAAAAATTACACCGGGCCTGGCAAGAGCTGGGCTGCCCCCAGGTGATCTGCGCCTGCCCCACCTGCGGCAAACAGCTTAAGCTTTTCCAGCCGGAATGGCGGATCAGCTCCCTTTATCAAGTACTGGCCCAGGCCATGATCCCCATGGAGATCCCTAAGGCCCCAGCGCCAGTTTATACCCTGGCCGACCCCTGCTCGGTCAAGGAAGATCCGGGGATACGGCAGGGGGTGACAGCGCTGCTGCAAAGCTTGGATGTGCAATTCGACCTTTTATGCGGCGATATCCGCCAGCTGCCTTGCTGCGGCTTCGGCGGCAATATCCGCGGGGCCGCCCCGGGGCTGGCTGAAGAAATAGCTGTGCGGCGGACTGCCGCCAGCGCCCATCCCTATTTGACCTATTGCGCCAATTGCCGGGATATTTACGCGGCAGCGGGAAAACCGGCCCAGCATATTCTGGATCTCCTCTGCGGGCTGAACGGCCTGGAGCGCCGCCCGCCCCATCTTTCCCAGCGGAAAAACAACCGCGGCCGCGCCCGGGCCCTGCTCTTGGCCGAAGATTATCAGGAACCGGCGCCTGCTTTCAGCTTGGAAATCAGCGAAGAACAGGCGGCGGCCATGGATAAAGCCCTGCTGACAGAGAACGATCTCCGGCGGGTGATCGCCTTTGCCGAGGAAACAGGAAGTTACTTGCTGGACGGCGCGGGGATCAGGATCGCTCATTTGGATCTGGGCATCCCCACAGTCTGGGTTGAATACCGGCCCAGCGGGGAAAAGGTTTATCAGGTGATCCGCGCCTATACCCACCGGATGAAAATCAACGAGCGGGGGCGGGTCAAAAACGAAAGCAGAAACGGCAGCCGTAAGCCGGGTTGGAGAAAAAGCTGATGGAACGGGAGATAATCTGCGCCCGCTGCGGCGTGAAGCTGAAAGACGAGCTGATCACTTTTGAGTATTTCGGCCACCAGCTGCAAAAGGAGATCCCTTGCTGCCCAGAATGCGGCCAGGCTTATGTGTCGCCGGATTTGGCCTTGGGAAAAATGCTGGAAGCGGAAATGGAAATGGAAGATAAATAAGTAAACATAAATTAAGTAAAGAAGATCAACTATCAATTCGCATACGTCATGCGAGAAAGGGGTTTAAAAATGGCTTTTAAAAGACTTTGCTTGATCATAAACGGGGCGGACCGCTATGTGGTTTGCGATCCGGAGCGGGATTCCCTGGCGGATCTGCTGAGAAGGCTGGGGCTGACCGGCACCAAGATCGGCTGCGGCATCGGCGTCTGCGGCGCCTGCAGCGTGATCCTTAACGGCGAGGTGGTCTTGTCCTGCCGGAAAAAGATGAAAAATATCCAGGATTTCAGCACCGTCACCACCATCGAGGGCATCGGCGCTCCTGACCGCCTCCACCCGTTGCAGCAGGCCTGGATCACTTATGGCGGGGTGCAATGCGGCTTTTGTTCCCCCGGCTTTATCGTTTCCGCCAAGGCGCTTTTGGATCAGAATCCCGACCCTACCCGGGAAGAGGTGCGCCAATGGTTCCAGAAGCACCGCAATATCTGCCGCTGCACCGGCTATAAGCCCCTGGTGGATTCGGTGATGATGGCCGCCAAGGTGCTGCGGGGGGAACTGACCATGGCGGATATCACCTTCAACCATGAGGAACTCCCCAGCATCTATAATACCAAAATGCCCCGGCCTTCCGCGTTGTCCAAGGTTTGCGGCGTTTGCGATTATGGCGACGACGTTAAGCTGAAGCTGCCTGACGGCGTGCTGCATGTGGCGATTGTGCAGCCGAAGATCACCCATCATGCCAAGCTGCTGGCTATTGATTTCAGTGAGGCGGAGGCCATGCCCGGCGTGGTCAAGGTCATCACGGCCAAAGACGTCAAAGGCAGCAACCGGCTGGACGCCTATCTGACCCATAAGCATGCCGTCGGCTCCGGCCATAACCGGCCGATCATCGCCGATGAAAAGATTTTCCGCTATGGCGATGTGGTGGCTTTGGTGGCCGCCGATACCGAGGCCCATGCCCGGGCCGCTGCCAAAGCGGTCAAAGTGGAAATCGAACCCTTGCCGGCTTATCTGAGCTTCCTGGACGCGGCCCTGCCGGACGCCATCCGCATTCATGAGCAGGCCCCCAACACCTATATCCATCAGCCCCTGTACAAGGGCGAAGGGGATACCAGGGAAATCATTGAGCATTCCGCCTATAGCCTGGAAGGCAGCTTCTATGCCAGCCGCCAGCCCCATCTGAGCATCGAGCCCGACGTGATCCAGGCCTATTTCGACGAGGACGGCATGCTGACCGTGCAGTGCAAGGCCCAGTACATCTATGGCGCCCGCAAGCTGATGGCCAGCGGCGTGGGCATCCCCTATGAAAAATTGCGGGTGCTGAATAATCCCATCGGCGGCAGCTTCGGCTGGTCTGTTTCTCCCGGCAGCTTTGCCCTGGCCGCGGTGGCCGCCCTGGATCTGCGGCAGCCGGTTACGCTTTCTTTGGATTATGAGGAATACATGCATTACAGCGGCAAACGCGCCCCCGCTTATTTCAACGCCAGGCTGGCCTGCGACGAAAAGGGCAAACTCACGGCCCTGGAATTTGACGAGGGTATTGACCACGGCGCTTACAGCGAGGCCGCCGAGACGCTGATCGACCGCTTTGTCCGCTTTATCGGTTATCCCTACAATATTCCCAACGCCACCGGCTTAGCCCGGATGGGTTATACCAATCACAGCTTTGGCGTGGCTTTCCGCAGCTACGGCTCACCCCAGAGCATGACCTGCCTGGAATCGATGATGGATATGCTGGCGGAAAAGGCCGGTATCGATCCTTGGGAATTCCGTTATCTGAATGTGGCTCGCCCCGGGGATACCACCCTCAACAGCTACCCCTACAAAGAATACCCCATGCCGGAGATCCTGGAAAAGATCAAGCCCTATTACGACGCGGCCAAAGCCCGGGCCAAAGCCGCCGATACGCCGGAGAAGCGGCGGGGCGTGGGCATTGTCTGCGGCGGCTTCTCCTGCTCCAGCCGGGGAGCGGACAGCGCCGGCGCCCGCCTGGAACTGAATCCGGATCAGACCATTTCCGTATTCAATACCTGGCAGGACATTGGCCAGGGCGGGGATATCGGCACCCTGACCCATGTCTGCGAGTCCCTGAAAGAAATGCGGGTGCGGCCGGAACAGGTGCGGCTGTGCATCAATGACAGCAAGACCTGTCCGGATTCGGGAATTTCCGGGGGGAGCCGCTCCCACTATATGAGCGGGAACGCGATCAGGCTGGTGGCCAATCAGATGATGGACGCCTTGCGTAAAGAGGACGGCAGCTTCCGCACCTATGAAGAGCAGGCGGCCGCCGGCCTGCCCACTAAATTTGAAGGCGTCTTCGACCTGGTGGGCTACGGCCTTTGCCCCCTGGACGAGGATACCGGCCAGGGAGATCCTTCCCCCGCTTATATGTACGGCGCTTTTCTGGCCGAGGTGGAAGTGGAGGTTAAAACCGGCAAAACTACGGTCCTCAGCATGACGGTAGTGGACGACGTGGGCGTGGTGGGCAATGTCTTGGCAGTGGAAGGCCAGGCCTTGGGCGGCATGTCCCACAGCATCGGCTTTGCTTTAAAGGAAAATTATGAGGATGTGCAGAAACATAATAATATGCAAAGCGCCGGTATCCCCCATATCCTGGATATCCCCGACGATATGACGGTCATTCACTGCGAAAACCCGCGCCAGGATGGGCCCCACGGCTCTTCCGGCTGCTCCGAACTGTATCAGTCCAGCCCTCATATGGCGGTGATCAACGCCATTTATAACGCCACCGGGGTGCGCGTTTACGAGCTGCCCGCCTCTCCGGAAAAGGTCAGGGCCGGCCTGGAGCAGCTGGCCCGGGGCGAAAAGATCCTGCCGCCGAAGACGTATTATCTGGGCCCTGATTTATATGATGTGCTGGAAGATCTCCGTAACGGTTCTGCCAAATAAACCTGAAGCGCAGCCCTGATCAGCGGGTCGGACGGATAAAGACATGTTTG
>DAIMZM010000121.1:0-5716 GCA_036733985.1 Bacillota bacterium
GGCCCATTGCTTTGTTGCCGCGGGGGCGGCGCGGCTTTGGCTGCCGGGGCCGCAGCCGGGCGGGCCGCCTGGCTGCGCTGGGGCGGGGGGGTTGGCTCCGGACCGCTTTCCACCGCTTTCCGGGGCGTTTCCGGGCGGCGGGCTAAATCTTCGAACAGCGGCTCCACATCGAAGGGATCGGGTCCCTCCGGGCCGGGGCCGCCAGGGGCTGAGCCGCCGCATTTTGGGCAAAAACTGTTGCCGTCCGCTAGCGGGCTGCCACAGTTGGGACAATTCATGGTAAACCCTCCTTTCCGGCTCTGATGGCCGGGCCGTTAAGCTGAGGAGAGGCGAACCCGCCGGCCCCAGCTTATGCTTATTATACATGATTTTGGCCCTGAGGCAAAGGGATTTTGCTGGCAACCGCCTGTTTTTCCTCAAAAACAGCTGAGGGTCCCTGGTCCGGGACGAAAAAACAGCGCCTGCTTTGGCGCTGTTTTTTGCGATTTTGCTTATTTGACCACGATATTCACCAGTTTGCCGGGGATGGCCACCATTTTCAGGATCTGTTTGCCTTCGGTCCAGGCGGAGAAATTGGCATGGGCCTGGGCAATGGCCAGCAAATCTTCTTTATTGCTTTGGGCCGGCACTTCCAGGCGGGCCTTGATCTTGCCGTTCACCTGCAAGACGATCTCAATACTGTCCTTCACCAGGGCGGCTTCCTCATATTCCGGCCAGGGATGCAGGTGTACGCTGCCGCTATGGCCCAGGGTCTGCCATAATTCCTCAGCCATATGGGGGGTGAAGGGGGCGATCATCAGGGTCAGCTTTGCCAAAGCTTCGCCGATCACCTGATCTTTGGGGGCGGCGGTTTCCAAATAATCATAGAGGCTGTTCACCATTTCCATAATGGCGGAGATGGCGGTGTTGAACTGGAAGCGCTCCACGATATCATGGCCGACTTTTTTCACCGTGGCATGGGTGACCCGGCGCAGGGCCCGGTCTTCCTGGTTCAGCTCGGCGGGCAGGGGCTGTTTCAAGCCGGGCAACTCCAGGCAGTGGTGGAAGATCCGCCAGATCCGGTTCAGAAAACGGTAGCAGCCTTCCACAGCCGCGTCGTTCCATTCCAGATCCCGCTCAGGCGGGGCAGCGAAGAGGATAAACAGCCGGGCTGTGTCCGCACCGTAGCGTTTGATGATCGTATCCGGGCTGACCACATTGCCCTTGGTCTTGCTCATTTTGGTGCCGTCTTTCAGCACCATGCCCTGGGTCAGCAGATTGGTGAAGGGCTCTTCGGCGCTGATCAGGCCCAGGTCATGGAAAACTTTGGTGAAATAGCGGGCATACATCAGGTGGAGGATGGCATGCTCCACGCCGCCGATATACTGATCCACCGGCATCCAATAATCCGTGGCCGCCTTGCTGAAGGCTTCGTTGGGATTATGGGCGTCGCAAAAGCGGAGGAAATACCAGCTGGAGCAGACAAAGGTGTCCATGGTGTCCATTTCCCGCCGGGCCGGGCCGCCGCAAACCGGGCAAACGGCCTGGGCAAAGGTGGGGCTGGTTTTCAGGGGGCTTTCCCCGGTGGGCTTGAATTGCACATCCGTGGGCAGCAGCACCGGCAACTGCTCCAAAGGCACGGCCTGAGCGCCGCAGCGGTCGCAGTAAAGAATGGGGATGGGCGCGCCCCAATAGCGCTGGCGGGAAATCAGCCAGTCCCTGAGGCGGTAATTGACGATGCGCTTGCCCAGGCCTTGCGCTTCCAGAACATCGGCGATGCTTTCCTTGGCTTCCGGCACGGGCAGGCCATTGAAATCGCCGCTGTTGACCAGGCAGCCGTCATAGCTCTCATAAGCTTCGGCCAGGTCGCTGCCGTCCCAATCCGGGGGCGCCACCACCCGCTTGATTGGCAGGCCGTATTTACGGGCAAAATCGAAATCCCGCTGGTCATGGCCGGGGACGCCCATTACCGCGCCGGTGCCGTATTCATAGAGCACATAGTTGGTGATCCAGATGGGGATCTCTTCCCCGGTCAGCGGATTCCGGGCATAAGCGCCGATGAACATGCCTTCCTTTTCCAGCTCCGAGCTGGTGCGGTCAATGAAGCTCAGCTTGCTTACTTTGGCCTGGAAAGCCTTGACCGCCTGTTCAAACCCGGTACCGGCAGTGAGCTTGGCTACCAGGGGATGCTCCGGGGCCAGCACCATATAGGTGACGCCGAAAACGGTGTCGTCCCGGGTGGTGAAGACCGGCAGGGGGTCGCCTGCCGCGGTCTGGAACTGGATCTGTACGCCTTCGGAGCGGCTGATCCAGTTTTCCTGCATGGTCTTGACCTTATCCGGCCAGCCGGGCAGCTTGGCCAAATCATCCAGCAGGCGCTGGGCATAATCGGTGATACGGAAAAACCACTGTTCCAGGTCCTTTTTCTCCACCTGGCTCTCGCAGCGTTCGCAATGCCCGTCGATTACCTGTTCATTGGCCAGCACAGTGGCGCAGGAAGGGCACCAGTTCACCGCGGCCTTCTTTTTATAAGCCATGCCCCGCTTGAAAAACTCGGTGAAGATCCACTGGGTCCAGCGGTAATACTCCGGCAGGCAGGTGCCTTCCTCCCGGCTCCAGTCATAGCTGATGCCCAGGCGTTTCAGCTCATGGCGCATGGCGCTGATATTCTCCCTGGTCCAGGGGTCCGGGTGCACGTGGTTCTTGATGGCGGCGTTCTCCGCGGGCAGGCCGAAAGCGTCCCAGCCCATGGGATGCAGCACATTCTTGCCCTGCATGGTATAATACCTGGCCAGCACATCGCCGATGGAATAATTGCGCACATGGCCCATATGCAGCTTGCCTGAAGGGTAGGGGAACATTTCCAGCAGGTAGTATTTCTCCCGGCTGCTGTCCTCAGTTACCTGATGCAGGCCTTTCTGCTCCCAATCCTGCTGCCATTTGCTTTCGATGGCTGCAAAATCATACTTTCTTTCCATGTCGTCCTCCTCGCGTAAACAAAAAAGGCCATCTAGCCGACAGCCTTTTGCTACTGGTCTTAAATTGGCTGTTCCGGTTAGACAGTTCGCCGTACTTTACCGGAACGTAGGCAACGGGAGCAGGCAGTGACCCGCTTAGGAGAACCGTCCACGATTGCGCGAACCGTTTGCAGGTTAGGCTTCCACTGACGCTTATTACGGATATGGGAATGGCTGACGCTCATACCGGAATGCGCCGTTTTGCCGCAGATCTCACATTTAGCCATGACTAGGCACCTCCTTTATCGGGACTTCTGTCTGTACTTCTATCGTGGCGCGGCAGAGCCGCGCAGCTTTACGCACCATGTCATTCTATCAGAAATATCAACGCTTGGCAAGGTTTTTTTTCGAAAGCCCTTAAATTATCCTGTTATTTTTCGTCCCGGATGATACGTCCGGCGGTTCCGGATGCTTGCCATGGGCTGCCCAGGCAGCTTCCACCACGGCCCCAATGGCGATATCCGCGCCAATCTCCGGGGCTTTCACGGCGTGGAGCAGGTATTCGATATTGCCGTCCGCGCCGGTGACCGGGGAGAAATCCAGGCCCCGGACAGCTAAGCCCTGGTCCCGGCAAAAGGCGAAGATCTTGCCGATCACCGCTTCATGGATCCGGGGCGAGCGGACGATGCCGCCTTTGCCCACCTGTTCCCGGCCGGCCTCAAACTGGGGTTTGATCAAGGCCGCCACCTGGCCGGCGGGCTTCAGTAAGGTTTGCACAGCCGCGGGCAGGGCCAGGGTCAGGGAGATGAAGGAGACGTCGGCAATGATAAAATCCGCCTGCTCCGGGATGAGGCTTTCATCCAGCAGGCGGGCGTTGGTCTTTTCCAGTACCATGACCCGGCTGTCCTGGCGCAGCTTCCAGGCCAGCTGATTATAGCCCACATCCACGGCGTAGACTTTGGCCGCCCCATGCTGCAGGGCGCAGTCGGTAAAGCCGCCGGTGGAAGCGCCGATATCGATGACCACCGCGCCGGTGAAGTCCAGACCGAAGCTGGCGACGGCTTTGGCCAGCTTCAGCCCGCCCCGGGACACATAGGGCAGGCGTTCCCCCAGCAGGCGGATAATGGCGTCGCTTTTCACCAGGGTCCCGGCCTTGTCCAGCTTCTGGCCGTCCGCCAGCACTTCCCCGGCCATAATGGCGGCCCGGGCCTGCTCCCGGGAAGGAAACAGCCCCCGCTCCACCAATAAGACGTCCAGCCGCTGCTTATTGCCCATCCTGGGCCAGCCTTTCCGGGAACCAGCGGCACAGGGCCAGCCGGGCCAGGCCCGGCCCGGAGAGGCCCAAGGCTTCCAGCTGTTCAGCCCGCTGCCCCTGGGGCTGGAAGGCTGGCGGCAGCGCCGCCATGACCAGCTCCGCAGCCTGGCCGGACAGGGCTTCGGCACAGGCCGCGCCAAAGCCGCCGCTGATCACGTTTTCTTCCACGCTGATCAGCCGCCCCCCGCAGTCCCTGGCCGCTTGCAGCAGGGCTTCTTTGTCCAGGGGCGCCGCATAGCGGGCGTTGATCACCCGGGCGCTCACCCCTTGGGCCTGCAGCAGCTCCGCTGCCAAAAGCGCCGGTTTGACCATGGAACCGATGGCGACCAAGGCCAGATCCCGGCCCTCCCGCAGCTGAACGGCTCGGCCCAGGATCAGGGGTTCGGCCTGGCCGGGTAAATTCCCGGCCCCGCATTTGGGGTAGCGGATGGCCACGGGCTTGCCTAAACTGAAAGCCTGGGCCAGCATCAGCCGCAGTTCCCGGCCGTCCGCCGGGGCCATGATCGTCAGACCGGGGATACTGCGCAAATAGGAGAGGTCGAACATGCCTTGATGGGCATAGCCGTCCGCCCCCACCAGCCCGGCCCGGTCCACCGCGAAGACCACCGGCAGCTCCTGCAGGCAGACGTCCAGGGCGATCTGGTCGTAGGCCCGCTGCAAAAAGGTGGAATAGATGGCCACCAGGGGCTTTTTGCCATGGCTGGCCAGGCCTGCGGCAAAGCTCACCGCATGCTGCTCGGCAATAGCCACATCGTAAAAGCGCTGGGGATAGCGGGCCTGGAAGGGGCTGAGGCCGGCGCCGTAAGCCATGGCCGCGGTAATGGCCACAATATCCGGATCCGCGGCGGCCAGGCGCAGCAAAGCGTCGCCCATGACTTCCGTATAGGTGTCCGGGCAGCTATTATTCAGGGGCAGGCCGGAGGCCAGATCAAAGCGGCCCAGGCCGTGGAACAGCTCCGGGCTTTGCTCCGCCGGGGCATAGCCCTTGCCCTTGACGGTTTTTACATGCACCAGGGTGGGTTTGCCCACTTCCTTGGCCCGGCCCAGGATCTCGGTGAGGGCGTGGAGATCGTGGCCGTCGATGGGGCCCAGGTAGACGAAGCCCATATCCTCGAAAAACATTCCCGGCACCAGAGCGGATTTCAGGCTGTTTTTCACGGTGCTGAACAGGCTGACCAGGGGTTTACCCAGCAGGGGGATGTGATTGAAAAAGCGCTTGACCCGGCGTTTCACCCTGTCGTAGGCGGGATTGGCCCGGAACATGGACAAATAGCCGGACATGGCGCCCACATTGCCGCCGATGCTCATGCCATTATCGTTCAGCACCACGATGATATTGGTCTGCAAATCCCCGGCCTGGTCCAGGGCTTCCATGGCCATGCCGCCGGTTAAAGCGCCGTCGCCGATCACCGCCACGATATGCTCTTGGCCTTGGCCCGCGTCCCTGGCCGCGGCCATGCCCACG
>DAIMZM010000122.1:0-5380 GCA_036733985.1 Bacillota bacterium
GGCTTGTAGCAGGTCAATAGAGCAGCGGCAGTTGTTATGTAGCGGCGGCTCGATGACGATGGCCTCTGCCTCAAAGATTTGCCCGTTAAGTTTTCCGCATTGGGGGCATCTTCTTGGGTCGCTAACGGTTCTCCATGTTTTCCATTTGCCACTGGGAGTGGCCAGGGCGCCACGATGTTCTGCCGCTTCTAAAACAGACCATATCTTTTTAAATACGGAACACATCTTTCCCTCCTAATAGTTTGTTTAAAATATTTCATCAGTGGCGCGGATTAAAATAGACACCTCCTTTGCAATAAAAAGAATGCCTGCCAAAGCAAGCATTCTTTTATGACTATTTTTATAAGTGGTTTTTGAACGCACTGATGATAATACTCTTATATTATATCTTTTGGTCAAAAAGTGCCGTTTTAAAATTGGCGACAGAATATTTTAGGTAAGTTGTTGCGGTTTATTTAGGAAAGCAGAAGAAAGGAGATGATGACGGGATTGATTCGTTTTTTTACGCGCTTGACCGGACCAATGATATCCATATGAAGACATCACTTAGTCATACAAGCTAATAAATTGGCGAAAAAGGGCGTCGGAATTAATTTTTGATCCCGAATGGACTGTCATACTATAATTCTGGTAGATAATCAGAACTCCCAACGCGAAGGACGGTGCATGGTTATTTATATATAAGGATTCGAAGGGCAGCCGCCAACCACCGGACCGGGAGGATAAAGGCGGCTGTCCGGCAGTCCTTGGCTTAAAGCCGGCCTTGATTCCGCTGCCAGATCATCCGCAGGCCGTCCAGGGTCAATTGGCTGTCCACCAGATCGATGGTTTCGGAAAAGCTGCGGATAAAGCTGGCCAGGCCGCCGGTGGCTACCACCCGGGCTTCCTGCCCCAGCTCCTGACGGATGCGGCCCACCAGGGCATCGGTTTGGCCCGCATAGCCCCAGAGCAGGCCGGAACGGAGGGCGTCCGCCGTATTCCGGCCGATCACCGCCGGGGGCCGCCGCAGTTCCACATTGGCCAGTTTGGCCGCGTAGGAAAACAGGGCTTTCTGGGCGACCTCGATGCCGGGACAAATCGCGCCGCCCAGATATTCGCCGGCTTCCGTGATGCAGTCAAAAGTGGTGGCGGTGCCGAAATCCACCACGATCAGCTTGCCGCCGTATTTGGCATGGGCAGCCACGGCATTGACGAGACGGTCCGCCCCCACCTCCCCGGGATGGTCCATCAGGATCTTAATGCCGATATCGGTTTCGGGCGTCACATTCAAAAGATGGCACTTCAGGTATTTTTCCGCCAGCTTGCGCCAGATGATATTGATGGAAGGCACCACGGAGCTTAAGATCATGCCGTCCAGCTGGGAAAGGGTATAGCCTTGCTGGGCAAAAAGCTGCCCCAGCAGGGCCAGGTATTCATCCTCGGTCTTGTTGGGGTCTGTGGAAAGCCGCCAGCTGCGCAGCAGAAGCTCCCCCTTGAATATCCCCAGGCATAAATGGGTGTTGCCGCAATCGATGGCTAATAGCATGGTTTTCCTTCCTTCCCTCCCTGGCTTGCCTGCTTTCTCCTGGTTAAGCCGGGGCTTCAGTCCTTGGCGAATATTGGCTGCCGCTTGGCCAGGAAAGCGGCCAGGCCTTCCCGGGCGTCAGCCCCGGCGCCGATCCGGATCATGGCCTGGCGTTCCAGCTCCAACTGGGCGGAGAGCGCCGGCAGCAGGCTTTGGTTCACCAGGGCTTTGGCAGCCGCGTAAGCGGTCAGGGAACCTTGGGCAAAGCCTTCCGCCAGCTGGCTCGCCCTGTCCAGCAGCTGATCCTGGGGTACGATTTCCAAGCCCAGCCCCAAGGCCAGGGCTTGCTCCGCGTTAAGCAGCGGGTCCAGCAGCAACAGCTCCGTGGCTTTCGCCTGGCCCAGCAATTCCGGGGCCAGCAGGGTCCAGCCCCCGTCCGGCACCAGACCGCTGCTGGTATACGCCTGCTTGAATTTGGCCTGCTCTGAAAGAAGGCGGATATCGCAGGCCAGGGCCAGGCTCATGCCGGCCCCGGCAGCCGCCCCATTGACAGCGGCCAGCACCGCCTTGCCCAGCAGGCGGATATCCAGGATCGCCCGGTTCAGCCCCAGGGTCAGCTGGCCCAGGGCCTGGCTTAAGGAGGGGGCCTGGCTCATCCGGCGCAAATCCCCGCCGGCGCAAAAAGCCTTGCCCCCGCCGGTCAGCACCACGGCCCGGACCTCCGGCTGAAAGCAGCGGCCCAAGGCCTGGTTCAGGCCTTCAGCCAGTTCCAGGTCAAAGGCATTGAAGCTTTCCGGCCGGTTCAGGGTGATATAGGCCACCCGGTTTTTGATTTCCATCAGCACGCTGGCATTCATTTCCGCACCCCATCCATGAAAATATGCCAAAACCGGTCCGCGATCTCCCTGGGCATCAGGGGGCCGTCGCTGCGGTACCATTTATAAACCCAGTTGCAGAGGCCGAAAAAGGCCAGGCTGGTCAGGGTCACGTCCTCGGTTTTGAATTCCCCGGCTTCCACGCCCCGGCGGATGATATCCGCCACCGCGTTGAAATAGCTGTCTCGCTTGACTTCCATTTGCTGGCGCAGTTCCTGGGAAAGGTCATGATAATGGTCATGAAAAGAGCTGACATAGCCGGGATATTCGCTGAACTGGTCCAGCACGTCATACATGACCAGATGCAGCAATTCGCTGTTGCTCAGGCCGCTGCCGATACGCTGCCGGTGTTTATCCAGCAGCATATCCATGTACTCGTTATGGATATGGAATAAAATCTCCTCTTTGCCGGAGATGTACCAGTAAAGCGTGGGCTTGCGCAGCCCCACCGCGGAGGCGATATCCTCCATGGAGGTGCGGTAATAGCCGCGCTCGGTAAAGAGCCGGGCCGCCTCGCGGATGATCAGCTGGCGGCGCTCCTCGGTGCTGGAGACATTTGCCATAGGCGCGCTCCTTTCAGAAAAAACTGAATCTTGCCAATAATCTAAACCGACCGGTTAGTCGATACGGCTACATTGTAGCGTAACCAAGGCCTTTTGTCAATCTTCCTTTCACCCAGGGAGCAAAAAAATTCAGAAAAAAAACCCGGTGCTTACCAGGGCCCCGCCCTAAGGAAACCAGGAAAAAGCTTTTCCGGGGAGAAATAATGCATCAGCCCTACAGATTAAAGGAGGTTTGGAGATGATCCTTATCAATGTGCTGTATACGGTAAAGCCGGGGCGGCGGGAAGCTTTTTACGCCCTGATCAACAGCCTGGGCCTGGCGGAGGCCTCCCGTCAGGAGCCGGGAAATCTGCGCTACGATTATTTTTATAGCGTTGAGCAGCCGGATCAATTATTGCTCTATGAACAATGGCGGGACGAGGAAGCCCTGGCCCAGCATTGCCGGACCCCCCATTTTGCCAAACTGCAGGAGCTGAAAGGGGAGTGGCTGGCCGAGACGGAAATCCGGAAGGCGGAGGTATAGGAAAGGCGCGCTCTTGAGCGCGCCTCAGGGCGTGGCTAAACGCCGCCGGACATTGCCGCGGCCTATTTCTCCGCCGTGGCCGGCCTGGCGGTTGTTGGCACGGCCTGCCGTGCCTGAGGATGGCGCAGCAGGCTATCCAGCACAATGGCGGCCAGCATGGTGATCCAGCCGGCCAGGCCGTAGATTGTGGGCAGTTCCCCCACCATCAGGAAGGCCCAGACCGGCGTCAGCACCAGCTCCCAGGTGCAAAGCAGCTGGGCCCGCTGGTGCTCGATTTTCCGCAGGCCCAGGCAATAGCAGAGATAGCTGCCGGAAAGCTGCACCGTGCCCATGAGCAGGAGCACCGGCCAGGCAATGGGGGGCACGGTCAGGGTATAGCCGGGCAGCAATACCAGGATCAGCAGGATCAGTACGCCGCAGCAGAGATTCATCAGCACCACCAGGGACAGGGGGGTGGCGGCCTTGGCTTGGCGCATACAGGCGCCCATGGCGGCAAAGCAGATCCCGGCGCCCACCCCCAGCAGATTGCCAAAAGCATTGCCGCCCTGATTGGGCTCCAGCAGGAAGATGATAATACCCAGGACAGCCGCTGCCACCGGCAGGATCCGCCGCCAGTTCATCTTTTGCCTGCCGATTACCAGGGCCCAGACAAAGACCCAGACCAAAGCGCTGTCCTGCAGGGCGATGATATTGCCCGCCGTGGTATAACGCATAGACAGCAGCACCAGGCTGGTCACGGCGGTGTAGGCCAGGATCAGCCCGGCCAGCCATTTGTCCCAGACCAGCTTTTTGGGCTGCAGCATGGGCAGCAGCACCAGGCCGCCGATCAGGCTCCGGAGGCCGGCAAAAAGCAAAGGATCCATGGCCAGGCTTTTGCTGACCCCGCCCACAGTGGACCAGAGCACAGCGGCGGTAAAGATCAGCCAGGGGCCTGGCAAACGGTTGATTTGGTTTAATAGCTTCTGCATATGCGCCTCCGGCAATTCCTGCTCACATTATAGCCCCGGCCCGCTTTGCTGTACAGATGTTTTTTTAATTCCCAGCCAGCCCTGGCCTGGGAAAAGCAATTCTTTCAGGGCCCTGGGTTCGGTTCTTTTTACCCGGGGGCTTAATCCTTGTCCTAAAAAAATCTCCCGCGGCAATTGCCGCGGGAGACCAAAGGAGGAGTGGATTAGCTGTTGTTGATATCCGCCAGATTCAGATGGCTGCTGGTCATCCAGGCCGGCCGCAAATCCGCCGGCACTTGCCGGAGATTCAGCCAGCAGGCCGCGGCATGGCCCTGATCCATGGTCAGCCAGGGCGGCTGCTGGGTCTGGCAGAGCTGCATGGCGTATTCGCAGCGGGCGGCAAAAGCGCAGCCCTGGGGCGGCGCGAACAAATCCGGCGGCGCGCCTTCAATGCTCAGCAGCTCTTCCTTGCCTGCCGCGTTCAGCTTGGGCATGGATTTCAGCAGGCCCCGGGTATACGGATGCCGGGGCTGATAAAAGACCTGGTCGGCCCGGCCTTCCTCCACCACCTTGCCCGCGTAGAACACCAGCACCCGCCGGGCCATATTGGCCACTACCCCCAGGTCATGGGTAATGAGGATGATGGAGGTATTGAATTTGGCTTGCAAGTCCTTCATCAAGTCGATGATCTGGGCCTGGATGGTCACATCCAGGGCGGTGGTGGGTTCGTCGGCAATCAGCAGCTTAGGATTGCAGCACATGGCAATGGCGATCACCACCCTTTGCCGCATGCCGCCGGAAAGGGAATCCGGATATTCCCGGACCCTTTTCTCCGGGTTGGCAATGCCCACCAGGCGCAGGTATTCCACGGTCTTTTCCATAGCCGCGGCCTGGGAGATCTTCTGATGCTTGACCAGCACCTCGGCGATCTGCTTGCCCACGGTCATGGTGGGGTTCAGGCTGGTCAT
>DAIMZM010000123.1:0-5169 GCA_036733985.1 Bacillota bacterium
GGAAAAAAAGCAAAGGGCCGCTGATCATCCTGGCAGCCCTGGCCATTCTGGCGCTGCTGGCAGCGGCAGCCCTGGGCTTCGGCCTTTTATCTCCTGAGCAGGAAAAGCCCGGCCCGGAAACGCCGCCCCCAATAACGGCTGACGACCAAAAGGAAGCGGAAACGGAAACCCCCGGGACAGAGCCGCCTGCGGAGAGCCCTGGGGAAGAAGAAGACCCGCCGGAAACGCCCCCGGCCGATACCCAGCTGGAGAAACCCCAATACGCCTACGGTTATCTGGGCATGACCACGGCCCAGGTGATCCAGCTGCTGGGCGAAGATTATGGCTCCGAATATTGGAACGGCTCCGACAGCCTCTTTTATCAGGAAGAAGGCCTGATGCTCTTTTTCGGCCATACCGGCACACCCCAGCCGGAGGATACCATCACCGCGGTGCTGGGCGCGGGCCAGCTGCCCGCCTGCCCCGGCGTTTCCGCCGGACAGACCCTGGAGGCGCTGGAAGCTGCCCTGGGCCAGGACCTGATCACCGAATATTCCCCTGAGGACGGGGTGGAAACCGCCTATTGCGAGCTGGACGGCTACAGCCTGCTGCTCTTTCAGGACATCAATCAAACCGATCAATGGATTTTAGGCTATTATCTGGTCAAATAGCTTCTCCCGCAACCAAGGCCAACAGCGTAAAATACACGCCGGCCTAAGCGCCGGCCGCCGGGAGCGGCGGGTTTTTGCAAAAATATAACCAGGGCGTAACCCCAAAGCGGTATAATGATAGCAAAACCGGAAAGGAACGGCCTGCTATGTGGGATGAGAAAAATCATGCTCCGGAACCTGAGCGGCCAGGGGCCGGCAATAAGGATGAAAGCCGCTATTTCCTGATTTGTGTGGATTCTTATCAGGATCAGCTGCTGAAAGGCCGGCTGCGCAACTGTGAGCTGGCGGGGGAACGCAGCTTTGACAATATGTTCCAGCTGCTCCTGGCCATTGAGTCCATCCTGGACAGCATCGCCTTTCCCCTGCCCGCCGCCTTGCCCCGGCGCTTCCGCAAAGCCGCGCTGCCCCGGCCCGGCCTCAGGCCAACGGACAGCCTGCGCCAGGGCCAGCCGGGCCTCTTAGGCAATTTCGGCGTAAAAGTCCTGTTCCGGCAGAATCTGGGCTGGCAGGGCCTGCTGACCTGGCTGGATCAGGATCAGGAGGAAAGCTTCCGCAGCGTCTGGGAATTGATGCTGCTATTGGACAGCGCCCTGTCCTTGCCGGACAGCGGCGGCAAACGACAGGACAGCGACAGCTGATAAGTAAGCCCATCGGACAGATGCTTTGAACGCCAAAACACCGCCTTTAGGACAAAAGGGCGGTGTTTTATCGGTCTTAAAGCAATGTTGAGGCCTTTGGCCATATATCCGGCAGCTTAGGGCATGTACCGATAGGCTTCGCCAAGCATATACTGTTAAGAGTGACCTTGCCTGCTCTCGCGGTCTGCCAATCTCAAAGACGGCGGGCAAGCGGCAGATCTCATGATAGCTTTTGCGGGGTGTTTTCTATGGATCATATTTCTTTGCAGCTGGAACGGCTGTCCCCCGGCTGTGTCCCGCCGGGGGGCAAGGTGATTTTTGAAGCGGCCGTCTTTTCCTCCGGGGATATCGCCTATGACAATCAAACAGGCGTCATCACTATCAGCCAGCCGGGCCGGTATCTGTTTGACTGGTGGGTGGCCACGGGCTGCTCCTGGGCGGACGAAGCCATATTCGCCTTGTCCGGGGGTACGGGAACACCTGTTATCGGCAATTCGCCGCAAAGAATCGGCCAGGTTTCGGGATTCGCGGTTTTTGCCGTGGACACAACCCCCGCGTCCATCTCGCTGATCAACTGCGCCAGGGCGGCTGTTGCTTATGCCAGGGACGTCCCGGTTAAGGCTGGGCTGCTGGTGACAAGGCATCACCAAAGCACGCTCCAAAACCTGGTTGACGGCAATAATATTGGCGCGGTCCGGGGGATCGGCGCCAAAGACGGCTACACCATGGGGGCATATGCCACAGCCCTGGGTTTTGAAACCACCGCTTCCGGCAACTATGCCCATGCGGAAGGCCAGAGAACCACGGCTTCGGGCCTTGCTTCCCATGCGGAGGGCTCGGGTAGCACAGCCTCCGGCGGCTATGCCCATGCGGAAGGCGCGTCTGCCACGGCTTCCGGCCATTCTTCTCACGCCGAGGGCCGGAGAACCGTGGCTTCAGGTGACCACGCCCACGCGGAGGGCACCTTTAGCACGGCTTCCGGTACCGCTGCTCACGCGGAAGGCTTCGTAACCACGGCTACGGATATCGGCGCCCACTCAGAAGGATCATTCACCACGGCTTCCGGTTTTTATGCCCATGCCGAGGGGTTTGAAACCAGCACCAATGGACATATTGGCGCGCATATCATGGGCCGGATGGGCAATGCGGATACGGATTATTCCTGGTTTCTGGCAAACGGCACAAATCCCCCTTTCAACCTCGGCCTGGCCGCCAAAATTCTCGGCGACGGTAACGCCTATATCGACGTGGCCTGGAACACCGGCGGCGCCGATTATGCCGAAATGTTTGAAACCGCCTCCGGCAATCCCCTCGAGCCGGGCTACTTTGTCACCTTTGCGGGGGGTAGCAAGATCAGAAAGGCCGCCGGAGCGGAAGATTATATCCTGGGCGTCTCCACCGCCTTTTCCGGCTTTGTGGGGGATACCGCCGCGCTGCGCTGGAAAAACAAATACCTCACCGACGATTGGGGCGCCATCCGCTATCACGATGTGGAGGTTCCCGAAAGACACGGCGAGGATGACCAGGCCATCGTACCCGCGCACATTGAGAAACAGCCCATGCTCAACCCGGAGTGGAATCCCCAAAGGCCATACGTCCCCCGGGCAAAACGGCCCGAATGGATTTGCGTGGGCCTCCTGGGCAAGCTGCTGGTGCGGGACGACGGTTCCTGCGTCCCCGGCGGCTACTGCCTGCCGAACCAGCAGGGCTTCGCGACGGCTGCCCCGGCGGGATACCGCGTGATGGAAAGGACGGGCGAAAACCAGGTGCAAATTATGTTAAAATAACACCGGCAGGGGCGCTTAGGAAAGGCATGGCAAAGGAGCGCCTATTTCATAATAATAGACGCTATTTCCGCCCCTTTTGCTCCTTTGCCGTCAACGGCCTTCCGCCAGGGCGCTCCCATACGCTTCACATTGGGCCAAGGCAGCCTCATCCGGCAGCCAAAGGGCTTTAATCCCATCATTGAGCACACGGAAACCGGCGTCCGCCAGCGCTTGCGTAATCTGCCCCACAGACTCCCCGCTCCAGCCATAGCTGCCGAACGCCGCCCCGGTCTTGCCGGTAAACTTGAGTCCCTTGATCATTTCCAGCAGGCCGCCAACGGCATGCAGGATGCCCCGGTTGATCGTGGAGGAGCCCACCAAAACTGTTTTTGAACGGAAAATCTCGGTGATGATATCGTTCTTGTCCTCTTTTGCCGCATTCATCAGCTTCACGGTCACAGTCCCGTCCTGACCGCGTATGCCCGCCGCAATCGCCTCGGCCATGCGGCGGGTCGCGCCCCACATGGTATCATAGACGATGGTGATTTGATTCTCCTGATACGCGTCCGCCCATTTCAGATAGGTTTCGACGATTTGCGTAGGCGCTTCCTTCCAGATCACCCCGTGGCTGGGGCAGATCATCGTCACCGGCAGTCCGAAGCTCAGCACTTCATTGATTTTTTTGGTAACCAGCGGCGAAAACGGCGTCAGGATATTCGCATAATACTTGATGGCTTCAGCGTAAAGCTCGGCCGTATCCACCGCGTCATTATACAGGGATTCGGTGGCGTAATGCTGCCCGAAGGCATCGTTGGAAAAGAGAATATTCTCACCCGTCAGATAGCAGAACATGCTGTCCGGCCAGTGCAGCATCGGCGCTTCCACAAAAACCAGCTTCTCGCTGCCCAGGTCCAGCGTATCCCCGGTCTTTACCGTGACAAAATTCCAATCCTGGTGATAATGCCCCTTCAGGGATTTAACTCCGTTGGCCGTGCAATAAATGGGCGTATCGGGGATGTTGCGCATCAGCTCCGGCAGCGCGCCGCTGTGATCGGTCTCCGCATGGTTGGCAACGATATAATCGATCTCTTTCAGATCGATTTCCTGCCGCAGATTGCTGACAAACTCTTTGTCAAAAGGCTTCCAGACCGTATCGATGAGGACGTTTTTACCCGCCCTGACCAGATAGGCGTTATAGGACGAGCCTTTCCAAGTGGAGTATTCGTCCCCGTGAAACTTTCTTAATTCCCAATCGACCTTGCCCACCCATGTAACCTTAGGCGTCAATACCTTTCCCATGGTTAATCCCTCCATTTGCGTATATAGTTATAATACCACAAAAACCGGAAATTCCTGCCATATTCAATAATTTTAATAAACGGTAGAAACAGCACCGCTTTACTTCATAATATATGCATCTGCCCGGAAGCTTATCCGGCCGGGCCGGTTTTTGCAAGGCTTATTTGCTTTTCTTGGCAAAGCGCGTGACCGAAAGCAGATAGAACAAAAGCGCCGCGCCGGTCAGGAGCAGAATACTGCCAAACGCCTGCATGGTTTGCCCGCCGAATTGGAAGACGACGCCCATTTCCCGCTCAAATCCTGCCAGTACCTCCGCCGGCGCACCCTGGAATACCACCTGCATGGGCGTTTCCATCATCACCTGGCGCAACAGCAGCGCGGCATGGGAAACGGGAAAGATCTTGATAAAGAACTGCACCGCCTGGGGCAGCATGCCGATGGGCAGATAAATGCCGGTTAAAAAGCCGATCAGCGTGCCGATGATGCTGCTGGCCGTACCAAAGGCGTTTTGGCTCTTAAAAAACGAGACTAAAAACGAAAGCATCGCGGTATTGCATAAGCAGCAAAGCACAATGATTGCCAGCACTTTGAGGGTGACGGCAAAACCGAGCCAGGCTCCTCCCCGGGACACGATATAGATCTCAGCCAGCACAAAGATCAGCAGCGTCATAATGAAGCCGATGATAAAAGAAGAGAGAATATAGCCGCCGGCGATTTTACCCTTGCCGATGGGGGCGGCGCTGAAATCCTTGCTGATTTTATGGACCCTGTCGTCCACAATCGTGCCGAAGGCGCCCATAATCGTGGTCATCGACG
>DAIMZM010000124.1:0-5093 GCA_036733985.1 Bacillota bacterium
TCTGGGCCCAATATATCGAGTGCCCGGGAGAACTCTATTGCCGCCAGGCCATCGAGGAAGAAGTCAGCCGTTTGCTGTCCTGCGATTTTTATGTACATGAAACCAGCTGCGGCGGCAAGAACTGCGCCGGCCGCTGCACCTACCGCCTTTTGGCCGGGGGCGCTTATAACCTGAGTATCGGCAAAGCCCAGCTGGCTAAGGATGGGCGGGATATTTGCGGCGACAGCGGCGGCAGCATACTCCTGGACGAAGGCCGCCAGCTGCTGATGATCAGCGACGGCATGGGTGTGGGCGAGGAAGCGGCCCAGGAAAGCAACGAGGCCATCTCCCTAGTCAGCCGTTTGCTGGAAGCCGGCTTTGCCCGGAATACGGCCATCGATGTGGTGAACGCCGCCCTGTCTTTGCGGGGCAGCGAGGAAAGCTTTGTCACCCTGGATCTTTGTGTGCTGGACTTATACAGCGGCCAGGCGGAATTTATCAAAACCGGGGCTGCCGCCAGCTATATCAAGCGGGGCGGCCTGGTGAAAGTGATCAATGGGGCCAGCCTGCCCATGGGCTTGCTCTGCAGCGCGGATAAAGAGGTGGTCACAGAGCAGATCCTGCCCGGGGACATGATCATCCTGGCTTCCGACGGACTCCTGGATATGGATATCGACGACAAGGGCCAATGGCTGCAGCGGGTGCTGGAGCAGGCGGTGGTCAATCATCCCCAGGCCATGGCCGAGTATTTGCTGGACAAGGTGATCTGCATCAGCAATGGCAAAATCAAAGACGATATCACCGTTCTGGTCGCCCAGATGGGGGATATCGCCTGAGATTAAGCTATACGAAAGGCCTAAAAATTAAGATTCCATGCGGATATCCTGCACGCCGCTGTGCTGATGGCGCTGGCAGAGGTTTTTCAGCTGCTCCGCCACCACGGGTATGGCCTCGATGGCCTTATCCACATTGGTGGCCCCGCAAACCGGGATCAGCCGTACCTGATCCTTGGCCAGCACCAGGAAGCCCACGGGCTGCATGCTGATGCCCGCGCCGCTGCCCCCGGCAAAGGGCAGGCGGTCTTTGTCCCGGCCCGTATTGCCCACATTGCCGCCGCCGGCAATAAAACCCCAGGCCACCCGGGAAACGGGCACCACGGCGACGCCTTCGCTGCTTTCGATCACATCCCCGACGATGGTGTTCACATCCACCATTTCCCGCAGGCTTTTCATCGCGGTTTCCATCAAACCCTGAATTTCATGCTCTCCGGCCATTATGATTCCTCCGCCTCATTTTGATTGCTATGACTATAATATGACCGGCGGACAAGCTAACTATGCACTCCGCCTGGAAGCCTTGGCCCGGCGCGCCGTAAAAATACCAGTCCCAGACTTTGGCCTTGGGCCAAAGCGCCTTCAGCCATTCCCAGATGACCTTCAGCGGCAAATGGGTCTTGATCTCCACCTCATGGACGGCCCGCTCCGGCCTGGCCTTTAACAGGCGGCGGGCTTTGCCGAAACCCAAAAAGACCCGGGGCAGCCAGTAGAGGCGCAGGCCGTTCTCGTAGCGGATCAAAAAGAATAGGGGATAAAGCTGGATAGCCAGGAGCAGGAACACTGCCGCCGCGATCAGCAAATACATAAAAAAACACCGCCTTAAGCTTATTATGGCTGCGGGCGGTGTTTTCATACTGTCTGTGTTTTTTCCGCGGCAGGCGGCTATTCCCGGCTGCGCAGGGTGGGGAAGAGGATCACGTCCCGGATGGAAGCGGCGTCGGTCAGGTACATGACCAGCCGGTCGATGCCCACGCCCAGGCCGCCGGTGGGGGGCATGCCGTATTCCAGGGCCCGGAGGAAATCCTCATCCGTCTCATTGGCTTCATCGTCGCCCTTTTCCCTGAGGCGCATCTGATAGTCAAAGCGCTGGCGCTGGTCCAGGGGATCGTTCAATTCGGAGTAGGCATTGGCCAGCTCCCGGCCAAAGACAAAAGCTTCAAAGCGGTAGACCAGGGACGGGTCCTCCGCTATCCGCTTGGTCAGGGGCGAGATCTCAATGGGATAATCCATGATAAAGGTGGGCTGGATCAGATGGCCTTCCACCTTTTCCTCAAAGAAACGGTCGATCACATTGCCCCGGCTGGCGTCCTTTTCCACCTCAATACCGGCGGCAGCGGCAGCGGCCCGGGCCGCTTCGTCGGTGAGGATTTCCCGGAAATCCAGGCCCGCGTATTCTTTGATGGCGTCGAACATGGTGATGCGCCGCCAAGGCGCGGCAAAGCTGATTTCCGTGCCCTGATAGGAGACCTGGTCGCTGCCCAGCACCTCCCGGGTCACGGCGCTGATCATATTCTCCGTCAATTCCATCATGCCGTTGTAGTCGCTATAAGCCTCGTACAGTTCCAGCAGGGTGAATTCCGGATTATGCCGCACGGAAATACCTTCGTTGCGGAAGACCCGGCCCAGCTCATACACTTTTTCCAAACCGCCGACGATCAGGCGCTTCAGATGCAGTTCCAGGGCGATGCGCAGATAAAGGTCCATGTCCAGGGTATTGTGATGGGTGATGAAAGGCCGGGCGGTGGCGCCGCCGGCAATGGGATGCAGCACCGGCGTTTCCACTTCCAAAAAGCCCAGGCCGTCCAGGTAATTGCGGATGGCCCGCACGATTTTGCTGCGGGCGATAAAGGTATCCCGCACTTCCGGGTTTACGATCAAATCCACATAACGCTGGCGGTAGCGGAGCTCCACATCCTTCAGGCCATGCCATTTCTCCGGCAGGGGGCGCAGGCTTTTACTGAGGAAGGTCAGTGTTTCGCCTTTGACGGAGATTTCCCCCCGGTGGGTGCGGAAAGCCTCGCCCTCAATACCCACGATATCGCCGATATCCCAGAGCTTGAACAGCTCATAGGCTTCCTCGCCCACCTCGTCCTGGCGGATATAGACCTGGATTTTGCCGCTTAAATCCGCCAGCTCGATAAAGCTGGCCTTGCCATGGCCGCGGATGGCCATAATCCGGCCGGCCACCGTTACCCGGGTCCCTGCCAATTGTTCAAAATCGGCGATGATTTCCGCCCCGTGATGGCTGGCCTTGAAGGCCCGGCCATAGGGATCCACGCCTTTATTCCGTAATTCATCCAGCTTGCCGACGCGTACCCGCATTAGTTCGTTGGTTTCGTATTCTGCCACTTTAGCTTCTCCCGCGCTTTATTTGTTGATGCTGACGATCAAAAGCCTGATTGAACCGGAGGGCGTATGCACCTCCACCTCGTCGCCGACCTTATGCCCCAGCATGGCTTTGCCCACCGGGCTTTCATTGGAAATTTTCTGATCAAAAGGCTTCGCTTCCACCGAACCCACGATCTGGAAGCTCATATTTTCGCCGCTGTCCAGGTTGGTCACGGTCAGGCTGGAATATTCGGAGACGATGTTCATATTGAGATCGGCTTGATCAACCACCCGGGCGTTTTTCAGCATTTTTTCAATATTAAGGATTTGTCCTTCGATAAAGGCCTGTTCGTTTTTGGCGTCCTCGTACTCGGAATTCTCCGAGATGTCCCCGAATTCGATGGCCTGTTTGATGCGGGCGGCCACTTCTTTGCGGCGCACCGTTTTCAGGTGTTCCAGGTCGTCCTCCATTCTTTTCAGGCCTTCGTGGGTCATTAATACTTCTTGTTCAGCCATATTTTGCTCCTTTCAGGTTAGACGCCGGTTTCTCTCTGGATCTTTAACCAATTTATTTTAGTCTTTCATGCTTATCTTGTCAAGATGCAAGAGAGAATTCAGATAGTCCCGGAACAGCCCCTCGATTTCCCCCACAGTGGCGCAGCCATTGATCAATTGCCGGAGCTTGGCCGCATGGCGCAGGCCTTTTGTGTACCAGCCCAAATGCCCGCGCAAGGCCCGCACCGTCAATTCCTCCGCTAACTTTTTTCCGGTGATTTCGTCCTTTTCTCTGGGGACGATCCAGCGTTCCGCCAGCTGGACCTGGCGTCTTAAATGGGCGACGGCTTGGGCCGCCACTTCCGCCGGCTCGGGCCGGGCCGGCGGGGCTTCCCCCCGCAGGGCGGCGCGGATTTCCCGGAACAGCCAGGGATTGCCCAAAGCGCCCCGGCCCACCATCACGCCGTCGCAATTGGTTTGGGCCAGCATCCGGAGGGCGTCCGCCGCGGAAAAAATATCCCCGTTGCCGATCACCGGGATGCCCACCGCCGTCTTGACCTGGGCAATGATGGCCCAATCCGCCTGGCCGCTGTAGAATTGATCCCGGGTGCGGCCATGGACGGTAAGAAAGGCCGCCCCGGCGGCTTCCGCCATTTGGGCAAAGGCCACGGCGTTTTGCCGCCCCGGATCCCAGCCGGAACGGAATTTCACCGAGACCGGCCTGCCCGCGCTTTTAGCCGCGGCAATCAGTTCAGCCGCTAGGGCCGGGTTCAGCATCAGGGCGGCGCCTTCCCGGTTCCGCACCACCTTGGGCACAGGGCAGCCCATATTCAAGTCAAGATAGTCAGCCCCCAGGCCGGCGGCCAAGCTGGCGGCCTGGGCCACGAATTCCGGCTCGGAGCCGCAGATCTGCACCGCCACCGGGGCGGCTTCTCCTTGGATATCCAGCAATTCCAGGGTGCGCTTATTGCCATAGCCCACGGCTCTGGCGCTGATCATTTCCCCCACAGCCAGATCCGCTCCATAGTCCCGGGCAATCTCCCGCCAGGCCCGGCCGCTGATGCCGGCCAAAGGGGCGGCGACGATTTTAAAAGGAAAGGCCCCGCTCATGCTTCCCTGTCCATACTGCGGTATTGCAGCGCTTCCGCCAGGTGTTCGGCTCGGATTTCCGGGCTTAAGTCCAGATCGGCAATGGTGCGGGCCACCTTCAGGATCCGGTCATGGGAGCGGGCGCTCATTTTCAGGGCCCGGAAAGCCTGGCTCAGCAGCAGCTGGGCGTCAGGGCCGATGGCGCAATGCTTTTCCACATCCCGGTGGGTCATCTCCGCATTGCTGAAAAAAGCTTCCCGGGCAAAGCGTTCCTGCTGCAGCCCGCGGGCTGCCTGTACCCGGCTTTTGATCTGGGCGGAGCTTTCAGCCTGGGCGTCCCGGCCGGAAATATCCGCATAGCTGACC
>DAIMZM010000125.1:0-4985 GCA_036733985.1 Bacillota bacterium
GTTTTTGCTCATGTTTTCACCTCCTTTTCGCTTGGCTGAACCTATTGTTTGCAGAATCCGACAGGATATGCGGTACAAAATTTGGCATTGCGATCGTTAAAAAATACGGTTCAATTAATTTTATTTAATAAAATCATGGTAGTTATTGATCTGGGCAGCCGGATGCACCAGCATAGCCACGGCGGCGGCTAAGATCTCCGCCACCTTGGCTACCAGGTCGTCGATATCCTTGGGCGTGACCATCAGCCTGCCGCCAAACTGGGCCAGCAGGTCGTTCTCACAATATTCGCAAGCCGCGTCGTCAAAATCATCCAAGCGTTTGCCGCCCCGGAACTGATCCATACAGCGGACGGTTTCCCGGATAATGGCAGCGCTGTCCACCACCGTGGGCACGCCGATGGCAATCACCGGGCAGCCCATATTGCGGCTGTTCACGCCGATGCGGCGGTTGCCCACGCCGGAGCCGGGGCTGATGCCGCTATCCGCCATTTGGATGGTCACGCCCACCCGGCGCATATCTGAGGCAGCCAGGGCGTCCACGGCCAGCAGGGCCGCGGGCTTCAGTTCCCGGCAGACCGCGGCTAAGAGCTCCGCGCTTTCCAGGCCGGATTCCGCCAGCACCCCTGGGCTCAAGGTGGCCACGCTGCCCAGGCCGGTGGTATCCACCTGCTCCCGGAACAAATGCCTGGTGGCGCAGATCAGCTCCACGGTGCGGGGGCCCAGGGCGTCGGGAATGGCGGCCCGGGAGCCCAGGCCGGCCACCAGCAGGGTGCCGCCGGTCAAGGGCGGCAGCAGGCTTTTCAGCTGCCCGGCCACCACTGCCGCCACCTGGCCCAAATCCTCCTCATGTTCCAGCCGGGGCAGGGTCAGAGTAATATAGCGGCCCTGGGGCTTGCCCATCCTGGCCGCGCCTGCCTCGTTTAAAATGGTAATGATGTGTATTTTGACGCCCTGTTGATCCAGCACCTCCTCGCTAACGCCGCTGATTTCCACATCCGCTTCGCCCCGGAGCAAAGCCGTGGCCTCGCTGGCTAAATCCAGGCGCTGGGCCAAACGCGCCAGCTTTATTTCGCTCATATGCCGCCGCCTTTTTTTTCATTTATTATGACCCAAGGGAGCGTAAAATATCATCCCGGCCTTTGGCAGGAACAATGGGCCTGGGCGCGAAAATACTATAGTTGAAAATAAAAACCGCTTTTTTAAATTTTGCCCGCTTTTGATCGGAATTAATTGGCCCCAAGCCCAAGGAGGGAGTCTTTTGAAAGTTACCTGCATCCTTTGCGGCAAAGAAGAAGAGATCAATAAACTGCATAAGGATTTCCGTAAGCTGAAGGAAAATCCCCGTGCCGTCTATTATTGCGAAACCTGCGCTTTAAAGCTCAGCTCCCACGCGAATCGAGAAACCAAAAGCCCGGGTAAAAAATAAATGCGCATCATTGCCGGGACAGCCAAAGGCAGGCGGCTGAAAACCCTAGCAGGCCAACATACCCGGCCCACAGCGGACCGGGTGAAGGAAGCAATGTTCAGCGTCCTTACCCCTTACCTGGCTGATGCAAAAGTGCTGGACGCCTGCGCCGGCAGCGGCGCCCTGGGTTTGGAAGCCCTGTCCCGGGGGGCCAAAAGCGCTCTCTTCATCGAGGCTGACCGCAGGGCCGGGGCGGTACTGGCGGAAAACCTGGCCGCTTTAGCGCTGCCCGGCGGCCAAGTGCTGCGGGGGGACGCTTTAAAGCTGCTGCCCGGCTTAGCCGGGGAAGGCGGCTTTGACCTGATCTTTCTCGATCCCCCTTATGATACGGGCCTGCTGCCCCAGTTGATCGCCCTGGTGGTCCAGGGCCGGCTCCTGGCGGCGGAAGGGGTGCTGATTGCCGAGACCCGGGCCGGCAGCGGGGAGGCCGCGGCCCAGTCCGGCCTGATCCAGGTGAAGGAAAGCCGCTATGGCGGCACTGCCATACATTATCTGCGTTGGTCAGATATTCAAGGAGGAAACTGATATGGAATATTCGGATAATCTGGGCCTGGCCACGATCCTCAAGGATTTGGAAGAGACCATTACCTCAGCGTCCCGGGTGCCCCTTTCCGGCAAGGTGCTGGTGGACGGGGAAGCGGTGCTGGAATGCGTGGATAAGATCTACGCCGCCCTGCCTGAGGAATTGAAGCAGGCCAAAAGAGTGCTGGAAAACAGCGATAAGCTGCTGGAATCTGTGGAAGGCCAGAGCAAGCGCATCATCTCCGAAGCCCGGCAGCAGGCGGATCTGCTGACCCAGGAGACGGAGATTTATCAGGAAGCAGGCCGCCGGGCCCAGGCCATTCTGGAGCAATCGGAAAAGGCCGCCATCCAGCTGCGCCATGAATCCATCCATTATTGCGACGACGTGCTGCGGCAACTGGAAGAAAATATTGAAAAAATCCTCTCCGGCATCAGCAAAAACCGGGACGACCTGAAAAAATTTAAATATTACAGCCTGGACAACAGCCAGGAATAGGCCGCCCAAAGCCGCGATAAAGCAAAAATAAGCCCCCTGCCGAGCAGGGGGCTTTATTGTTTCCTGAAATCCAGGCTAAGGCCTGCACAGGGCTTAAAGCCGCTGGCTTTACGCCTCAATATACCGTTCCAAATCCAGCAGCACCAGATACCTTTGCTTCACCGGCCCCTGCCACAGCCTTTCGATGGCCAGGGCATAATAATCCAGCTGCCCCTGGTACAGGGCCTGCAGTTCCCCGTCGCTTTTGCCCCGGCCGCCGGTTTTATAATCCAGCAGCACCCAGCCGTCTTCCTCCCAAAAGGCCGCGTCCAGCATGCCCTGGATCACCACGCCCCCTGGGTCTTCCGGCTCCGGCATCAGGGTGAAGGCGGTTTCCCGCTGCAGCCGGGAAGCGGCGGCCAGGCGTCGGCCCAAAGGCGAGCGGCAAAAGGCCGCCACTTTCTCCAAGGCCACCAGGCCCAGCTCATCCCGGGTCAGCAGCCCCTGCCCGATCAGGCTTTCCGTCAGGGCCTGCAGGGCGGCCTTATCGCAATCCCTTGGGTCCAGATATTGCAGCAGCAAATGGTAGATGCTGCCCCGGCGGGCCGCCTGTTTCTGAGGCAGGGCCTCGGGGCCTGGTTTACCAGCCGGAGTTTCCGGGGCTGCCGCTGCCAGGGGTACCGCCATCTCCGCCAGCGCCGGCAACACCGCGGTTTCCTCTGCTTCGTTCAGGCCCAAGCGCTCCCGGTTCAGGTCGCTGACCGTCCATTTTACCGGCGCGTCGCATAAGTCCCGGTGGGGGTAGCGGAAGCTCAGGGTCTGGGCCACCTGGGACAAAAGCTCCGGGCCCACCGGTTCCCGGGCGGTTTGGGGCGTGCCGTCCGCCGGTTCCGCCAAGTCCTGCCGCTGCCAGAGCCTGATCCGCCAGGAGCTGTCATCCGCCAGCAAGGGCAGGCCGTCCAGGCCGGCGGCTTGCCGCAGTTCTTCCCCGTCCGTATGACGGAGCAGGGCCGGGATCAGCCAATCCAAGGGCCGTTTCGCCGTAGCGGTGAGATAGAGGGGCAGGCGGCTGCCCAGGCGCTCGCCTTTCAGGCCCTGGCCCAGGCCCTGGAGGATCCGGCCCAGCCGCGGGGAGGAAGCGGTGAGGATCAGCCTTTCCCTGGCCCTGGTCAAGGCCACATACAGCACCCGCATCTCCTCAGCCAGGGCCTGGTCCCGCATTTTCTGGGCCACAGCCACATGGGAAAGGGTGGGGTATTTATGCCGGGCGCGGGTATCCACGATCCTGGCCCCCAGGCCCAGGCTGCGCTCCCAGATGATATCCGCGTATTCATCCTGAAAGTTGAATTGGCTGTTCAGCCCGGCCACCACTACCACGGGGAACTCCAGGCCCTTGCTCTTATGGATGCTGAGGATGCGCACCGCGTCCGCTTCTTCCAGGCTGGGCTGGCTCTGGGGAGAGAAGCCCCGCTCCCGGCTGTCCGCCAGCAAGCGGATAAAGCGGAACAAGCCCGCATAGCCGCTTTCATCATACTGATGGGCTTCATTATACAGCCGGCGCAGGCCCTGCAGGCGCCGGCGGCCGTTTTCCATAGCGGCGAACAGGGGCTCGGCCCCGGTATCTTGGTAAATGGTCAGCAGCAGCTGATCCACCCGCTCCATGCCGGAAAGGTAACGCCATTTGTTCAGCAAGGCCAGGAAGTCCCTAGCCTTCTCCCCCAGGCTGTCCCGGGTTTCCGCCGCTGCCAGCAGGGCGGCGTAGAAATCCCCCTGCCGCTGGTTCAGGCGGATCAGGGCCAACTCCTCATTAGTAAAGGCGAAGAGGGGCGAGCGCAGCACCGCGGCTAAGGGGATATCCTGACAGGGATTGTCGATCACCGTCAGCAAGGAAAGGAGCAGCATGCGCTCGGGGCTGGCTTCCTCTTCCTCCCCCTGGTTCAGCAGCACGGGGATCTGGGCCTGGCGCAGGGCTTTGCTTAAAATGTCCTGATGGGCCTTGACGCTCCGCAGCAGGATGGCCATGTCCCGGTAAGCATAGCCTTCCCCTGCCAATTGCTTGAGGCGGCAGGCGATCAGCCGGGCTTCCCCCTGGAAAGCGGTAAGGGCCTCTTCTCCTTCCTCCTCGGTTGCCAGATCAAGCAAATGCAGCTCCGGCGGCTGGCCCAGGCTGTCCCGGCCTGCTTTCAGCTCAGCGGCCCGGTCATAATCCAGCTCCGCCACTTCCGTATACATCAGCTGGCGGAAGAGGAAATTCACCCCCTGGATCACCCGGATATCAGAGCGGTAATTATCATTCAGGTCAATGCGGCGGCCCCCCTGATTGTCACCGTAGCGCTGGTATTTTTCCAGGAACAGCCCGGGTTCGGCCAGGCGGAAGCGGTAAATGCTCTGCTTCACGTCGCCCACGGCAAAGAAATTATCTTCCCGGCACAGGCGCTGGAAAATCCGGGCCTGCACCTCGTTGATATCCTGGTATTCATCCACCAGCACCTGGTCAAAGCTGTTTTTAAGGGCCCCGGCGAT
>DAIMZM010000126.1:0-4959 GCA_036733985.1 Bacillota bacterium
GCATCCGGGACTCCAGGCCTTGGCTGCGTATGCTGTCGCTGACGGCGATCATGGCCAGCTTGATGATATCCGCGGCAGAGCCCTGGATGGGGGCGTTGATGGCCATGCGCTCGGCAAAGCTGCGCAGATTGAAATTGCGGTTGATCAGATCCGGCAAATAGCGGCGGCGGCCATAAAGGGTCTCCACATACCCGGTTTTCCGGGCTTCGGCAATGGTTTGCTGCTGATAAGCGGAGACCTTGGGATAGCGGGCGAAATAGCGGCGGATATAATCCCCGGCCTCGGCCCGGGAAATGCCTAAATCCCGGGACAGGCCATAATCGCTGATGCCGTAAACGATGCCGAAATTCACCGCCTTGGCCTGGCGGCGCTGGAAGGGGTTGATCGCCGCCGGATCGACGCCCAGCACCTCGGCAGCGGTGCGGGTATGGATATCCTCCCCTTTTTGGAAAGATTCGATCAGGCTGGGATCGCCGGAAATATGGGCCAGGATCCGCAGCTCGATCTGATTATAGTCGGCGGCCAGCAGCAAATCCCCGGGCCGGTCGGCCACAAAGACCCGGCGGATGCGGCGGCCCAGCTCATGACGGACCGGGATATTCTGCAGATTCGGCTCCACCGAGCTTAAACGGCCGGTGGCCGCCACGGTTTGCTTAAAGGTGGTATGCAGCTTATGGTCAGCCGGGTCGATCAGCTTGCCCATGCCCTCGGTATAGGTGGAGCGCAGCTTGGCGGCCAGGCGGTAATCCAGCAGCAGGCTGGCGATGGGCTGGGTCTGGGCCAGGGTTTCCAAAACCTCCGCGTCCGTGGAATAGCCGGTTTTGGTCTTTTTCAGGGGCGGGATGCCCATTTCCTCAAAGAGCACCACCCCTAACTGCTTGGGGGAATTGAGGTTGAATTCATGACCGGCCAGCTCATAAATGCGGCGCTGATACTCGCTGGCGGAAGCGGCCAGCTCCCGGGACATCTCAGCCAGGCCCTCCGCCTCCACCCGGATGCCCGCCCGCTCCATCTCCGCCAAAACCCGGGCCAGGGGCAGCTCCAGCTCTTCATAGAGCTTCAGCATCTGGGCTTCCGCCAGCTTTTGCCGCTGCTTAGCCGCCAGCGGCGGCAGCAGGGCAGCGGCGGCGGCAGCCCCCTCCGGCCCTTCAAGAGGTGCATAGGCCAGACCCTGGGCCTGGGCCAGCTCAGCCAGGGGATATTCCCCGGCTGCCGGGTCCAGCACATATGCGGCCAGCACCGCGTCGTCCGTCACGCCCTGCAAATCAATGTGCCGGGCAGCCAAAAGCTGATAAAGCTCCTTCACATCCATCACCTGCTTGGCAATGGCTTGATCCGTCAGCACCGGGCCCAGATCGGCCAGGGCGGACTGGTCCTGGCGCAGATCCAGCAGCAGGGGCGGCCGGCCCTCGGTGGAAAAAGCCAAGTATTCCAGGCCACCTTGGCCGGGGAGGCCCTGCCAGCGGGCAAAGACGGCGCAATGCCCGGCGGCTTTAATAGCCGCCGCATAAGCCGGTGCCTGCTCCGGGCCGCTGAGGATAACTAAAGCGCCCGGCTGGGCCGGGGCGGCAGGGGCTGTCGCCGGGGCTTCTTCCGCGGCGTCCGGCCAGGGCCGGTCATAATCCTGGAATTCCTCAGTTGTCACGCCCAAAGCCGGCGTTTGCTTTTGCGGCAGATTACGGGACAGCTGGCGCAGGCCCAAGCGGCGGTAGATGGTGGCCAAGGCGCTCTGATCCCGCTCCGGGTCATACTGATAGTCCTGCCAATCCAGCTCCAGGGGGATATCCCGGTCAATGGCGGCCAGCTCCCGGCAGCGGAAAGCCTGCTCCTGATAGGTTTGCAGCTTCTCCCTGAGCTTGACCCCCTCCACCTGATCCAGATCAGCGTAAAGCTGCTCCAGGCTGCCGAAGCGGGCGATCAGCTTCATGGCGGTTTTCTCCCCCACCCCGGGCACACCGGGAATATTGTCGGAGCTGTCCCCCATCAGGGCTTTGACTTCTATCAGCTGCCTGGGCTCCACCTGATACCGGTCCAGGATCGCCTGGGTATCGTAATGCTCGATATCGCTGATGCCCTTTTTGGTCATGAACACATGGGTCTGGCCATCGATGAGCTGGAATACATCCCGGTCGCCGGAGAAGATTTCCACCCGCATGCCCCGGCTGGAGCCTTGGGCGGCCAAGGTGCCCAGGAGATCGTCGGCCTCATAATCCGCCAGCTCCAGCCATTCGATCCCCCCGGCGTCCAATATTTCCTTCAGCAGCTCAAATTGGCCCCGCAATTCCAGGGGCGTTTCCGAACGGGTGCCTTTATAGTTGGGGTCGATGCGGTTGCGGAAGGAGACCCGGCTTTTATCAAAGCAAACCGCGATATAATCCGGCTTTTGCAGGGCCGTCAGCTTATTGAACATCATCATGAAGCCATGGACCCCATTGGTATAAACGCCGTCCGCTGTGGACAGCAGGGGCAAAGCGTAAAAGGCCCGGTGCAGCAGGCTGCTGCCGTCGATCAATAAAAGTTTCGCCATATTTGACTCCTTTTCGCCCCGAAAGCTCTTATCCTTACATTATTTAATCATCAACATTTAATCATCAACGCTATCGGCTCATAACGCTGCCCCCATTATACCACTGTTGGGTAAAGAAAAAAACCGCGGCAGCGGTTTTTTCTTCATCAGTCAGGGATCCGCGGCTTTGCTATTGGCCGCGCCGGGCTCTCCGCCGTTTGGCCCCCTTGACGATCAGGATGACCGCCAGAACCACCAGGGCCAGCAGCACCAGGGCCGGCAGGATGCTGGCCAGCAGCACCAACAGCTCCGCCAGGAAATCCAGGGCACCGTTGACCCCATTCAGGAAGCCCGCCCCCAGATCCTTCCAGAAGCCGGCCCAGCCCAGGGGTTCCACAGACTGGGTATAGGCGCTGGGGGTATAAAGATTGACGTCGATCAGGGACAAGGCGGTCAGCTCGTCATAATAGCGCAGCGTGCCGGCCATGGCGTCTGTTTCCGCGTTGATCCGGGTCAGCTCGGCTTCAATGGCGATCAGATCCGTAATATTATCCGCCCGGTCATAGAGCTCGGTCAGCCGTTCCGCCTGGGCCTGGTACTGTTCCAGGCGGGCCTCGGTATCATAATAGGCGGCGGTGACGTCGCTGGAATAGGTGTTGCTGTTCTCCACCTTGCCCAGGCTTTGGATCTCCGCCAGGGCCTGATCCAGCCGGCCCGCGTCCACCCGGATGGAAATATAGCCGTTCCGCTGGGTGGCGCCTTCATAGTCGTATTGCTCGGCGCTGACCACATAACCGCCGTAGGCCTGGGCAAGGGCGCCGATGGCCGCGTAAGCTTTGTCGAAATCATCCACCTTCAGGGAAAGGCTGCAGTTCTTGATCACCTTCCGCTCAATGGCGGCCTCCTCTGGCCGGGTTTTGGCGCCAACGCCGTTCTCCGCGGCCTCCGGGTAGGCCTCCTCGTCAGCGGCGAACAGCTCCGCTTCCGGGGCCGTTTGCGCCCGCATTTGGCCGCCTTCGCCCGCGTCATAGCTATAGCTGTCGTTATAGGCCATCATCGGCGTTTCCGCCGGGGCCGCGGTATCGTAGCTGGCGGATTTGCCCATACGCATGCCCTGGATAGCGGCGGACGCGCCGACCACCAGCACCAGGCAGGCGGCTGCCAAGGCCAGGGCCCGGATGCGGACCCGCTTTTTGCCGGCTTTGGCCTTTTGCCTGGCAGCGGCTTCCGCCTCCAGGCTGGCCCGGAGCTTCACGCTGAAATCAAAAGGCAGCTCTTCTTCGCCTAAGGCGGCAAACAGGGAGACAAAAGCGCGGTAACTTTCCAGCTCCCGCCGGCAGGCTTCGCAGCCGGCCAAATGGGCGTCTATAGCCGCGGTGATTTCCGGCAGCGCTTCCCCATCGATATATTCGCTGAAATTATTTTGGATATCAGAGCACTTCATTTTCCCTGTCCCCCTTGCAACATCAGACGATGCAGATATGGGTATTGTTCCGCGTCCAAAAGGAGCTGATTCCGCATAGCCGCCCGGGCCCGGTTCAAACGGGATTTGACCGTACCCACGGAAATATTGGCAATATCCGCAATTTCCTGATATGAGAGTCCGGACAGTTCCCGCAAGACCGCTACCAGGCGGTATTTGGGGGTCAGGCCGTTCAATAGCGCGGTGAGATAGCGCTGGCCTTCCTGCTCCAGGAAAACCTGTTCCGGCATCTGGGAATAATCGGCGATCTCGAAGTCCTGCTGGCTCTGGTCATCCTCGCCGAAATCGCTGAAAGACATTTCCCGCCTGCGGTAAGCCGCCCTGAGCATATCCCGGCAGGTGTTAACGCCGATCCGGTAAACCCAGGTGGAAAAGCTGCTGTCTCCCCGGAAACGGGGCAGGTTCCGGTAAACCTTCAGCAGGGTTTCCTGGGCCATATCCGCCGCGTCCTCCCGGTTGCCCAGCATCCTGAGGCCGATATTGTAAATACGGCGGCTATAGGCCTCTGCCAGCCGGTCAAAGGCCGCCGGATCCCCGGCCTGGCTCAGCCGGATCAATTCCGTTTCAGGCAGAGCGGCTAAATTGTCCCCTCCGCCATAGGTATCTGGTATTTTTTTCATATTGAACCCCTTGCTTTTCCGGTCAGCGTTACGGCCTGGCATAACAAATCGCTGATCCGCCGCCTGCCGCTCAATTCATTAATAATTCTCCTTAGGCCTGGCAATTTCCTGTAGTGATTATTTACCATAATATCAGACTGGAAAATTTTTCTTTTTGTTCCCTTAATGGTTTGACTTGACAATATACCAGTGTTATAATACCATATAATCTTTTCGAATGTAAGGGGGCGAATGGATGGGGCTGCCGCTTTGGGAAACATTGCTAAGAATGCTTCTGGCCACCGGCGTGGGCATGTTGCTGGGCTTTGAGCGGGAAAAAAGCAAAAAGCCGGCCGGCATGCGCACCCATG
>DAIMZM010000127.1:0-4504 GCA_036733985.1 Bacillota bacterium
AGATCCCCGGCCAACGCTGCCTGTTCCTGGCCTTCCCCCTGAACTTTCACCAGGCAGACGGCTGCACGGTGCGGGCCGTGGCCCTTCTGCCGCCGGTATTGGGCTGAAACCCGCCGGGCCGGGCGCCCCCGTCGCCAGCCAGCGGCAAGGCGCCGGCGGAGCGGTCAAAGGGCGGGCGCTTTTGCGCCCGCCCTTTTTCTATGGATTAAAGGTCAATTGTCAGGCAGATTAAATATATGCAGATTAATATAGTAAGATAAACGCAACAAAGGCAAACAGCGCCAGGGGGCGCCCCGCCCTTTTGCGCTTGACTTAAGCCGGCAAAGTGGTATAATTGTTATATAACAATAGTAAAACAATAAATAATACTTTGATGGATTGGCGGTATCAGATGGCGGATACTCTTTTTACGACCGACAGCGGCGCGCCGCTGTATCAGCAAATCGTGGATTATTATGTCCGGGGGATCAACAGCGGCATGTTCAGCCCCGGCCAGCAGCTGCCCACTGTGCGGGCCTATTCCGCTGAACGCAATATTGCCATGGGCACGGTGAAGCATGCCTACGATATTCTGGCCCAGCTGGGCTATGTGGAAAAGGAGCAGGGCCGGGGCACCTTTGTGGCGGATATCCGCAAGGAGAGCGGGCTGGGCAAAAAGGAGCAGGCCATGGCGGCCATCGACGCTTTTTTGGATAAAATGTACAGCCTGTCCTTTTCGCCGGACGCCATCCGCATTTATTTGGATTTGAAGCTCAGGGAGCGGGAGGGGCAGCCCGGCGCGGTGCGCATCGGCGCGGTGGATTGCTGCCCGGAAACCCTCTTTGCTTTAAGCAATGAAATCGGCGGCCTGGACAATGTGGAGGTCTACGAATACCCGCTGGAGCCGGTGATCAACGCCCCCCATGACTTCCGGCCCCCTATGGACCTGATCGTCACCAGCGCTGTCCATTATCAGGATCTGCTGGCGAAAATGCCCCCCGGCTCCCGGGTTTTCCGGCTGGTGATCACCATCTCCCGGGCCACCCTGATCGCCCTGGCCCGTATCCCGGCAGGCAGCAAAATCGGCGTGATCGCGGTTTCCGAACGTTTCCTCCGGGTGGTGCTGAACGCCTGCAAGGAATGGGGCGTGCTCAGCCAGCCGCCCGTTACGGCTTTCTTCGGCGATACGGCGGCGGTGGAGGCGGCGGCGCGCCAAAGCGACCAGCTGATCGTCCCCGCCGATTACCTGCGTTATTGCAATAGCCAAGAGCAGGCCCTGCTCCTGGAGGCGGCGCCCCTGGGCTTTGGGTTTAATATTGAAAAGGGCTCGCTCCTCACTTTAGAGGAGGAAGTGGCAAAAATCCTGGAGCAGAAACAGCAGGCCTGAGCCGCTGGGGGTATGCTCCGCAAAAAAGAATTGACAAATGGGCTATAACATTATATCTTATTGTAATACCCCATTACTAGCTTTCGATAGGGAGATTGCCATGGAAACGAATAAGAAAAAGCTCGTCTTAGGCGTCATTGGCGCTGACGTACATGCGGTGGGAAACCAGATCCTGGAACATGTTTTTACCCTGGCCGGTTTTGAGGTGATCAATCTGGGCGTAATGGTCTCCCAGGAGGAGTATATCAATGCCGCCCTGGAGGCGGCGGCGGACGCCATCATTGTCTCTTCCCTTTACGGCCATGGGGAGCTGGACTGCCGGGGCCTCAGGGACAAATGCATCGAAGCCGGCATCGGCGATATCCTCCTCTATGTGGGCGGCAATATCGTTGTGGGCAAGCAGGATTTCAGCCAGGTGGAACAGCGTTTCAAAGAGATGGGTTTTGACCGGGTCTTTGGCCCCGGCACAGCGCCGGAAGCAGCTATCGACGCCTTGCGGGAAGACTTTAACCTGGCTTAAAGCCTTGCTGAAGGAGGGAGACGGCCATGGGAAACGCTTTGTTGATCGACTTTGGCAGCACCAATACCAAGGTTACGGCGGTGGATCTGGAAAACGCCGCGCTTTTAGGCACGGCGGATAGCTTCACCACCGTTGATACGGATATCAATGAAGGCTTGGCCGTTGCCCTGGACCGGCTCTTTGAACAGACCGGGCCCCTGGATTTCAGCCTGCAGCTGGCTTGCAGCAGCGCTGCCGGGGGCTTGCGCATGATCACCAGCGGCCTGGTGCCGGAGCTGACGGCGGAAGCGGCCCGGACAGCCAGCTTTGGCGCCGGGGCCAAGGTAATCCGGGTCTATGCCTTTAAGCTGACCCCGGCGGATGTGGCGGAAATCGCCGGCTTGCGGCCGGATATCTTTTTGCTCACCGGCGGCATTGACGGCGGCGATTCCGCCTGCATCCTCCATAATGCCCAAGCCATTGCCGCCTCTCCGGCGGATTTCCCGGTGGTGATCGCCGGGAACCGCGGCGCGGCCCAGGATTGCGCCCGGATTCTGCAAGGCCGGGAGGTTTATCTTTGCGAAAACGTCATGCCCAGGCTGGGCGTGCTCAATATTGAGCCGGTGCAGGGGTTGATCCGGGAGCTGTTCCTCAGCCGCATCATCCAGGCCAAAGGCCTGAGCAAGGTGGAGCGGCTGGTGGAGGGCATCCTCATGCCCACGCCCAGCGCCGCCTTACGGGCCCTGGAATTGCTGGCCCGGGGCACGGCCCGGCAAGGGGGCCTGGGGGAGCTGGCGGCTGTTGATTTGGGCGGCGCCACCACGGACGCCTATTCCATTGCCGCCGGTTTGCCCAAACGGGATGATACGGTTTTGAAAGGGCTGCCGCCGCCTTATGTCAAGCGCACGGTGGAGGGGGATATCGGCATGCGCTACAGCGCCGCCGGCATCCTGGAAGCAACGGGCCCGGCCAGGCTGGCGGCCCTCTCCGGCCTGACGGAAGAGCAAGTGGAAGCCATGCTCCGGGACATCGCGGCTAATCCGGGCCTGCTGCCGGAAAGCCCGGCGCAGCAGGCCCTGGATTTCGCTTTGGCAGCGGCGGCGGTGGACATCGCCATGACCCGACATGCCGGCTGCCTGGAACAGGTCTATACCCCCTTGGGCCCGGCTTATTGCCAAAACGGCAAGGATTTGCGGGAAGTGCAAACCCTGGTGGTCACCGGCGGCGCCATCGTCCATCATCAGAAGGCCGCGGAAATCGCCGCCTTTGGCTTGTATCATCCGGGCCGGCCCGGTTCGCTGAAGCCCTGCAAGGCTGCGGTTTATATTGACCGGAAGTATATCCTGGCCGCCATGGGCCTGCTGGGAGAAGCTTATCCGGAAGTTGCCCTCACCATTATGAAAAAGGAGCTGGAAGCAGATGGAACTATCCAATATTCGCCTGAGCGATGACGACTTTTACCAACAGCGGGAGGAAGTGCTCCAGCAATGGCCCACGGGCAAGGAGGTGGATATGCAGGCGGGCATTGATTATCAGAAAAGCCTGCCGGAACGGAAAGTTTTCAGCCGCAAGCTGCTCAAAGCCAAGCGGGCCGGGGCTACCCTGGTACAGCCCCGGGCCGGCGTGGCCTTGATCGACGCCCATATCGCCCTGCTCAAGCATTTGCAGGACGAAGGCGAGGCGGATCTGCTGCCCACCACCATTGACAGCTATACCCGGCAAAACCGCTTTCAAAAGGCGGAGATGGGCATTGAGGAATCGGTCAAGGCCGGCACCAGCATGCTGAACGGCTTCCCCGCGGTGAACCATGGGGTGGGGGGCTGCCGCCGGATCATTGAGGCCCTGGATACGCCGGTGCAGGTGCGCCACGGCACCCCCGACGCCCGCCTGCTGGCGGAGATCACCTATGCCGGGGGCTTTACCAGCAACGAGGGGGGCGGCATCAGCTATAATATCCCCTATGCCAAAAACGCCGATCTGACCAAAACCATCCGGGACTGGCAGTATGTGGACCGCCTCACCGGCCTTTATGAGGAGGCGGGCGCTTCCGTGAACCGGGAGCCCTTCGGCCCCTTGACCGGCACCCTGGTGCCCCCTTCGGTTTCCCACAGCGTGGCCATTATCGAAAGCCTGCTCGCTGCGGAGCAGGGGGTGAGGCATATCACCGTGGGTTATGGCCAATGCGGCAATCTCCGCCAGGATGTGGCCGCCATCCATACCCTGCAGGAATTGACCGATGAATATTTGCAGAGCTTCGGTTACGGGGATGTGGCCGTGACCACGGTGCTCCATCAGTGGATGGGCGGCTTCCCAACCGATGAGGCCAAAGCTTTCGCGGTGATCAGCTGGGGCAGCACCGTGGCGGCCCTGGCCCATGCCACCAAGGTGATCGTCAAAACCCCCCATGAGGCCGTAGGCATCCCCAGCCGGGAAGCCAATGCCCAGGGCCTGCATTGCACCAAGCAAATCATTACCATGCTGGCGGATCAAAGCGTCAGCCCCGCCTCCCTGGCTGAGGAAAAAGCCATGATCCGGCAGGAGACCCGCTGCATCCTGGATAAGGTGCTGGAACTGGGCAGCGGCGACTGGGCCCGGGGCGCGGTGCGGGCTTTTGAAGCCGGGGTGCTGGATATTCCCTT
>DAIMZM010000128.1:0-4496 GCA_036733985.1 Bacillota bacterium
CGGACCGGCCTTGCAGGTGATCGCCGCCTATCTGGAAGCCCGGTCCGCAGCCGGCTTATGCTGCGGGCCGGAAGACCCGCTGTTTTTGAACCGCTTCGGCAAACGCCTCTCCGACCGCAGCTTCCGCCAGATTGTGGACAAATATGTGGCAGAGGCGGCTCTGGCCAAGCATATCAGCCCCCATGCCATCCGCCATAGCTTCGCCACCCATCTGCTGGACAACGGCGCGGATATCCGGGTGGTTCAGGGCCTGCTGGGGCATAGCGATATCAATACCACCCAGATCTATACCCATGTCAGCTCCAGCGCCATCAAAAAGGTTTATGAGCAGACCCATCCCCGCTCCGGCAAGAAAAAGCCGGATCCGGAGGCGGAATAACAGCGGCAAACCCCGTTTAAGGCTGGGCGGCAACAACCTCCGCCGCAATTGACCTACAGCTCAAACAGCCTATAAGCAACCTACAAGCAGCTAATAAGCAACCTTATTAGGAGGAGAAAGGACACGATTATGGACATTCGCGGTACCACCATTATCGGCATCCGGAAGGACGGGCATACGGCCATTGCCGGCGACGGCCAGGTGACCATGGGCCAGAACACCATTATGAAGCAGGGGGCCAGAAAGGTGCGGCGGCTTTACCACAACCAGGTGGTGGCCGGTTTCGCCGGCTCGGTGGCCGACGCCTTCACCCTGTTCGACAAATTCGAGGGCCGGCTGGAAGACAGCCACGGCAATCTGGAACGGGCGGCGGTGGAGCTGGCCAAGGAATGGCGCACGGATAAATATCTGCGTAATCTGGAAGCCCTGCTGATCGTGGCTTCCGCCGGGAAATTGCTGATCATCTCCGGCAACGGCGAGGTCATCGAGCCGGACGACGATATCGCGGCCATCGGCAGCGGCGGCAATTACGCCCTGGCCGCGGCCAGGGCCATGATTGCTTGCGGCACAGCGCTCTCCGCGGCGGAGATCGCGGAGAAATCCCTGCATATCGCCGCTGATATTTGCGTCTTTACCAACCATAATATTACCGTGCTGGAATTGGCTTAAGCTTCAGGCAGGCCGGCTGCTCATGGCGGAGGCTGCCGGACAATAACAGGACGCAAAAGATATTGAAAGATCAAGAAGATCAATGAGGAGGAACACATGGACGATTATCAGGATTTCACCATGGTTGACGACAACCAGGCTGTGCTGCTGCCCGAAGGCAAAGGGGAACTAACCCCCAGCCAGATCGTGGCGGAATTGGATAAGCATATCGTGGGCCAGGCCGAGGCCAAGCGCTGCGTGGCCGTGGTGGTGCGCAACCGCTACCGCCGCCGCCAGCTGCCCCTGGACCTGCAGGAAGAGATCGTGCCCAAGAATATCATCATGATCGGCCCCACCGGCGTGGGCAAGACCGAGATTGCCCGCCGCCTGGCCAAGCTGGTGGACGCCCCCTTCATCAAGGTGGAAGCCACCAAGTTTACGGAAGTGGGCTATGTGGGCCGGGATGTGGAAAGCATTATCCGGGATCTGGTGGAAACCGCCATCCGCATGGTCAAGGCGGAGAAAACCGCCGCCGTGGAGGAGCAGGCCAAGACAGCGGCTGAGCTGCGCATCCTGGATATGCTGCAGCCCCTGCCCAACCGGGGCCGGATGGGCACGGCCATCGGCAATATTTTCGGCGGCCCCATCCATCCCGAGCCCGGCAGCGACGACAGCGAGGAGAGCCGCAACAAGGACGCGGAGATCCGCCGCCGCCGGGTCTGGCTCCGGGATCAGCTGGCCAAGGGCGTGCTGGATAAGGAATTGGTGGAGATCGAGGTGGAGGAGACCAATCCCAATGTGGGCGCGGGTTTGGAGGAGATGGGCATTGATATGTCCGCCATCCTGGGCAGCATTATGCCGAAGAAAACCAAAAAGCGCAAAGTGACCATTGCCGAGGCCCGGCGGGTATTAACCCAGGAGGAAGCGGATAAACTCATTGATAATGACGAGGTTACGTCCTTGGGCATCCAGCGGGCGGAGCAAAGCGGCATCGTTTTCCTGGACGAGCTGGATAAGATCGCCGGCAGCAGCGGCGGCCATGGCCCGGATGTGTCCCGGGGCGGCGTGCAGCGGGATATCCTGCCCATTGTGGAGGGCTGCACCGTGATGACCAAATACGGCCCGGTGAAAAGCGATTATGTGCTGTTTATCGCCGCCGGCGCTTTCAGCATGAGCAAGCCCAGCGACCTGATCCCTGAGCTGCAGGGCCGTTTCCCCATCCGGGTGAATTTGGACAGCCTCAGCAGGGGGGATCTGCGCCGCATTTTATTGGAACCGGAGCATTCCCTGCTCCAGCAATACCAGGCTTTGCTGGAGGTGGACGGGGTGAAGATCGACTTCACCGAAGACGGCATCGATACCCTGGCGGAGATCGCCGACCGGGTGAACCGCAATACGGAAAATATCGGCGCCCGCCGGCTCCATACCATACTGGAAAAAGTGCTGGAAAACCTGCTGTTCGACGCGCCGGAACGGGCCGCCGGCCAAGTGGCCGTGGATCAGGCCTATGTGGAGGAGAAGCTGGCGGATATTGCTAAGGACGAGGATCTGAGCCGCTTTATCTTATAAATAGCCCCAGGCCCCGGCCTTGTCCTCAGCCTGGCCCGGCTTTTAGGCAATGGGGCTGAAAAACAAAAAAAACTTGCATTCGTTCATGTATTGTGGTACATTAACCAATGGCAAACTTTATCTTCTTGCCAATACGCACGGCATGAATGGGCTGCCCGTTGTTCCTGAGCAGGAATGGGCGGAGAAGGAAATGCCGGAGGGTATAAACAAAAATTTAGGAGGAAAACACATGGCAGTAATCTCTATGAAGCAGCTTCTGGAAGCAGGGGTGCATTTCGGGCATCAGACCCGGCGCTGGAACCCGAAGATGGCCAAGTACATCTTCACCGAGCGCAACGGCATCTATATCATCGACCTGCAAAAAACCGTGCATAAGGTGGACGAGGCTTATAATTTTGTTAAAAGCGTGGCCGCCGAGGGCAAAAGCGTGCTGTTCGTGGGCACTAAAAAGCAAGCCCAGGATTCCATCAAGGAAGAAGCCCAGCGTTGCGGCATGTTCTATGTGAACGAGCGCTGGCTGGGCGGCATGCTGACCAATTTTAAGACCATCCAGAGCCGCATCAATTACCTGCATCAGCTGGACCGGATGGAAACCGACGGCACCTTTGCGGCCCTGCCGAAAAAGGAAGTCGCCAATCTCCGGGGCAAGAAAGAGAAGCTGGACCGCTTCCTGGGCGGCATCCGGGATATGACCCGTTTGCCCGGGGCTTTGTTTGTGGTGGATCCCCGCAAAGAGCGGATCGCCGTTGCCGAGGCGCGGCTGCTGAAAATCCCCATCGTGGCGATTGTGGATACCAATTGCGATCCTGATGAGATCGATTATGTGATTCCCGGCAATGACGACGCCATCCGCGCGGTGAAGCTGCTGGCTTCCAAGATGGCTGACGCGGTTATTGAAGCCCGCCAGGGCGCCGACGCGGAAGCCGCCGCGGCCGCGGCCCAGGCTGAAGAAGCGGAAGTTCAGGGCGCTTAAGCTGTACGATAACCTAATTTGGAGGATAAAATAATGATTAGTGCTCAGGATGTGAAAGAGCTGCGCGAACGTACCGGCGCAGGCATGATGGACTGCAAAAAAGCCCTCTCCGACACGGACGGCAATGTGGAAAAGGCCATTGATTTGCTCCGGGAAAAAGGCCTGGCCGCCGCTGCTAAAAAAGCCGGCCGCATCGCTGCCGAAGGCCTGGTGGAAGCTTATATCCACGGCGCCGGCCGCATCGGCGTCCTGGTGGAAATTAACTGCGAAACCGATTTCGTGGCCAAAACCGACGACTTTAAGGAACTGTGCCGGGATATCGCCATGCAGGTGGCCGCTTCCAATCCGGATTATGTGCGCCGGGAAGACGTGCCGGAAGAGGTGCTGGAACATGAGCGGACCATTGCCCGCCAGCAGGCCCTGAACGAAGGCAAACCGGAAAAGATCCTGGACAAGATCGTGGAAGGCCGCATCGAGAAGTTCTATAAGGAAACCTGCCTGCTGGAACAGGTTTATATTAAGGATAACGACAAGAACGTCCAGGATTATGTCACAGAGAAGATCGCCAAGATCGGCGAGAATATCTCTGTGCGCCGTTTCGCCCGCTTCCAGGTTGGCGAGGGTATTGAGAAAAAACAGTCCAACCTGGCTGATGAAGTGGCTGCCATGGCCGGTCAGCATACTGAAGGTTGCGGCTGCGGCTGCGGTTGCGGGCATTAAAAAAACAACCGGGAGCCTTGAGCGATGAAGCCAAAATATCAGCGGATCGTGCTGAAGGTCAGCGGCGAAAGCCTGGCTGGCGAAGCCGGTTCCGGCATTGACCATGGAACAATCGAAAGTATTGCCCAACAGATCTGCGATATCAACGCCTTGGGGGTTGAAGTCGCCATTGTGGTGGGCGGCGGCAATATTTGGCGGGGCTTAAAA
>DAIMZM010000129.1:0-4380 GCA_036733985.1 Bacillota bacterium
CCGTGGTGACGGAGCCGTCCACGGCCAGCTGGCGGATGCAGGCGGCCAGCTTGATAGCTTCGGCGTAGGTCAGGCTAGCGTCCGGTCCGTAAAGGTCGGCGGTTTTGCCGTTGATCAGGTTCTGCTTATAAGCGTCGAAGATGTACTGGTAAGCCCAGTGATTGGCAGGCACGTCCAGGAAGGGGAAGCTCTTGCCCACGCCCAGGATGGCAATGCCCAGATTGAGCAGGGCCGCGGCGTCCTCCTCAGAGCCCAGGATCACATGGGTGGAAGCGTCGTGGACAAAAGGCTCATCACCCTCATAAGAACCGTAGGCCTCGTCCTCCTCGGAGAAGGTCCAGCCAATAAGAATGCCGGTTACGCCGCCGTAAAGATTGAGCTGGCCGGCTGCCGGCAACTCAAGCAGAGAAACATAATTTTGGCTATAGGTTGGCACCACCTCGCCGCCTTTGAGGATCACGGTATCGATGAGGATGATGCCTTCGTCATCATCCTCATCCTGACCCGAGCCATACCGGCTGAGAATGGCCGCGCAGTCTTGCCCGCTGGTTTCCACATCCGCCCGGCAATTGTCAAAGGTGATGATACCATTGACCAAGACACCAAACGCATCGGCCACAATCTCCAACTGCGTATCTTCAACCGACAGGTCGCCGTCAACAACACAGATGCCGTTCTTACCGGCTTCGTCAATGGTGATTTCAGCGTCGTAGATCTCAAGGTCGCCGGCATTCACGACTATGCCGTCCTTCTCCGCGTCAATGGTGATTTCAGCGTCATTGATCGTCAAATCAGCATCCAGCCCATTGATAACAATGCCGGCGGCGCTGGCCTCGATGATCAGTTCATCTCCTTCGATAAACAGATCCCCTGCGACCTCAATGCCGCTTTTTGATTCTGCGCCGTCACCTTCGCCGTCACCTTCGCCTTCGACCGGCACTTTGATGCTGTTTTCGCCTTCCAGCACAATGGTCAGGGGCTCGTCAGTATCGAAATAGATGCCGGCAGACTGTGCGTCCGCCTTCGTGATCTCCGCCTCGTCCAGGGTGAGGATGTACATGCCCTCTCCGTCGTCATACTCAAATTTGGCGTTCCAGTCGTCCTCGTCGTTAGAAGGGTTGGGGCCGGTATCGCCGTTGCTCCAATACTCGCCGGCCTGCACTTCCACGCCGTTGATCCAAATCATAACGGGATCCCCATTCGCCAATGCCGTGCCCGCCAGCATCAGCGCCATGATCAGCGCCAGGGATAAAATCAGCAAAAATCGCTTCATTCTTAATCCTACCTCCTCAGTGTACCATAATTAACCTTTGTTTGAATTATATTGTAACCCATCAGAGGCGTTAACGCAAGGACTTTATTGCTAAAGCAGGCTAAAAGCTGCTTTTTTATGCCTGATCCAGCAGGACCTGAATAGCCTTTTCCAATTGGGTCTGGGTAATCGCGCCGATCTGCTTCTTCACCAGGTTGCCCTCCTTATCGATAAACAGGGTGGCGGGAAAGCTGCGCAGGCCGTAAAGGGTCAGGACCTGGCCGGCGGTTTCATAATAAACCGGGAAGCTGTAGCCGGCTTTGGCTATGAAATCCCTGCCGTCGTCCGGGCTTTTTTCCGATTTTACCGGGTTCAGCATGATGAAGTGGATCTCATCGCCATAAGTCTGGTAGGCGGATTCGAAATAGGGCATTTCGCTTTTGCAATAGCTGCACCAGGAGGCCCACAGGTTCAGCACCACCGGCTTGCCCTGATAATCGGCGAGCCGCGCCTGGTTGCCGTCTTCGTCCTCCATGGCGAAATCCGGCGCGCCGGCGGCGGTTTTTCCCTCTTTATCGGTACGGGCCGCCAGCACCCGGGGCTGGGGCTGTTCCGCCACCGCCATTTCGCCGGTATTGGGATCCACCCGGCCTTTATAGGCCGTGTAGACCAGAGCGGAAACCACGATGACCACCACCAGGGCAAAGATGACAATGAGCGCTTTTCGCATATTGTTCATATCGTTCTCCTTTGTCGTGCTTCTTTATTTACCAGCTGAACAGGTTCAGGAATTTCCCCAGCAGGCCGCTGATCATTAAAATGCCGATGATCACCAAAAACAGGCCGGAGATCAGATTGATGATCCGGTAATGCCGCTTGATAAAGTCAAAAGCGCCCTTTAGCTCATGGATCAGCAGGGCGGAGAGGATAAAGGGGACGCCCAGGCCGGCGGAAAAGCAGAGCAGCATCAGGGCGCCCTGCCAGGCGGAGCCGCTGGCGGAAGCCAGGGCCAGGGCCGAGCCTAAAAACGCGCCCACGCAAGGCGTCCAGCTGACGGAGAAAATCATGCCGAACAGCAGGGCCTTAAAAAAGCTGAGCCCCTCCCGGCCGCCGCCTTTCATGCCGCCCCTGCTGAAAAAGGGCTTGATCACCCCCATAAAGCTCAGGCCGAAAAGCACCACCACGCTGCCCAGGACAATGTTCACCAGGCCCGCGTAGGCCTGCAAAAAGCTGCCCAGACTGCCAAAGAACAGGCCCAGGGCCAAAAAGACCAGGGTAAAGCCCAGCACAAAGCCGCAGGCATTGGCCAGCGCGGTTTTGCCCCGGCCCTCTTCCCGGCCGGCGGCAAAATAGGAAATATAAATGGGCAGCATAGGCAGGAGGCAAGGGGAGATAAAGGAGATCACGCCTTCCAGCCCGGCAATGGCATACTGCATGGGGCGCCTTTCCGGCAGCCTGGGCCGGCTGCCTGGTGAAAGAATTACGAGATATTAATGCCCCTTTGCGGTGTATTTATACTTTTAGCCGCGGCGCTGTGGCGGAAAGCAGCCGCCAAAAAAGCCTGCCGGCTGCGATTCAACCATCGCGGCCGGCAAGCTTTTTATTCGGAAAAGTCAGGCTGAAAAAGAGGCGGAAAAGCGCCTGGCCTCAGCGGCCGGGGCGGCAGTAATCCTTCCGCAGTAAGGCATACCAGGCTGCGTCGCAGAGGCCCTGGTTGTTGAGATCCGATTCCCTCAAGGTGCCTTCGTATTGAAGGCCGCATTTCTCCATCACTTTACCGGAAGACGGGTTGCGCGGGTCATGCCGGGCCTCGATCCGGTTCGCGCCCACCTGCTCCATCAAGTAGGTGATGACGGCGGAAAAGGCTTCCGTAGCCAGGCCCTGACGCCACCAGGGCCGGCCCAGGCAATAACCGATCTGAACAGACCCGGCCGCATCAGAGCAACCAACCGCCCCGATCGAGCCGATGACCTGGCCCAGCGCTTTTAATTCAATGGCCCAATCATAGGTGTTGGGCTGGGCATAGCTGTCTACCAGAGCGGTCAGATAGCCCTTTGACGCCTCAATACTGTTATGGGCGGGCCAGGTCAGATATTTTGTCACCGCCGGATCGCCGGCCCAGTGATGAAACATATCCGTTGCGTCGTTAATGGTGAAACGGCGAAGGATCAGCCGTTCGGTTTCCAGCTTCTTAGTGCCCAAATGCTTCATTTTGCCCGCCCCCTATCAGCAATGATCAAAAAAGATCTATGTTTCAGCTTTGATACGCAAATAAGCCGATTGCGGCACAATCGGCTTACTTCGTCAACATAAACTGGTCGGAGCGACACGACTCGAACGTGCGGCCTCTACCACCCCAAGGTAGCGCTCTAGCCAAACTGAGCTACGCCCCGCTATAGCGCCCGTTTTTCGAGCGCCATTTAATTATATGATTTAAGTAGGCGTTTGTCAAGCAAAACCTGCGCGGTTCAGCGCGGATTCTTCTTGGTCTTGCTTATTCCACATCCAGCTCAAAAGCGCTATGCAGGGCCAGGACAGCCTCGTTGACCTTGACCTCGTCAATGATGCAGGAAATCTTGATTTCCGAGGTGGCGATCATGCCGATATTGATGCCCCGCTCCGAAAGTACCTGGAACATGGTGGCGGCCACGCCGGGATGGCTGATCATCCCCGCCCCCACAATGGAGATCTTGGCGATATTATCCGCGATGGCATAATTCTCCGCCGGCAGCTCCCGCACCAGCTGTTCCAGCAATTCGGCGATCCGTTCCCGGTCTTCCCGGCCGCTGGTGAAGGAGATATCCTGGCGCATATCCCTGGTGCCGCTCTGGACGATCATATCCACATTGACGCCCTTGGCCGCCAGCCGGGTGAAGATATCCCCAGCCACCCCAGGCCGGTCCGGCACGCCGAAGATGGTGGTTTTCAGCACATTCAGATCATGGGCCACGCCGCAGACGATCAATTCTTTTTCCAGGTTTTGATTCATATTGGCTTCCTCCTTGACTATGGTGCCTTCGCTGTGATTAAAGCTGGAGCGCACATGCAGGGGCACTTGGTATTGCTTGGCCAATTCCACGGAGCGGGGCTGCAGCACCACCGCGCCCATGGCCGCCATTTCCAGCATC
>DAIMZM010000130.1:0-4315 GCA_036733985.1 Bacillota bacterium
GCCCATGCCGGCCACGTCGCCCACATTATCGCCCACATTGTCGGCAATAACAGCGGGGTTGCGGGGATCGTCTTCCGGGATGCCCAGCTCAACCTTGCCCACCAAGTCGGCGCTGATATCAGCGGTCTTGGTGAAAATGCCGCCGCCGGCCTTGGCAAACAGGGCCAGGGAGCTGGCGCCGAAGCTGAAGCCCAAAACAGTGGTGGGATCGCCGGTCAGGAGATAAACCAGGGCCACGCCTAAGAGGCTGGCGCCAACCACGGCCATGCCCATTACGGCGCCGCCCCGGAAACCGGCCATAAAGGACGGCTTAATGCCGGACTGGGCCGCCTCGGCGGCTTTGATATTGGCAATGGTCGCCACTTCAATACCGATTTTTCCGGCGATGGCGGAGAAAACAGTGCCCAGGAAATAAGCGATCATCATCAGGATATTATGGGCCACATCCCCTTTCCAGATGGGGGAGGGGAGCAGGATCAGGATCAGGATGCCGGCTACGCCGGCGAATTTAGCCAGAACCAGGTATTCTTTGCGCAGAAAAGTCCTGGCCCCCTGGCGGATCAGCTCACCGTTTGCGGCGATGATCTTGTTACTGGAAGGCTGCCGTTTTACCCATAGATAAAGCCAGGTGGCAAAAGCGAAGGCAACTATAGAGATGAGGATCGAAGCGGATAAAGCCATCTTTTCCATAGAGATTAGACCTCCTAAGTATTGTACGGCTATTCGTACGATAATTATTAGTGCGCTGTTTTTACGGCTTAAAAGCTTTCGTTATTTAGGACCGGATACCCGATTTTAGGCTTGGATTGCCAATTTAGGCTTGGCTATCCGGATCAAGCGGCGCCTCCCTCCTGTCGGAATCTTCCTGCATTTATGTCAATAGCCAAAACTCGAAAAACACCCAAATCATAACATTACGACAGAAGTCCCAGCAACAGTTTCAAACATTTCTTAACAAATAATTTACTTTTTTTACGAATTTTTAACGGCGTCTTAATTCGAACGGCGGTCCATTCATGATAAAATAGAATCTGATTGGGCATGTCGCAAACACAAGGATTAGATCAATGACGATCTCGTTTTTCGGCTTTTTGTCGCAATTGCATGGCAATCCCCTCTTGATTGCCACCGTCCTGCTGACCTTGGGCGTGATTATGGTCAATGGCTGGACGGATGCGCCTAACGCCATCGCCACCTGCGTCTCCACCCGGGCCATGAAGGCTCCTGCCGCCATTGTGATGGCGGCTGTCTTCAACTTCCTGGGCGTGCTGATCATGACGGCGTTTAATTCCAAAGTGGCTATGACCATCTATAATATGGTGGATTTCGGCGGCGATACCAGCGACGCCATTATTGCCCTGTGCGCCGCTTTGCTGGCGATTGTGGTCTGGGCTACGGCTGCCTGGAAATTCGGCATCCCCACCAGCGAAAGCCATGCCTTGATCGCCGGCCTTTCCGGAGCCGCCATTGCGCTCCATGGGAATTGGGGCGGCATTAATTTTGCCGAATGGGTGAAAGTGATCTACGGCTTAATTTTATCCACTGGGCTGGGCTTTGCTTCCGGCTTTGTTAGCGCCCGCATCCTGGGCACTGTTTTCCGGCGCTCCGACCGCTGCCGGGTTTCCGGCTTCTTCCGCAAAGGGCAGATCTTTGGCGGCGCCGCCATGGCCTTTATGCATGGCGCCCAGGACGGGCAGAAGTTTATCAGCGTTTTTCTGCTGGGCATTTTTATGGTCAATGGCCGGCAATCCCTGGACGGCGTGGCCATCCCCATCTGGCTGATGCTGCTTTGCTCGGCGGTGATGGCTCTGGGCACCTCCATCGGCGGTTACCGCATCATCAAATCCGTGGGCCTGGATATGGTGCGCCTTTCCACCTACCAGGGCTTTGCCGCGGATTTGGGCGCTGCCTGCTGCCTGCTGCTGTCCTCCCTGACCGGCATCCCTGTCAGCACCACCCATACGAAAACCACCGCCATCATGGGGGTGGGCGCTTCCAAGCGGCTGTCCGCGGTGAACTGGCGGATCGTGCAGGAAATGGGCCTGGCCTGGATCCTGACTTTCCCCGGCTGCGGCCTGCTGGGCTATTTCACAGCCAAGCTGTTCATTTATATTTTTTAACCGCATAAACCGCTGAAATGAATGTAAAAATACTTTTGGCAAACCATTATAGATGATTCGAGAGGACAAGAAATGGGCATATTGAACCGGAAAAAAGAATACGATTATTTTGGCAATTTTCTCTGCTGCGCCAAATCCGGCGTGGAAGCTGCCTGCTATCTGCAGGAGGCTTTCCAACACTTCGACGTGGAGAAAGTGCCTGTGCATGTGGAGCGCATGCATAAAATTGAAAACGACGCGGATATGGAAAAGCATGAGATGATCCGCAACCTGGCCCAGGAATTCATTACCCCCATCGAACGGGAAGATATCGCCGCCCTTTCCCAGGAGCTGGACAATATCGTGGACGCCATCGAGGATGTGATGCGGCGCATCTACATGTTCAATGTCAAGGCCCTGCGCCCGGAAGCGCTGGAATTTTCCGCGCTGATCGTCGATTGCTGCCAGGCTTTTGAAAAACTGGTGGAGGATTTCCGCTGCTTCAAAAAGTCCAAGACCATCAACGAGCATATCATCGCCGTCAATACGGTGGAAAACCGGGGGGACAGGCTGCACGCGGATTCCCTGCGCCGTTTGTTCACCGAGGAGAACAGCACCGATGAAAAGCTGGTCTGGACGACGATTTTCGAAGCCCTGGAAGCTTGTCTGGACGCCTGCGAGAACGCGGCGGATATTATTGAAGGCGTTGTGATGAAGAATAGTTAAGTGTTGGAGCCGGATCTCAGGCTCAGCCCGGCGGTCAGCCGGGTTTTCTTTTGCCCGCCGGGCCGCTGGGGGGAGACGGCCCGCCCTTATTTAACCCCTGGACGCTTTGGCCATTCTGTCATATTTATGCCTTTTTTTGAGAAAAAGGCATTGACAAACTTTGGTCGAGGGCATAGAATAAACGTCACATATGTTGGCCTTGCCAGGTCTAACAGCGCTGCCGTCAAGATGAGGGCGCCTGGGCCGGCTGGGCCCTACAAACCTTGGCGTTATAATTATGATATTCTAAATTATTATTATTAAAGAGGCGGGACTGATGACAAAAAAAAACCATACGTTATTTATTGCCCAATTCGGATTATTGCTGGCTATTGAAGGCATCTTCTGCTTTACGCCCCTGGGCTCCCTGCCCGCGTTAGGCCCCATCGTGGCCACCCTGGCCATGCTGCCGGTGATCATCACCGCCCAGCTGCTGGGCACCAAAGCCGGCAGCGCCATGGGTGCTTTCGCCGGTTTGTTCAGCTTCATTGTCTGGACGTTTATGCCGCCCAATCCCGCGGTGGCCTTTGTCTTTACCCCGTTTTACCGCCTGGGCGAGTTCAGCGGCAATTTCGGCAGCTTGCTGATTTGCTTTGTGCCCCGGATTTTAGTGGGCACCGTGGCCGGCGGTTTTTATCAGCTGCTGAAGCGGCGGCTGCCTGAGCGGAACGGCTTGTCCCTGTCTGTCAGCGCGGCTTTGGGCAGCCTGACCAACACCTTCCTGGTATTGGGGGGCATCTGGCTGTTCTTTGGCCAGCAATACGCCTCGGTGCTGGGGGGCGTGCTGCTGAAAATCATCGGCTTTGTGATCCTGACCAACGGCGTCCCCGAGGCCGTGGTCAGCGCCATTGTGGCGCCGGTGGTCTGCAAGCCTTTGCAGGTCGCTTTATCCCGGCGGGGCTAAAGCCCCGGGAGCAAGACATACATAATAGAAAAGCAGCGGCCCGGGATCAGCCTGGCCGCTGCTTTTTATGATTCTGCTTTGATGGTTGATTTGGCGTTCTATCTTAGGGTAATTGGCTGATTTGGCTTTCCCCCAGCACAGTCAGGCCGGCCTCAGCCAGCAGCTGGGCTGTGACGCCGTTGCCCGGGATCAGCCTGCCGCTGAAGCTGCCGTCATAAATTTGGCCAAAGCCGCAGGAAGGGCTGCGTTCCTTGAGGATGGCCCAGGAGCAGCGATAGAGCCGGGCCAGATCCAGGGTCGCTGCCGCGCCCCGCTGGAAAGCCCCGGTGGCGTCCGCGCCCCCTTTGAACAGCACCCGGCCCTCCCGGATCTCCGCCGGCTCCCTGGGGGTGGGCAGGCCGGCCAGGACTTCCGGGCAAACCGGGATCAGGGTATGCCGGTCCATCAGCTTGGCGATATCCGCCTGCAGGACGCTTTCGCCGTTATAGCGGCAAGGCACCCCCAGCAGGCAGGCGCTGACTAAAATATGCATCTGCTTATCCTTTCC
>DAIMZM010000131.1:0-4131 GCA_036733985.1 Bacillota bacterium
AAGCGGGGGTCTTTTCGCATAGCCCAGCCCTCGATATTCACCTGCCGCTCTCTGGCCAGGGCCAGGGCCTCCTCCGGCACGTCCTGGGTGACGGTGCTGCCCGCGCCCACAGTGGCCCGCTTGCCCACGGTCACCGGAGGCACCAGGTTCACATTGCTGCCGATGAAGGCCTGATCCTCAATAACGGTGGTATGCTTTTTCGCGCCGTCATAATTGCAGGTGATGACGCCGCAGCCGATATTCACCCCTTCGCCGATCACGGCGTCGCCGATATAGCTTAAATGAGGCACCTTGCTGCCCTTGCCGATGCGGCTTTTCTTAATCTCCACAAAATGCCCGGCCTTGACCTTGTCCGAAAGCTCCGTGCCGGGCCGCAGATAGCAGAAGGGGCCGATCTCGCAGTTATCCCCCACCCGGCTGTCCACGATCTTGGCCTGGGGCCCGATATGGCAGCCTTGGCCGATCACGGTGTGGCCGTGCAGGTAAACATTAGGCTCGATCACCGTATCCGGCCCCACCGTCACATCGGCGTCGATATAAGCGGTGGCCGGATCCAGGATGGTCACACCGGACAGCATCAGCGCCTGGGCCTTCCGGTCCCAAAGCCGGCGGCAGGCAACCGCCAGCTGCAGCCGGTCGTTAACGCCGCTGATCTCCGCCGGATCCGGGCAGACCATGGCGTTTACCTTCAACCCCAGCCGCACCAGGGCGTCCAAAGCGTCGGTCAGATAATATTCCCCCTGGGAATTGGCGACACCGATAGCAGGCAGCACCCGGAGCAGGGCCTGAGTATCAAAGCAGTAAACGCCGCTATTGATCTCCCGGATGGCCAATTGCTCAGCCGTGGCCTCCCGGGCTTCCACGATGCCTGTCACATGGCCGCTCCCATCCCGGAGGATGCGGCCATAATTCCCCCCCGCCGGCAGCAGCGCGGTCAGCACGGTGCAGGCGGCCCGGGTTTCCTCGAAATAGCCCCGGAGCCCGGCCAGGGTCTCCCCGGTGAGCAGGGGCGTATCCCCGCATAGAACCAGCAGGGCCGGGGGAAGCTCATCCTTAAAGGCGGCCAGGCCGGCACTTAAGGCATGGGCGGTGCCCAGCTGCTGTTCCTGAACAGCGTACAAATAGCCCTGGCCCAGGGCGGCCCGGACCTGCTCCCCCTGATGGCCGATAACCATGACCAGGGGTTCCACCCCAGCCTCGCCGGCGGCCGCGGCCACCCATTGGATCAGGGGCCTGCCTGCTGCCGGATGCAGCACCTTGGCCAGCTCGCTATGCATTCTGACGCCTTTTCCGGCAGCCAGAACCACCGCCGCCATCTTCCTCATATTTCTCCCTCCCAGGCTATGTTTTAGTATATTACACGGTTTTACGGCTGTTTAACCAAAGGCCGGCCCGGAAGCTGCCGCGCCTGCCGTGGCCGGCGGCAAAAAGCTTTGGTCAATAATTGTATTCAGCCGGGCTTGTATTGTTGCAGCGATTCTTGTATTGTCACAGCTATTGGGGAATAAAGTAAAGACAAGCCAATGCGCGTAAAAAGGAGCGGGTTTTAAGGCAACCCGCCAGATCATTATACTATGGGGGGCTGCCGCTGTCAATTTATCTAAAAATTGTCATTCACCCTTTGCAAAATGCGAAAAAATGTATTATAATATATTAGTTAGGATCATATCGCATTTTCAGGAGGTGATACCGTGGACGGCGCTCCAAGTAGCGATTATCACTCATATTTAGGCACAGGGAGGCCGTCTGGTATCGCATAGCCGGCTTCCCGAAAGGAGGTCAGGCTATGATCTTTGTATACCGCACCGCCGAGGATAAACTGATTTTTCCGGAGGCGATCGAGAAGGATAGCTGGATCAATCTGGTCAATCCCACCGAGGCTGAGCTGCATCAGGTTTCAGAAGCCACCGGCCTGGATTACGATTTCCTCAAGTATCCCCTGGACGATGAGGAGATCCCCCGGGTGGAGGTGGAGGAAGATCAGTCCATGATCATTATCCACGCCCCGGTGATCTCGGACGACGACATCATTTACGACACCATCCCCTTAGGGATGGTGGCCAACGACGACTTTATCGTCACCGTTTGCCTGCAGGATCTGGACCTGCTGGAAGAATTTACCGGCAGCCGTATTAAAGGCATTGCCACATTTAAAAAAACCCGCTTTATTTTCCATACGCTCAACCGCAAAACCACCCTGTTTTTGAAATATCTGCGGGATATCAACCGCCGCACGGAAAAGATCGAAAGCGAGCTTTCCCGTTCCATGCGGAACAAAGAGCTGCTTTCCCTGCTGAACTTACAAAAGAGCCTGGTCTACTTCTCCACCTCGCTCCGCTATAACGCCAAGGTGATGAACCGGCTGCTCAGGGGCAAGACAGTGAAAATGTATGAAGAGGATGTGGATTTGCTGGAAGACGTGATCGTGGAAAATTCCCAGGCCATTGAGATGGCGGAGATTTACAGCAATATCTCCAAATCCACCATGGACGCTTTCGCTTCCCTGATTTCCAATAACCTCTCCGTGACCATGAAGCTCTTAACCGCCATCACCATTATATTGGCCATCCCCACCCTGGTGGCCAGCATCTGGGGCATGAATGTGGAGCTGCCCCTGGAAAATGCCGGCATCATGGGTTTCGGCGTCCTGATGGCGTTTATGACCCTCATTACCCTGCTGGCTTTTATCTTCCTGAAAAAGCGGGACATGTTTTAAGCCCCGCCCTGGCCCAAGCGGGAAAACCCACCCTTTCCGGGTGGGTTTTATTGTGCTTACCCTACTTTTTTTGCAGATCCGCCAGCAGTTTGCCGCCGGAGCCGATATTCTCCAGCTCATTTTCCCGCAGGATCACCACGAATACCTCCGGCGGCAGGTTCATGACCTTGGCGGCGGTGGCGGTGAATTCCTCTACCAGCTGGGCTTTTTGTTCTTTCCGCAATTTACTGGATTCCAGGGTGATAACCGGCATAGGCTTCCCTCCTTTCATCAATCTGATGACGCCCGTATGCAAACATGGCCGCCTTTAAGCAGGCGGCCATGGAGGTACGGCGTTTATTCGTTGGTATAGGGCAGCAGGGCCAGCACCCGGGCGCGCTTGATCGCCTCGGTCAGGCAGCGCTGATGCTTGGCGCAGTTGCCGGAAATCCGGCGGGGCAGGATCTTGCCGCGCTCGGTGATATACTTCTTCAGCTTGACCGCGTCTTTATAGTCGATGTTATCCACCTTATCCACGCAGAAGCTGCAGACCCGGCGGCGTCCCCGGCGGTTATTGCGTCCCCGGGGAGAAAAATCCCGGTCGCCACGATCACCGCGGCTGTTTCTTTCTTCAGCCATGATCTATCCTCCTTAAATAATCATACATGGAGCGGCAGGGCTCAGAACGGCAAATCGTCGTCGCCAACCATATCGTCGCCGCCGCCTTGGGCAAAGGGCGAGGGCTCCTCCGGGGGAGGCGCGCCGAAAGCGGCAGCGCCGCCGCCTTCCTTGGGAGAAAGGAAGCGCACATCCTCCGCCACCACCTCGGCAGCCTTGCGTTTGCTGCCGTCCTTCGCGTCATAAGTGCGGATCTGCAGCCGGCCGTCCACCGCGGCCAATTTACCTTTGGCCAGGTAATTGGCGCAGTTCTCAGCCTGCTGCCGCCACACCACAATATCGATAAAATCCGTTTCGCGTTCACCGGCGGCGTTTTTATAGCCCCGGTCCACCGCCAGCGTAAACGAGGCCACAGCTATACCGCTTTGGGTATACCTGAGCTCAGGGTCCCGGGTCAGCCTGCCAATCAAAATCACACGATTAAGCATAAGGATCTCCTTTCCCCTATTCGCCTACTCTGACAACAAGGTAGCGCATGATCTCATCAGCGATCTTAAAGTTACGTTCCAATTCCTGAGGCAGCTCAGGAGCGCCATTGATCCTTAACAGGACATAATAGCCTTCACGCAGCTTTTCGATCTCATAGGCCAACCTTCTTTTACCCCACAGGTCGACGCTGATGATCTCGCCACCGTTGTTTTGGATCAGCGCGCTGAACTTTTCGACGATTTTAGCATACTGCTCTTCATCGAAATTCGGCTTGATGATATACATCACTTCGTACTCGCGCAATCCAATTCACCTCCTCCCTTTGGACT
>DAIMZM010000132.1:0-4088 GCA_036733985.1 Bacillota bacterium
CGGGTGGCTGTGGATCAAAACGGGGCGCGCTACATCTGTGCTACGGGCATGGATACGGAAATGCTCACGAACTGCATTGGCAGCATCAATATTGATAAGGTCATCGAACTGGGTGAATATTTCAAAGCCAAGCTGGAAAGCAGCCGGCATATTCACGTGACCGGAAAAAACGGTACCAACCTTACCGGCGATATGGGCGGACGCAAAGTGCGCCACTCCGGCATCAAAGCCTCTGAAAAAGGTTATCCGGTGATGCTGCCCGGCCAGACCAGCTGGTGCCCCATTGAAGAATCCATTAACGGTACGCTGGTCTTTGACGGCGCGATCTTCCCGCCGGAAGAAATGGGCGGCCCCCTGCGGCACAATGTGGTCCTTCATTTTAAAGAAGGGCGTATTTATGGCGTGGAAGGGGAAGGCGGGGAAGCCGCTACTTTTAAGAACTGGCTGGATTCCTTCAACGACCCCAACATGTACCGTCTGGCCCATTTCTCCCAGGGCTTCAATCCCGGCGTGACCAAGATCACCGGCCGCATTGTGGAAGACGAACGGATTTTCGGCTGCATGGAATTTGGCATCGGCTCCCAGGGGGTGAAGATCGGCGGGGCTCATTGGAACGCGGCGTCCCATACCGACGGCATCCTGCTGAAGCCCACGGTGATCCTGGACGGCGCCTGCCTGGAAGAAGACGGCGTGTATCAGGACGCCGGCGCACGGGCCATCTGCGCCGCCCTGGGCGTTCCCGGATATTGAAAACCGCTATTCGGAAAAAGGAGATCTGTATGCCGGATTTTCAATTAAATGAACAACTGAATAACCTGATCGATCAATGGCAAGAGGCTATCATTGCCGATACGCAAAAACTGATTGCCATAAACAGCGAATATCGTGAGGGCGGAGGCCCTGGGCAGCCTTTCGGGCCGCAGATAGCCGAAGCGTTAGACGCTGTGCTGGAGCTGGCCGGGGGAATGGGTTTCGTCACCCGCAATGTGGACGGTTATATGGGTGAGATCGATCTGGGAGACCCGGTTCAGGGAAAAAAGATCGGCATGATCGCCCATATCGATGTGGTGCCCGCCGGCGACGGCTGGGACTATCCGCCTTTTGCCGGCCAAGTGGCGGCAGGCAAGCTATACGGCCGCGGTTCCGCCGACGACAAGGGCCCGCTGGTAGCCGCCTTGTACGCGATGAAAGCGGTCAAGGAAAGCGGCCTGCCTTGCCGTAATCATGCCCGGTATCTGATCGGCACCGATGAAGAAAGCGGTTTCCGCTGCATCAAATACTACTTGACCAAGGAAGAACAGCCCTGGGGCGGTTTTTCACCGGACGGCGAATTTCCGGTGATCTACGGTGAGAAGGGTACCTACCGTTTTAAATGCGTTCAGCAATGGCCGGCGGCGGCCCAAACCGGAGACAATCAGGACCGCTTCACCATCATCCAGGTTAAGGGCGGTACCCGCATGAATGTGGTGCCGGAATATGCCAGCGCGGCTTTAAGCGGCAACGAGTCCCTCTATGCGCTGGCGGAGGCGGCTTTGGTTGCGGATAACCCGGAAGGACGGCTGCGCCTTAGCCGGGCCGGGCAAAACCTGTTCATTGAGGCCCGGGGTATCAGCGCCCATGCCGCCACGCCCTGGTTCGGCTTAAGCGCCAACAATCAGCTGCTGAATTTCCTGAGGCGCCTGCCTTTGTCCCCTGCCCCGGCGGAAAACTATCTCCATGCCTTGGCGGATCTGTTTGCCGACGGTCATTTAGGCGCAGCCGCCGGCCTGGCCTGTACCATCGAGGATTTCGGCCCCTTAACCGTGTCCCTGGGTATCCTGGAGGCCGGGCCGGAAGGCGGCAGCGCTTCCTTTGATCTGCGCTACCCCAATTTAGAGCAGCGGGAGGAGTTATGGCGCAATATTGTGCAGGCTTTTGCCAAAAGGCGGCTGCCGGTGGCATTGCTGCAGGATAAACCCGGGCTGTTGGTGCCCAAGGATTCCTTCCTGATCCAGTCTTTGCTCCAGGCTTATCAGCAGACTTCCGGCCGCGATGAAGGACCTGTGACCATTGGCGGCGGCACTTATTGCCGGGCGCTGAACAACTTCGTGGCTTACGGCCCCCTCTTCCCCGGCCAGCGGGAGCTGGCTCATGAACGTAATGAATATATCCTGGTAGACGACCTGATCCTCTGCGCCAAGATCTATGCCCAAGCGCTATATAATCTGCTGAAATAATCGGTAATCGTTTAGGAGGGCGGCATATGGAATATCCGATCGGAATTGAAATGCGCGGCGAGTATAAAAACCTGGAAACGGCCCGGGCCGCTTTGACAGTGGTACGGGATGTCATGTTGACGCAGCCGGGGGAAACGGTATTGATCACCGTGGATACCGCCAGCGACATGCGGGTTGCCAACGCGGTGGCGGAAGCGGCGTTTATGATTGACGCCATCCCGCTGCTGCTGCGCCACCCCATGCAAAAGGAAGCCTTTACCGAGCCGCCGCTGCCGGTAGCCCAGGCGATTGCCGGCAGCGATGTGTGGATTGATTTTGCTTATAATACGACCCAGCATAGTCCGGCCTACCGCCAGGCCATTGCCAACGGCTGCCGCCACACCTGCCTGTTGGGCATGGACGTGCAAATGCTGGTTAATTGTATCGGCAACGTGGATCTGCCGGTGGTGCTGGAGTTTGGCGATTATTTAACCCGGGTGATCGACGCCGCCGACGAGATCGTCGTCAAATCTCCGGGCGGCACTGATCTTAAAGCCTATAAAAAGAAACGTTTCGTCAAACATTCCGGGCAGAAAGCTGCGCACAAGGGCTGTTCGGTGATGCTGAACGGCCAGGTCACAGTCTGCCCGGTGGAAGAAACCATCGAGGGGGTCATCGTTCTGGACGGCGCGATTTTCCCGCCCCAGGAGATCGGCATCCTGAACGAGGGGGTGACCCTGCAGATGCACCAGGGCCGTATCACCGCTATTGAGGGCGGGCCCCAAGCGCAGCTGTTCAAAAACTGGCTGGAATCCTGGGATGACGCCAATATGTTCCGTTTGGCCCATTATTCCTGGGGGTTCAATCCGGGGGTCATGAAACCCACCGGCCGTATTGTCGAGGACGAGCGGATCTTCGGCAGCATCGAGTTTGGTTTCGGCTCTCAGGGCAAGACGCTGGGCGGGGCTTTCTGGAACGCGGCTTCCCATACCGACGGTATTGTGCTGAATCCTACCATCAGCTTTGACGGCAAGATCTTCTCCCAGGACGGCGTCTATGTGGATGAAAAAGCGGCGGCATACTGCCGCAGGCTGGGCGTAGCCGGTTATTGAGCCCCGGGTATTCACCGTTAAACGCTATGGCCTGTCAAGCGGATCTTACAGCGCCAGGTACGCCTTGAGCCGGTTGACGGTATATTGGCGGTCCAGGCCGCGTTTGGGCAGCTCGGAAATACTGTTTTCCAGGTAATTGTAGAAGACGCGGGTCATGTTTTGCTGGGTCAGGATGAACGTGTAAGTGGCGTCGCTTTCTTTGGTAAAAACCACGCCGCCGCTATCTTTGGTCTGCAGCTGCACATTATGAAACGGGGTTTCATGCAGCAGATAGCACTGGTAGTTCTTGTAGTTTTCCAGCAAATAGATCACTTTTCTGATATGATCCTGGATATCCCCGAGACTGCGGTAAGGCATATTTTGATTGCAGAAATACATCGTCAGGTTCAGGTGTAAATCCTCTTTGGCCAGGCGCTGCGGCTCAGGGATGATCAGCATTTCCCGGTAAGTATGGTTTTTCAGGTTCTCGAGAAAGATCCTGTATTTCAGCTGAAAGAGCCGCAGCGTGTTTTTCTTGGTCAGGCTATCCAGGCCCAGATCGTCCAAAGCCTGAATAAAGATGGGCTCGGGCATGGTGATGGAGGAAAAAGTATTCATGGTGCTGATGTTATTGCCCGCGGCATAAAGGAGCTTCAGATGCTCTTCCTGCAGCTGCGCAAACGTATCGGCGGTATAGATATTCAGGAGCTGCTTGGAGATTTTCAAATGCCGCCGGAAGTCATTCATGATCCCGTTCAGTGCTTGCGTATCAGTCTGAAAGTGAATGACCGCCTCTCTCTCA
>DAIMZM010000133.1:0-4030 GCA_036733985.1 Bacillota bacterium
GTCGTCGATATACAAGGCCGCGCCGGACAGCGCGCCCACGGCGGCTTTCAGGCGGCGGAAATCTTCTTTGGAGATCATGCCTTTCCTGGCCCGGTCCTGATCCACTTCCGCCTCGGTGCAGAGCATACGCTGAACCAGCTGCTCCTTGGGCATTTCCAGGGAAAACACCGCCACCACCTTGCCATGGCGGGCCGCGGCGTTTTGGGCGATATTAATGGCCATGGAACTTTTGCCCACGGAAGGACGGGCGGCCAGGATGATCAAATCACTTTTCTGCAGGCCGGAAAGGAGCTTATCCAGCTCGCCGAAAGTGGGTATGCCAATAATGCCGCTGGAAGCCTTGATATTGCTGAGCATCACATAGACTTGGGGCAGCAGCTCGGAAAGGGGATGCAGATCCCCCTGGCGGCGGCCCATGGCAATATCGAAAATGGCCTTCTCCGCCACAGCCTGCAGCTCGGAAGCCTCATGGCCGCCCTCGTAAATATTGGCCTGCAGCAGCGAAGCCACGTTTAAATAAGCCCGGAGCTTGGCTTTTTCCAGGACGATTTCCGCATAATAGCCGGCGGCAGCCGGGGCCGGCACCGCGTCCAGCAGGCCGGACAGATAAGCCATGCCGCCGGCCCGCTCCAAATCCCCATCCTCCCGCAGCAGATCCCCCAGGGTGACCGGGTCGGCGGGCTTGCCGTTATCCACCAGCCGGGCCACGCAGCCGTAGACCAGCTGATGCTGGGGGGCGTAGAAATCCTCCGGCTTCAGCTGGGCCCGGACATTGGCGGCGGCCTGGGAGTCCAGGAGGCAGGCGCCCAGCACAGCCCGCTCCGCCTCCAGATTATGGGGCGGTATCCGCTGGGGCTGTTCAGGATTGGGCTGCATCCCGTACCTCGATGGCCACTTCGGCAGTGATATTGGTGTATAGCTTCAAAACAGCGGTATAGCGGCCCAGGGTCTTGATGGGCTCGGCTATCTCCACCTTCTTCTTATCCACATGGATACCCAGATCCGCCAGGGCCGCGGCCACATCCCCATTGGTCACGGAGCCGAACAGCCGCCCGGCCTCGCCGGCCTTGGCCTTGATCACTACTACTTTGTCCTTTAATTCCCGGGCCAGTTTTTCCGCGTTTTCCTGCAGCTTTTGCTCGCGGATCATCTTGAGCTTAGTCTCATGATCCAAAATGTTCAGGTTAGCCTTATCCGCCGGCTGGGCCAGCTTCTTGGGAAAAAGGAAATTCCGGGCATAGCCGTCCGCCACCTCTTTGACCTCGCCTTTGCGGCCCAAGGCCCGCACGTCCTGTAATAATATGACTTTCATATCCAACCTCCTCGGCGTTTAATCTTTCCCAGCTTTCAGTCCTTTTTCCTGAAACGCTGGCTTTTATCGATACGCGCGGTAAACCAGGGCCGCAGATCCCGGAGGGCGTCGAAAACCGCCAGCAGCACCACCAGATAGATGGCTATGGAGAAAAACTGCAGCACCACCACGACGATCAGGGCTTTGAAAATGATATTCAGGTTGCTGTGCTTCAGCAGCCACAGCACCAGGGAAATACCGCAGACCAGGATCACGCCGCCGAAAACATAGGAGATATTATCCCCCAGGCTTTCCATCCAGGCCAGGCCGAACTGGCGGCCGAACCAGCCCAGAAACAGGCCCAGGATCAGCCCCCAAGTCAAACGCCAATCCATGCGCCAGGCTGTGAAGGGGGGCAGCTGGGGAATGGGGTAGCGCAGCCGCCGCAGCACCTTGGCGGAAACCAGGTAGCAGATCAGGGTCATGAACATGGCGGACAGGATCATGGCCGCCGGCAGCAGCTTCCGCACAAAGGCCTGGGCGTCCGCTGTGAATTCCGCCATGGAGATATTCCGGGCAGCCAGCGCCGCGTCCAGGGATCCGGTTTCCTTCATCATCTGCATCATTTCCGCCACCATGGCGTCGGCCTGGGCCAGCAGGGACGAAATGGGCAGGCCGGAAATAAACAAGGTCAGCACCAGGGAAATCATGGCCCCGGCAGCGGCGATCATGGTAGCGATCCCCAGGGTGAACAGGGGTTTCCGGCCATTGCGGTAACAATAGCCCAGGAACAGGCCCAGCAACCCGTACTGGACGATCATATAAACCGCCTGGGCAATGGGCAGAAAGGTCAGGGACAGGCCGAACAGGGCCACGGTGGCCACCATGCCCACCTGAAGGCCCCGGCGGAAGACCAGGATGGCAATGGGCAGGGGGAACAGCAGCTGGCCCAGGAAATTCAGCACCGGCACATAATTGCCGAGAAAGGCCAGGAGCAAGGCAATGGCGATCATCATCGCCCCTTCCGTCAGGGCCCGGGCGCTGAAACCGGCGGCGGTGGGGATGGCTTTCCAATCCGGCTCCGGCGGCGGCGGCGGGATATAGCCTTGGCCCGTCTCCTCCCCGGGAAAGCCGCCCTGCTCCCGGCGGGCGGACAAGGGCAGGGAGATCTCCGCTTCCTCCGTCTTGGTCAATTCTTTGGGCTGGGATACCTGGTTTTCCCCTTCGCTAAGGCGATTGGCTGCATCCTGTCTCTCTTTTTGATCTTCGTTCAAAGAGTTATCCTCCCGGATTTTTTCTTGGGCTTAGATTATTTTATCGCTAAAAATATTAATTTCGCCATAAAGGCGCATTTACCTTTTGTCAACAGATTTTATCCCCATGCTTGTGCTATCAGTGCAATAAAAGAACGGCCCCGGGGCCGTTCTTTTATTGCAGGTTTATGCGGATAAGGCTTCTTTTCAGGTTTCCCGGGACTTCAGCGCTTTCAGCAGCACTTCCGGGGTGATGAAATTGGAGTTGAAGCTGAGCCCGGTGGCGTCGCAGATGGCGTTCACCGCTGCCGGGGCAATGGAATTATCCGCAGGCTCGCCAATGCCCTTGGCGCCGTAGGGGCCCAGGCCGCCCCGGCTTTCCAGCAGGATGGTTTCGATATCCGGCGTATCCGCCGCTGTGGGAATCAGGTAAGTGGAGAAGCTGTTGCCCTTGGTCATACCCCGCTCCCAGTGGGGCGTTTCCCTCAGCCAGCCCAGGTTATAGACGGTTCCCCCTTCCAGCTGGCCCTCGGCGCTGTTGCGGTTCACCACCCTGCCGCAATCAATGGCGGCGATGATACGCAGGATCTGGTACTCGCCGGTCTGTCCGTCCACCGCCACTTCCACCCCATGGCAAGTATAGGTCATATCCGGCAGGATTTCGCCCTTGATATCCGCCAGATCCGGCACCTCCACAGCCGGGGCGTTAAACTGGCCCTCATTGAACAGCTCGCCGCCCTCATTGGCCAGATGGGCCACCACGGTTTGGAAAGCCACGCCCTTTTGCGGATCCGGGGAGTAGTAGATCCGGCGGTCATGGAATTCCAGCTGGGCGTAGATATTTTCCAGATCCGGCTCCCAGGCATAGCCGGACTGGCTGCGGGGGGGCCAGAACTCGGCCTTGATGATTTCCGCCGCTTTCCGGGCCAGCCGTTCTTTCAGGGGCTTCACCGCTTCCAGGCAGGCATTGCCGCTCATGTACAGCTGGCGGGTGGCGGTGGTGGTGCCGCAGAGGGGCGTCAGATGGGTATCCATGATATAAGCATGGATATCTGCCATGGCCAGGCCCAGTTCCTCGGCGGCAATCTGGCAGAGCACGCTGGCCTGGCCGCCGCCTAAATCCGGCACGCCGGCCCGCAGGGTCACGCTGCCGTCCAGCTCCAGGCGGAGGGCCACCCGGGAATTGTCATGGAGGAAGCAGAGGCGGCCATAGCCCATCATGCCGCAGGCAATGCCTTGGCCAAATAAGCGGCCGTCCGGCAAACGCTTGCCGTTGTTTTTCGGCCCTTTGGTTTTGGCCGGATCCTTCAGCTCAGCCCAAACCTGGTCCAGCAATTCCTCCAGGGCCACATGGCCCCGGGGGATGAAGTCGGTGCAGAGGGGGTCGCCGTTTCGCAGCAGATTCTTCTTCCGCAGGGTATAGGGGTCCATACCCAGTCTTTTGGCGATCTCATCCATCTGCCGCTCATAGCAGAAGTTCACCTGG
>DAIMZM010000134.1:0-3997 GCA_036733985.1 Bacillota bacterium
AGCCACACCGATGCTGTGGAACAGAGCCGCAGTCGGGAATAACGCGGTGGTGATCCCCCAAGCCAAGTAGCCGATCAGCAGGAAAGGTTTGCGTCCCCAGCGGTGGCGGATGCGGTCACTTAAAGCGCCCATGAAAATGGAAGCCAGGGTGGCTACCACGGCGCTGGCGGCTACCATCCAGGAAACCGGGCGCGGATCGGGAGAAATATTATTGTATATAAAAGTGTTGAAAAACTGGTTTTCGACTCCCCAGGCCAATGAACCCAAAAAGCCCAAGGGCAGGCCGGCGAAGAAAAAAGCAGAAGCCGGGCAGGCTTAGCCATGGCCGGCGTCAATATCATTGGCGCGGGCCTGGCCGGGGCGGAAGCGGCCTGGCAATTGCTGAGGCGCGGGGTGGAGGTGCGGCTTTATGAAATGCGGCCCCTGAAAATGACCCCGGCCCATCAGGGCGGCGGCTTTGCCGAGCTGGTTTGCAGCAATTCCTTCAGAGCCGCGGGGCTGGAAAACGCCGTGGGCCTGCTGAAAGAAGAGCTGCGGCGGCTGGATTCCCTGATCATGGCGGCGGCGGACGCCACCAGGGTGCCTGCCGGCGGCGCCCTGGCCGTGGATCGCGGGCTTTTTTCCGCCCGGGTGGAAGCCCTGCTGCGCCAGGAACCGGGCCTCACCTTGATCCGCCGGGAAGTCACGGAGCTGCCGGAGGGCTTGACTATCGTGGCCGCCGGGCCCCTGGCTTCCGACAGCCTGACCCAGGCCATTGAAGCATTGACCGGCGGGGACCAGCTGTTTTTCCATGACGCCATCGCCCCCATTGTCTCGGCGGAGAGCGTGGATCTGGAGCTGGCCTATTTCGCTTCCCGCTATGGCAAGGGCGAAGGCAGCGATTATTTGAACTGCCCGCTGGATAAGGAGCAATACCTGGTCTTTTATCAGGAACTGATCCAGGCGGAGCGCTTTCCCCTCCGGGATTTTGAGGAAGAGAAGCATTTCAGCGGCTGCATGCCCCTGGAAAGCCTGGCCCGCTACGGCCAGGACGCCATCCGCTTCGGCCCTTTGAAGCCGGTGGGCCTGAGGAAGCCGGACGGGGAGCAGCCCTACGCGGTGCTGCAGCTGCGGAAAGAGGACGCTTTGGGCAGCATGTACAATCTGGTGGGCTGCCAGACCCGGCTGCTGCAAAGGGAACAGCAGCGGCTGTTCCGCATGATACCCGGCCTGGCCCAGGCGGAGTTCCTGCGCTACGGGGCCATGCACCGCAATACTTATCTCAATTCCCCCCAGCTGCTGGATCCGTTCCAGCGGCTGAAAACCCGGCCCAGCCTCTATTTCGCCGGCCAGATCACCGGTGTGGAGGGGTATGTGGAATCCGCTGCCTCCGGCCTGCTGGCCGGGATCTTTGCCGCGGCGGAGGCCCAAGGCCGGCCTTTGCCGGATTTGCCCCGGGAAACGGCCCTTGGCGCTTTGCTGGCTTTCCTGCAAACGCCAAAGGCGGATTTCCAGCCCATGAATATCAATTTCGGCCTGTTCCCGCCCCTGGAGCAGCAGCCCCGGCGCAAAGCGGAGCGGAAAACCGCTTATGGGGCCCGGGCCCTGGCCGCCCTGGACAGCTGTTTGGACAGCTTAAGGAGGGATTTGCCATGAAGAATACCGCCTTGATCAAGAAATTCGCGCCTTACTATAAGAAATATTTGGGCTTGGTGGCCCTGGACTTGCTTTGCGCGGCCCTGACCACCCTTTGCGAAATCGTCCTGCCCCTGATCATCCGCTTCATCACCGATACCGCTCTTAGCGACCTGGACGCCTTGACCGTCCGGGTGATCCTGAGCTGCGGCTTCCTCTATCTGAGCTTGCGGATCATCGACAGCGTGGCGGTTTATTATATGACCGGGGTGGGGCATATCATCGGCGCCCGCATGGAAACGGATATGCGCAATGATTTGTTCAGCCATGTGCAGCAGCTGTCTTTCTCTTATTTCGGCTCAGCCAAGGTGGGGCAGATCATGGCCCGCATTACCGGGGACCTGTTTGAGATCACCGAGTTTTTCCACCATTGCCCGGAGGAATTCCTCATTGCCGCTATCAAGGCCGTGACGGCTTTCGTGATCATCGCCAACATGAATATCTGGTTCGCGGTGGCGCTTTTTGCCGTGCTCCCCCTGATGCTGGTGATTGTCAGCCACTTCAACCGTAAGATGCGCCAGGGCTGGCGGGAATCCCGCCGCCAGGTAGGCGAGCTGAACGCCAGGGTGGAGGACAGCCTGCTGGGCATCCGGGTGGTGAAATCCTTTACCAATGAGGATTATGAGAAGCGGAAATTCGACGAGGACAATCAGAAATTCCTGACCATGAAGGAGCATATCTATAAGGCCATGGCCGGGCAGGCCGTGACCACCCGCAGCTTTGACGGGCTGATGTATGTGATCGTGGTCTTTATGGGCGCTTTTATGGTCAAGGCCGGCAGCCTGACGCCGGGGGGCCTGGTGTCCGCCCTGCTTTATGTGCAGATGCTCCTGACCACGGTGCGGCGGATCGTGGATTATACCGAGCAGTTCCAGAAGGGCATGACCGGCATCGAGCGCTTCTATGAGATCATGGACGAGCCCCTGACCATCAAGGACGCTCCGGACGCGACAGAGCTGAAGGAGGTGAAGGGGGATATCAAATTCAACCATGTGGGCTTTTGCTATCCGGACCAGCCGGATCAGGAAATCCTTTCCGATATCGACCTTCATGTGAAGCCCGGGGATAACGTGGCCCTGGTGGGCCCGTCCGGCGCGGGCAAAACCACCCTCTGCAATCTGATCCCCCGTTTTTACGAGGTCACTTCCGGCAGCATCCTCATTGATGACCAGGATATCAGCAAGCTGACCCTGAAGTCCCTCCGGGCCAATATCGGCATGGTGCAGCAGGATGTGTACCTCTTTGCCGGTACGGTGCGGGAAAACATCGCCTATGGCCGCCCCGGCGCCAGCGAGGCGGAGCTGATGGACGCGGCCAAACGGGCCAATGCCCATGAGTTCATCATGGCTTTGCCCCAGGGCTACGATACCTTCATCGGCGAGCGGGGCGTGCGCCTGTCCGGCGGGCAGAAACAGCGGCTGTCCATTGCCCGGGCTTTCCTGAAAAATCCGCCCATCATGATCCTGGACGAAGCCACCAGCGCTTTGGACAATGAAAGCGAGCGGGTGATCCAGCAATCCCTGGAAGTCCTGGCGGAAGGCCGCACCACCTTTACCATCGCCCACCGGCTCAGCACCATTCAGCGGGCCTCCATCATTTGGGTGCTGACCGAGGAGGGCATTGCCGAAAGCGGCACCCATGAGGAACTCCTGGCTCAAAAGGGTATTTATTATCAGCTGTACCATGCTTAAAAGTTCAAGTTTATATTGTTTTAATACTTTGGTGTTATGATGAATGCGCTGATCGACCAATTTTGCGCCTATTTGGCGGCGGAGCGGAACGCTTCCCCTCTGACCCTCTACTATTACCGGGCAGACCTGGCGGATTTCGCCGCCTTCTGTGCGGGATTGGAAGAGGTGGCTAGCCCGGAACAGCTGGATATCAGCCGGCTCACCGAAGGGCATATCCGGGCTTATCTGCGGATGCTGCGGCAGACCCGGAAGCTGAAGGCCAGCAGCGTCAACCGGCATATGGCTACCCTGCACAGCTTCTATAAGTACCTCTATCGGATCGGCGCTGTTCCCCATGATTATGCCCAGCGCCTGTCCACCCCTAAGGCGGAGCGCCGTTTGCCCCATTTTCTCTATTATGATGAGATCACCGCGGTGCTGGAGGCCCCGGGAGCCGGGCTCCTGGGCAAGCGGGACCGGGCCATCCTGGAGCTGCTCTACGCCACCGGCCTCCGGGTCTCGGAGGCGGCCGGCTTGGATGTGGGGGATATCGATTGGGAGCGGGGCTATGTGCGGGTTCTGGGCAAAGGCGGCAAGCCCCGGCTGCAGCCTTTGGCCGGCCAGGCCCTGCAGGTGCTGGATGCTTATCTGCT
>DAIMZM010000135.1:0-3885 GCA_036733985.1 Bacillota bacterium
GCGATGACGCTGCCGATTTCCGGATCATTGGCGGAGATGGTGGCCACCTGGCTGATTTCCTTCTTGTCCTTGATCATCTTGGCGTTGGCTTTCAGCACGTCCACGGCGGCGGCGGTAGCCTGCTCGATGCCGCGCTTCAGCACCATGGGGTTGGCGCCGGCGGCCACGTTTTTCAAACCTTCGCGGATGATGGCCTGGGCCAGCAGGGTGGCGGTGGTGGTGCCGTCGCCGGCCACGTCATTGGTCTTGGTGGCCACTTCCTTCACCAGCTGAGCGCCCATATTTTCCAGGGGATCTTCCAGCTCGATTTCCCGGGCAATGGTCACGCCGTCATTGGTGATAAGGGGGGAACCGAATTTCTTTTCCAGAACCACGTTGCGGCCTTTGGGACCCAGGGTGATCTTGACCGCGTCGGATAAAGCGTTTACGCCCCGTTCCAGCGCATAGCGGGCTTCGGCGTCAAATACGATTTGTTTTGCCATAGTAAATACCTCCGAATAATTTATTCACATCCAATTGGCCTGGCCTTTGCCTAGCCCATAATGGCCAGAATATCCCGCTCGGCGGACAGCAGCATATAGGTCTCGCCGTCCCGTTTCAGCTCGGTGCCCGCGTATTTGGCAAACAGCACCACATCCCCGGCCTTGACCGGCATGGGGGCCAGCGTGCCGTTATCCATCAGCTTGCCGGGGCCCACAGCCAGGACTTCGCCTTCCTGGGGCTTTTCCTTAGCGGTATCCGGCAGCACAATGCCGCTCTTGGTGGTTTCCTCGCTGTCCAGCAGCTTGATCAGCACCCGGTCTCCTAACGGTTTGATATTCATAAATTCAGCCTCCTTAAACTTAATCTTTGTTAGCACTCACTTCGTTCGAGTGCTACTTACCGGCTTTATAATAATCAAATTTAGTCAAAACATGCAACCGCCATTTTCATCCGATTTCAGGTTCATTTTGTCCGTTTTCTTTACTTTTCATTTGTTTTCTCCCGTTTGCTATTGTTTTTAAATTCGCTGGACAATGTTATACTTTTCTTGATCCCCCGGTTGGGGCTGCGCCGACGGGGATATGCTATAAGCGGCTAAGCCAAAGAGCCGGGTCCTTGCTGAAAAAGATTACCGAAGGAGGCGGCGCATGCATCCGGATACCCCTAAACGTCCTGAAAATGATCTGCCCATCGCGTTGGCCCGGGCTTTTGGCCCGGCGGCCCGCCCCATGGGCCTGACCGCCAACAGATCAGCGGCAGTTTTCGGCCAAGGCTGCTTATAAGATGCCCCGCCATTGCCGCTTTCTTGCGCTGATTCTGCTATTTTTTTATTTGCCGCCCCTGCTGGTCCTGGGGGCTTGCGGCCGCCCCGCCGCCCCGGAGGCGCTGCCCCGGCCGGCGCTGCTGGCCGATGTGGATCCGGATGCGGATGTCGTTTTCAGCATCGCCCATGGGGAAGGGCCGGACAGCGCCTTGCAGCAGGCCCTGGAAAACTTTTCCCAGACCGTGTGGCTGGAAAGCCGGGGCAGGCTCAAAATCGAGCTTTATCCGGACAATTGCCTGGGCGGCCCCGAGACCCAGCTGCAGCTGGCAGCCCAGGGCCTGGCCGGGGCTGTCCTGCTGACCCCAGCCCAGATCGCCTTTGCCCTGAGCGCGGAAAACCTGCCGGACCCGGGCTGGCTCAGCCTGCTGCCACCCTTTGCCTATCTCAGTCCGGAAGAAGCCATGGCCGCTGCCCTGGGCAGCCGGGGCCAGGCCTTGAACCAGGACTTAGGCAGCCTGGGCCTGCTTTCCCTGGGCTGGCTGTATGGCCGGGAGCGGGTTCTTGCCGCCGCCTCCCAGCCCCTGGCTAGTCCCCAGGATTTCCAGGGCCTTTGCTTTGCCGTGGATGAAGAAATCCAGCCCCTGCTCTCGCCAATGTTCAGCGCCTTGGGAGCGGAAAGCCGGGCCACCCTTTTCTGGCGTTTGCCCCAAGATCTGGATGAAGAAATCCTGGACGGCGGGGAAGGGCCCCTGGCCCGTTTCTGGCAGGAGAAGGACGCCAATCGCCTGCCCTATCTCAGCCTGCTGGGCCATAGCTATGATTTGCTGAATCTCCTGGTCAACGAAGCCGGGTTCATGGCCCTGGACGAAACCTGCCGGGAGGCTTTTCTGGCCGCCCTGCCTGCCTTGATTAAAGACCAGCGGGAATTGGCAGCCGCTGAGGAGGCCCGTATGCTGGAAGACCTGAACGCCGCGGGCGTCCAGGTCTTTCTGGCCGGCGCTTCCCTGCGGGAAGAATTCCGGGATTATGTCCTGGCCCCCTAAGAGCCGGGCTTTGCCGTCACCGGGCCGGATCAAGCCGTCCCTGAACCGGGGCGGAGGGCTTTCCGCCCCGCAAAGGCCAACCCAGCCCTTGCGAGGCCCAGCCGCCCCCTCAGGGGGCGGCTGCTTTTTCTAGTCCAGCCAGCCCATTTCCCTGGCCACGAATTCCAGCATTTCCCCATTCCAGCGTTTGGCCGTGCGCTCGCTGATCCCCAGGATGGCGGCGGCCCCCAGCAGGCTGTGGGTAAAGCGGAAATAGACCATTTGCAGCAGCAGCAGCTTGTTCCGGTCCGGCCGGCGGCCGGTATTCAAATGGGCCACCAGTTTTTCCCCGGCCGCCGCCTGCTTTTTCAGCCATTCCCGGCTCTGGTCGCCCAGAGCCAGGGCGGTGAGGGCGGTGGGGTCGGCCAGCCCGCCGTGGCGGTAACGGTTATCCCTGCGCTTGCCTGAGCCTAATATGATATCCAGCTCACCGTATTTGATCTGCTTCAGATGGGCCGGGTGATTGTACAGCAAATCCTTCGCCATACGCCGCCAGTTCAGTTTAGACATTTATCTCGCCTCCTTACGCTGTTCCTCAAAAGCACCGCCGCAGAACGGACAACCAAGCAGCCGTTCCCAAACCGGGAAACCGAAATATTCTCCCCGGAACTCGGCATAGCGGCCAGGCTGGGGAAAAGTCCTGCCGCAGCATAAACAGTGAAACCGGTTTTCCTGATCCATCCTTCCTCCTTTCCGGAGGGTCGGATGCGGCAAGTGGGGGTACAAGCCCATTATAGAACATATGTTCGATGCCGTCAAGGCCTTTCCCGAAATATATTTTCTTCCCCAGCCCAAAACCAACCTGGCTTTAAGCCTCGACCCAGACCTTGAACTTTCCCGCCGCAATCAGGCGGCCAGACAAAGAAACCCTCCGGGAAAGCCAGGTCTGGCCTGCCGGAGGGTTTCTTTTAATCTTTTAATCAGTAAGCGCCGCTAAAAATATCCGTGTCAAGAATTAATCCTGGTCATTCAATTCCGGTGATCGTGCCGCTTCCGGTAATCGTGCCGTTATTGGTGAACACCGCTTCAGCATCCACGGTAATTGTGCCGTTATTTGTCACGTTGCCATTGTTGGTGAGCTCCCCAAAGAACGCGCCAGGATTCGCCTGGAACAGGTATAGCTCTACGCCTGCATTAACGGTCAGGCTGCCGGTGGCGGCCACCTCCAGCTTGCCGCTGACCTCTGTTTTGTGATCTAATGTCAGTGCGCCTTCCACTGTGAGCTTATCAGCTTCAGCGATCCGGTAGCCGTTAGCGTCTCCATCCATAAAGTGGCCTTCGATCGTGGCTTCCGCATCCTCCGGCAGGATCAGCTCCATGCCATCCGTCCCATAAAGCTTCAGTTCCACATAGCCCTCGGTAATGTCCAGGCTGTCCGCACCGATAAGCTGATTGCCTGCCGCATCCGGGATGGCGGAAAAACTGACGGTGCTTCCCGCGCCAACGTAGATCTGGCCGGCCGCCGCCAACGCTTCAATATTGGCTGTATCATAGAGCAAGGCGTCCCCGGTGAAATCCAGCGTGCCGTCTCCCTCAACCCTGGTATTTTCACCGATG
>DAIMZM010000136.1:0-3882 GCA_036733985.1 Bacillota bacterium
GGTCTTGGCTTCAGCTTCGCTGTAGAAGGGGCCAATGGGCTTGGTGGGGTTTTTAAAGCCGGAGTCTTCTCGATCCACTACCACCTGGGTGACCAGGGTGACCACCGGGATATCGCCGCGGTTTCTTTCCAGCAGGGCCTGGCGCAGCCCCTGTTGGATATGGTAGCCGATATAGCCCTGGCTCATGGCGCCGCAGACGTCAAAGGGCATGGCCGGGGTCACGTCTTTCGCGGTTTCGCTGGCCAGCAGGATCCGTCCCACCTGGGGTCCGTTGCCATGGACAATGGCAATCTCATAACCGTCGCACTCAATATCCGCCACAAAGCCGCAAGTGCGTTTCACCACTTCCAGCTGGGCCTCGGCAGTGGCGGGGCCGTGAGCGTCCTGTAGGGCATTGCCGCCCAGGGCGATAACGATTTTTGTCTTTGACATATACTTTCCTCCTGAAATGTTAATAAGCGGTCAGCTGAACCAACTGCCGCAACTTGCTTGCTTTTCGTATCCGAATATCCCTTATTCAGTATAGCGGATTTTTCGACGAAATTCAATAGCAATTCACAAAAATTTTTATTTACCATAAAAGATTTTGTGATTATGTATTGAATTTTACCTTAAAACAGGTTATTATATTTGTGGAAAAGGCAAAACCTATACAGGTCTTTGATTTGAAGGCTCAAAACCATATCAGCAGCAAAAAATGAACGGAGGAAAATGCATGAACGGAAAAGCGCTTATTCAAGCCACCCTGCGCCATGAGCCTGTGGAGCGGCTGCCCTGGGTGCCGTTTACCGGGGTCCATGCCGGCAAACTGAAAGGTTATGACGCCACCGAGGTTCTGCAGAGCGCGGACAAGCTCTACGAATCCCTGCTGGAGGCCGACCGGCTCTATATGCCTGATGGCCTGCCCGTGTCCTTTGATCTGCAGCTGGAGGCGGAGATTTTAGGCTGTGACCTGATGTGGGCCAAGGATAATCCCCCCTCGGTAACCTCCCATCCTTTGGCCGGCAGCGACGAGATCCCGGATTTGGTGATCGGCCCCAATGACGGCCGCATCCCCCTGGTCATGGACGTCTGCCGCCGCCTCTCCGCCGCCATCGGCGACCGGGTCGCCCTGTACGGCTTGTTCTGCGGCCCCTTTACCCTGGCTTCCCATCTCCGGGGCACTAAGCTGTTCTTGGATATGAAGAAGAATCCGGAACAGGTGAAAAAGCTGATGGATTATGCCACCAAACAGGCCCTGGCTATGATCGATATGTACGCGGAAGCCGGCGCCGTTGTGATCGCGCCGGTAGATCCCCTGGTCAGCCAGATCTCCCCTGAGCATTTCACCGCCTATCTCCATGAGCCCTACAGCCGCATCAATGACTATATCCGGGCTAAGGGCCTGCAGTCCAGCTTCTTTGTGTGCGGCAATGCCCTCAGGAACATTGAGGTGATGTGCAAAACCAATCCCGACGGCATCAGCATTGACGAGAACATTCCCATGGCCACGGCCAAAGAAATCACCGACCGCTATAATATTACCATCGGCGGCAATATCCCCCTGACCACCACCATGCTCTTCGGCAATCAGCAGGACAATATGAAGTTCGTGGTGGATATGGTGGACAGCGTGGACCGGCTGAACCTGATCGTTTCCCCGGGCTGCGATATGCCTTATGATATCCCCATTGAAAACGCCATCGCTGTGGCGGAAACCGTGCGGGATATTGATAAATACCGGGAACTGGTCAAGAATTATGAGAGCGTGGGCGATGATTACGATGTGGAGCTGCCGGATTATGAGCATCTGGAAAAACCCTTGATCGAAGCCATGACCCTGGACAGCGCTTCCTGCGCCGCCTGCACCTATATGTGGGCCATCGTCCAGGACGCCGTGGCCAAATACGGCGACCGCATTGAAGCCCATGAATATAAGTACAGCACCAGGGAAGGCATCGCCCGCACCAAGAAGATGCAGGTACCGGCTCTGCCCTCTCTGTATATGAATGGCAAGCTCTATTACGCTTCCATCATTCCCAGCCATGACGAGTTCTACGCTGAGATCGAAAAGCTGCTGGCCAAATAGAAAAAGGCCTGATTAAACAGGATTAGGGCATGCCGCTCCTTCGGCTTTGAACAGGGGCGGCATGCTTTTTATTTCCAAAGACCGGTCCGCCGCCACGGCATTGTATTTTTGGCAAAAAAAAGATCGATATTTTGGACGACAAACAGGGTTAAATAGTTTATAATGAAGATGTTGGTTAGGATGGGAGGCTGTTATGCGCGCCGCCCGCTTTTGATCAACGGGAATTTTTGGAAGGGGGCAAAGGGATGATCATCCAGGATCAGAGTAAGCAGGAGCGGCTGGAACAGGCGCTGGCGCGCTATGCGCCGGAAGAAGGCAGCCTGATCAGCATTCTCCAGGAAACCCAGGGTATCTTCGGTTACATACCCGCTGACAGCGTCTATACCATTGGCCGCCGGCTGAATGTGACGCCGGCCAAAATCATGGGCGTCGCCACGTTTTACAGCCAGTTCCGCCTGAAACCGGTGGGCAAGTATTTGATCCAGCTCTGCCAGGGCACCGCTTGCCATGTGAACGGTTCGGAGCGTATCGAGCAGGTTATCAACGAAGCGCTGGGCATCAAGGACGGCGAAACCACAGAGGACGGCCTGTTCACGCTGGAAAGCGTGGCTTGCCTGGGCTGCTGCAGCCTGTCGCCGGTGATGATGATCAACGGCGAGGCCTACGGTAATTTGACCGCGGATAAAGTCCGCTCCATCCTGAAGGATATGGCTGCCGGAGAGGAGGGCAAAGCATGAAAGTCATTGTCGGACAAGGGAGCTGCGGCATTGCCGCCGGCGCGAAAAAGGTCTACGAAGCCCTGCAGCAGCAGCCCGGCCTGGGCCAGGATTTCCAGCTGGGCGTCAGCGGCTGCATCGGCATGTGCTATCTGGAGCCCATTGTGGATCTCTATGACGAGGAAGGCCGCTTGCTGAAACGGCTGGTCTCGGTGAAGCAAAGCGACGGGGCCCGGATCGCCCAGGCCGCGGCAGAGGGCAACCTGGAGCCTTTGGCTGATCTGTTCATCAAGCCGGAGGACGAGGCCTTCCTGGACCGCCAGACCCGGATCGCCCTGGCCCATTGCGGCGTCATCGATCCCACGGATATCAACGCCTATCTGGCGGAGGGCGGCTACCAGGCCCTGCGCAAGGTGCTGACCCAAATGACGCCGGAGCGGGTGATCGAAGAAATCAAAATTTCCGGCCTGGCAGGCCGGGGCGGCGCGGGCTTTCCCACCTGGTTCAAGTGGAACGCTGCCCGGAATGCCAAGGGTGACCATAAATACCTGGTCTGCAACGCGGACGAAGGCGACCCCGGCGCGTTCATGGACCGGGCCCTGATCGAGAGCGACCCCCATCAGCTGGTGGAAGGCATGATGATCGCCGCCTATGCCATCGGCGCGGAGGAAGCCATCGTCTACGTCCGGGCCGAATACCCCCTGGCCATCGTCCGTTTGGAAAACGCCATGGCCCAGGCCAAGGCGGCCAACCTCCTGGGCGACCGCATCCTGGGCACGGATTTCAGCTGCAGCATGCGGATCAAGGCCGGCGCGGGCGCTTTCGTTTGCGGCGAGGAAACGGCGCTGCTGGAATCCTTGGAGGGCAAGCGGGGCATGCCCAGGCTGAAGCCCCCCTTCCCAGCTCAGCGGGGCTATAAAGACGCGCCTTCCAATATCAATAATGTGGAGACCTTTGCCAATGTGCCCTGGATTATCAGCAATGGGGGCGAGAAATTCGCCGCCCTGGGCACGGAGAACAGCAAGGGCACCAAGGTCTTTGCCCTCACCGGCAAGATCAAGCGGGGCGGCCTGGTGGAGATCCCCATGGGCATGACCC
>DAIMZM010000137.1:0-3863 GCA_036733985.1 Bacillota bacterium
AACGGAAGAGGCGTCGATAAAAGCGGTCAGCTCGATATGGGTGGGCAGATCCTTCATCTGGACCACCTTTTCCGGCTCCGGCTCAGTGATCAGCTGGCTGATATAGACGTTGATCTCGCTGAGCCGCTCCGCACCCAGGCGGGCGGCCAGCCAGGGCTGGTTGCCGCCGGCGGTTTTCGTGAACAGGGCCTGGTAAACCAGGAGCGCCATATTGTCCCGGTCACAGCCCCGGCCGCTGTTATCCGCCTTGCCCCCAGGGAAGATCAGGCCGCTTTCCTTGGCCAGGGCCTGGGTATGATCCTGCCAGCCGTTCCCCACCAGGCCATAGGCCGCCGGGCTGTAACCCAGGGCCACCAGCAGCATTTTCAGCACTTCCGGATTGGTCACCGGCGCCTCCGGGTAAAATTTGCCGTCCCCCCGGCCGGTGATGATATTGGCGGCGGCGCAATAGGCCACATAGGGCCTGGCCCAATAATCAGCGGGCACATCCGCGAATTCAGCGGCCACGATATTCTGATAAGCCGCCACATCCTGGCCGCCGCTGGCAATGACGCTGATGATCTTGGCCATTTCCGCCCGGGTGACGACGCGGTCCGGGTCAAATTGATAAGTTCCGTCCGCCTGCGGATAGCCGTCGATCACCCCCAGCTTGACCAGGACGGCCACGGCCAACTGGTTAGCGATGGTTTCCTGATCAGCGAAGGGGGGCTCGCCCTTGAAATAGACGGCGCTGTCTCCCGGAGCCGGGCCGCTATCCGCGGCCAAAGCCGGCAGGCCGGCCAAAACCAGGGCCAAAACCAGTACGGCCAGGAATAAGTATCTTTTCATATCATAACCTCCTTACTTACCTCGAACACCTTTATTATAGCAAAAACCATGGCCCATGGCAATAAAGCCGGGGCAGGCCTAAAGCCGGCTCTGGCCAAGGCAGCAAAAAAGACGGCGGGTTTCCCCAAGCCGTCTTTCTTTTTCCAGATTCCCGGCTGCGGCGACTAGCGGCGCAGGCCTAAGGACGTGATGATTTTGCGGTAACGGTCAATATCCTTTTTCTTCAGGTAATTGAGCAGGGCGCGGCGGCGGCCAACCATTTTCAGCAGGCCCCGTTCGCTGTGAAAGTCCTTTTTGTTGACTTTCAGATGCTCGGTCAGATGGCTGATCTGATAGGTCAGCACCGCGATCTGAACCTCCGGGGAACCGGTGTCGGTTTCGTGCACCCGGTATTTTTCAATGATTTCCTGTTTGATGGCAGAATCCATGGTAAAACCTCCTGTAATTTAATAAGCGCCCTTGTCCGAGCACACGCCGGAGCAGCGTTGTCCCCAGGCAGGGTTAACAACTTGAATATTATATCTCAAAAAATCGGTTTTGGCAAGTGGCAATTTTCCGCTTGGCTGCTTAAAAAGGCCCTGGCAGCCTGGCTGTCCGCGCTGATTTGGCTGATCAGCTCATCCGTATGGGCAAAGCGCCGTTCCGGCCGGAGGAATTGACCGAAACAGACCCGGAGTTCCTCCCCGTACAGCTCAGCTTCCATATCAAAGAGATGGGCTTCCACCAGGGGTTTCACCTCCCCGCCAATGGTGGGTTTGACCCCGAAGTTCACCACGGATCCATAGCTCCGGCCCTGATACAGCACCCGGGCCGCGTAAACGCCCCGGGGCGGCATGGCCTGCCGCTCCGCTACGGTCAGATTGGCGGTGGGATAGCCGAAGCAGCGCCCCAGCTGATTGCCCCGCACCACGATCCCGGCCACGGTGAACCAATAGCCCAGCATAGCGTTGACCGCCGCCATCTCCCCCTGGCGCAAAGCCCGGCGGATATGGGTGGAGCTGACCACGCCGTAAGCGCTGCTGACCTCGTCCACAATGGTCACTTCCACGCCCCGCTCCTCACAAAGCCGCCGCAGCAGGCGGGCGGTGCCTTCCCCATGGGCGGCAAAGGTGAAATTATAGCCCACCACCACCTGGCGGGCCTTTAAGCTGCCCACCACCACTTCGTCCACAAAAGCTTCCGGGCTGCTGTTCATCAGCTTCCGGTCAAAATTCAGGGTCACCACCCGGTCAATGCCAAAGCTTTCCCGCAGCATGGCCTGCTTGAGACCGTCCCCGATCAGCATGGGCGGCGCTTCCCCCTTAATCAGGGCCAGGGGATGGGGGGCAAAAGTCACCATGGCGCTGACGCCGCCCCATTGCCGTTTCTTCTCCGCCGCCACCTGGAACAGGGCCCGGTGCCCCAAGTGCAGGCCGTCAAAATTGCCGATGGCGCAAACCGTCACCGGCCGCTGCTGGTCAAAGCGCTCCGCCGCCACCAGCACCTTATCGATTTTCAGCAGAGTCCCCTCCCCTTGGGTCATATGGCCGATGGCCAGCACCTCCCCGTCCGCTCCCAGCAGCCGGAGGGCCGGCTCAGGCCGGTAGGCATGATCCGGCAGGCTGATATCATTGCCGTGGGCCACCCGCCACAGCGTTTCCGCCGGCGGCTGAAAGCCGGGCAAATGGGCCAAAGCCTGGCTCATGGGGATCAGGAAATCCGCCCGCCCCGCTTCAATCAAGCCGCTGATTTGCGCCAGGGTATAGCTGTTTTCCAAGGTAAAATCCCCTACCCGCAAGCGGCGCAGCAGGGTCAGGTGGCCGCCGCAGCCCAGGGCTTGCCCCAGGTCATGGGCCAGGGAACGGATATAGGCGCCTTGGCCGCAGTCGATTTCCAGTAAAGCCCTGGGCCGGGGTCCGGGCTGAAAATCCTTAAGCCTGAGGCCGTAGATCCGCACCGGCCGGGGCGCCACTTCCACCGCCTCCCCCCGGCGCTGCTTCTTATAGAGGGGTTCGCCCCCCCGCTTCAAGGCGGAGAGGGCCGGCGGCCTTTGCAGGATCAGGCCTGTAAACCGGGGCAGCAGCGCTTCCACCATGGCCCCGCTGATCTGGCCGGCGTCCTGTTCCGCCAGGACCAGGCCCTGGGCGTCATAGCTGTCGGTTTCCACGCCGAAGCAAATCTCCGCCAGATAGCTTTTTTCCCTGCCCATAATGTACTCGGCAAGCCGGGTGGCCCGGCCCAGGCAAATCGGCAGCACCCCGGTGGCCATAGGATCCAAGGCCCCGCAATGCCCGGCCTTGACCCGGAGCAGCCGCTTGATGCCGGCCACCGCCCCCTGGGAGCTGGGGCCGCCGTCTTTATCTAAATTGATGAATCCGTCCATGTTAATCCTTGTTTGAAGATTATTAAAACCTTTAAGACCCTTCCTTTCTTTCAAGAAAGGAAGCGAAAGCACTTTAAAGTAAAGTAGAATACTTGCCTGCCCTTACATGCTTAGCCTATTTAAAGTTCTTTTGATCCTTTTCTTACATGAAAAGGATGGTTTTAAGCTTTTAAGCATATAGAAACCTTTTCCAGCTTTCAATAATACCATTCCATCAGCACCCTTGATCAGGAAAAAGTCGCCGGGCCGCGGCGATGACCTGGGGCAGAGCCCTATCCAGGCTGCCCGGGAGCTTGCAGCCGGCGGCCAGCAGATGGCCGCCGCCGTTGAATTGCCGGGCCAGCTCGTCCACCCGGTAGCCCCGGCGGCAGCGGAAGCTGATCTTTACCTGATCCGCGTATTCCTCAAAGAGAATGCCCATTTTCACGCCGGAGAGGGCCAGGGTATAGTTGACGATATTATGGCAGTCCAGGGCGGAAGCCTGGTAGCGTTCCCGCTCAGCCCGGCTTATGTAGCTATAGCAAAGCAGGCCTTGGCAATCCACCGCCAGATTGTCCAGGCAAACCCCCATCATCTTCAAATTGGCATAGCTGCGGTCTTCAAAAAGGCTGATCCGCACCAGCTCCAAATCCACCTGGGGCATGAGCCGGGCTGCCTGCAGCAGGCAGCGGGG
>DAIMZM010000138.1:0-3862 GCA_036733985.1 Bacillota bacterium
GAGTGCTTGCTTGACATGCAAGAGGTCACTGGTTCGAGCCCAGTTAGCCCCACCAAGAAGCCTGCTATCTCATAAGATGGTGGGCTTTTGTTTTTGGCTGAAAAGGTGGAAAAATAGGCTGAAAATAAGCCTGCGGTCACATCGCGGCAACATGGCGGTCGCATGGCGAAAGACCTGCTATCTTTCAAGATAACAGGCCTTCGCTGTGGCAGAACCGGATGGGCTCGATTCTCTTTACCTTATACGGAACCGGCAAAAAGCAGGCCGAGAACAGCGCCTCCGATGGTGGAAACATAAGGATTGGAGGTCATGGGGCAAGCGCCGGTCGAACAACCGACAAAACGATAAAGCCCATAACCGACCAGCCCGCCGACAATTGCGCCAATGATGAATTTCAGCATCAGGCCGCCCCCTTTCTATGGCGTCAGAATATGGTTGAATCCATTAGCTTTAACCGTATAATACCAAAGCACAGCCTAAGTTTCCGTGACCAAGTCACGGGCTGAGCCAAGCCCGGGCCCGGTCAAATATGTTTTGACAGCAAAGATAGGGGCGGATATAATAAAAACGTTCGAAGCCGCCGCACCTGGCCGGCATAAACTGGTAATTTTCTGCCGGCAAAGGTGATAATAGGCGAAACCTTGGCTTTTTGAAACAAAAAAGCACCGGATGCCGTCTGAAGGATGAAGCGTCAGCCTGTTCTTCGGAAATATGGCAGGAAAATAAGGGCTACCGTAGAATATACTACCGATTGTTGGCGAATGCGGGGAGTATACTGATGAAGAAAATCCGCCGGCTTTTTTCCAATAAAATTTTGATCAAGACCGTGCTGCTCCTGGCTTTGCTGGCGCCCTTGGCTACTGCCGCCTCGGCCGGTTCCGCCGCGGATCCGTTGGTCAGCCAAGGCTGGGTGGACGAATATGTGGAAAAGCAGTTTGCTCCTCTGGAAAAGCGCATCGCTGAATTGCAGCGCCTGCTGACACAAGAGACGGGGATCAACATCACCCTGACCATCGGCAGCCCTGAATTGCAGGTGAACGGCGTTTCCCAGACCATGGACGTGGCCCCAAAAATCATGGGCCAGGGCTATACCATGGTGCCGGTGAGTTTCGTGGCCCAGACCCTGGGTATCGGCGTGGAATGGCTGGCTGAGACCCGCCAGGTCTACCTGACCGCCGACGGCCAGGAAATGCTGCTGACCATCGGCTCGACCACCGCCTACATCAACGGCGCGGCCTATGAAATGCCCTATCCGGCCATTATCGACAACAGCCTGTCCCAGGGCCGTACCCTGGTACATATCCGCTTTGTGGGCGAAGCCTTTGGCTGTTCCCTGGATTGGGCGCCCAAAAACGGCGCCACCAAATACGTTTATATCAGCCGCTGAGGGCTTGCCGTTAGCGGCTGCCCTTTGCCAGAATCCGTTAACCCGCTTATCCGTACAGTCCAGATGATCTGAGGGGAAAAACCATGCCGAATAATGAAAACGAGTTTTTCTGGGATAATGATATGACCACCGTCCATGACCGCCGGTCCTGGTTCGGCCAGCTCAGTTCCAGACGGAAAATTATTTACCTGCTGCTGCTGCTGTTCGTGATGTGCTGGTGTTTCTTTCTCGGCTTCACTGTGGTAGACGCCATGCTGCCCGACGCGGAGGATTACATCATTGTCAGCGGCAATGATATCGGCGAGGAAGATATTGCCGAGACCCTGGAGCTGGAAGGCACCCGGGTCATCCTTTTGGTGGGCGGGGACAGCCGGGGAGATGAGGCAACCGGACGCTCCGACACCATTATGCTGGCCTTCCTGAATATGGATAATAAAAGCGTCAAGCTGCTATCCATCCCCAGGGATTCTTATGTGCAGATCCCCGGCACCGGCTGGAAAACCAAAATCAACGCCGCCTATGCCAACGGCGGCGTTTCCGTGACCAAATCCACCCTGGAAAATTTGCTGGGCATTACCATTAATAACTATATGACCATTGATTTCCAGGGCTTCAAGGATGTGGTGGACGCTTTGGGCGGCCTGGAGGTGGATGTGGATCAGCGGATGTATAAGCCTTCGGAAGGCATTGACCTGCAGCCCGGCATCCAGACCCTGGACGGCGCCAACGCTTTGGCTTATTGCCGCTACCGGGATTATGTGGACGGGGACTTGAGCCGCATTGCCCATCAGCAAAACTTTATCACGCTGATGCTGGATAAAGTTTTCTCCGCAGCTAGCATTATCAAAATCCCGGAACTGGTGAGAATCATTTTCAGCTATGTGGAGACGGATCTGAAACTGAAGGACGCCATCGAAATGGCCACCTATGCCCTGCAGATGGATATGAATAAATTGACCAGCTACACCGTGCCCGGGGAAGGCAAATGGCTGCCGGTCAGCGGCACTTGGAGCAGCTTCCAGATCATACTCGGCTCCCAGCTGCAAACCATGATGACGGAGATCCTCGGGCCGGACGTACCCTTTACCCTCAATGTGATCACCGACGGCGGCGAAGGCCGCTACAGCCTGCCCAGCGATGTGGAAGAACCTTCCGAGCATGCGGATGAGGAACAGTGGGAAATGCCGGAAGATCCCAACGCGCCGGTGGACCCCAACGCGCCGGTGGATCCCAATGCGCCGGTGGACCCCAACGCGCCGGTAGACCCCAACGCGCCGGTGGATCCCAATACCAACCCTGATCCCGATACCGACCCTGATGCCAATGCCAATCCGGACGACCCCGGCGGCATTGACCAGGACACGGATGTTTGGGATCTGCCCGAACCATAAGCCATGCGGATACTGGGGATACGGGTTGACGAAGCCCATGGGGCGGAAGCCTTGGCCATGATCATGGGCCGCCTGGCCCTGCCCAGGGAAAGCCGGGGCTTTAGCCAAGTGGTGACTTTGAATCCGGAAGGCCTGATGCTGGCCCGGGAAGACGGGGAATTGCGGCGGATTCTGGAAGAGGCGGCCCTGGTGACCCCGGACGGCAACGGCCTGCTTTGGGCAGCGAAAAAGCTGGGGCGCCCCTTGCGGGAGCGGGTCACCGGCATTGACCTCATCGATCAGCTGGCAAAAGCCGCTGCCGCGGAACAGCGCAGCCTCTATTTGCTGGGGGCCCGGCCCGGCTACGCTGAGCTGGCAGCAGAGGCGCTGCAAAGCCGCTACCCCGGCCTGATCGTCAGCGGTGTGGAGAACGGCTATTTTCAGGACCGGGAGCCGGCTATCCTGGACGCCCTGGTCCAGGCGGAGCCGGATATCCTGCTGGCCGCCTTGGGCATGCCTTATCAGGAAAAATGGCTGCACCGCCATGGCCGGGAGCTTCAGGGCATGGTGGCCCTGGGCGTGGGCGGCAGCTTCGACGTCTTGGCCGGCAAGGTGAAGCGGGCGCCTAAGCTCTGGCAGAAGCTGAAGCTGGAATGGCTGTGGCGCTTGCTGGCCGATCCTAAGCGCTGGCGGCGTTATCTGGCCATTCCCCGTTTTATCCGGGCTGTGCAGGGGGAAGCCAGGCAAAATAAAACAATAAAAAAATAACTCCGGAAAAACCCCCGGAGTTATTTTTTGTTCTGGCCAACCCAGTTACTTGCTCTGGGACTGGGACTGCTGGGGAGAACGGAAGGTGGAGGAAGCACTGTTGACAGAGCTGGTCTGGCCCTGGGACAGAGCCTGTTCGGCAAAGGCCACCATTTTACGGGTCATATTACCGCCCACATAGCCGTTCTGGCGGGAAGAAAGCTGGCCCTTGTCGATCTGGTCATAGTTGGTGATACCCAGCTCGTTGGCAACTTCCATTTTGAAATTATTCAAAGCGCTGCTGTTTTTGCTCATGTTTTCACCTCCTTTTCGCTTGGCTGAACCTATTGTTTGCAGA
>DAIMZM010000139.1:0-3779 GCA_036733985.1 Bacillota bacterium
AGCCAGGAAGCGGCCGTAGCGGCCCATGCGGTAAACCATAGGCTTGCCGCATTTCTCGCAGAGTTCGCCGCTTTGCTCCGGCACGATCACCACTTTCTCGATTTCCTGCTCAGCCAGGGCCAGGGTCTGGGCAAAGGGCTGGTAGAAATCATCCACCACCCGCACCCATTTCTCCTTGCCCTCTTCCACCTGATCCAGCTTATCCTCCATATCGGCGGTGAACTCCACATTGATGATATCGCTGAAATACTCCTTCATTAAATCCACAACCAGAACCCCCAGCTCCGTGGGGTAAAGCTGTTTTTCCTCCCGCACCACATAGCAGCGGGAAAGGATGGTGTCGATGATCGGCGCATAGGTGGACGGCCGGCCGATGCCCAGCTCCTCCAGGGTTTTGATCAGCAGGGCTTCCGTGTAGCGGGAGGGGGGCTGGGTGAAGTTCTGCTTATAATCCAGCCGGTTCAGGGGCAGGATATCCCCTTCGCTCACCGGCACCACAGTAGCGAATTCATCCTTGTCATTGTCGCCGTTCTCGCCGTTCACCGGCTCTTCCCGGTTTTCGCTGTAAACTTGTAGATGGCCGGGGAAGCGCAGCACATTGCGGCTGGCCCGGAACAGGCAGTCCGCCGCCTTCACCTCCACCGTGGTCACGTCGATCAGGGCCGGGGTCATCTGGCTGGCCACGAAGCGTTCCCAGATCAGCTTATACAGCTTGAACTGCTGGGGGGTCAAATAGGGCTTCAATAAGGCCGGGGTGCGCTCCACCGCGGTGGGGCGGATGGCCTCATGGGCGTCCTGCACCTGGGCCCGGCCTTTGCCGCTGCTGAATTGATTGGGCTTCTCCGGCAAAAAGGCCGGGCCGTATTTCTCCCGGATGAAATCCCGGGCTTTTTCCCTGGCTTCCTCATTGATCCGCACCGAATCGGTACGCATATAGGAGATCAGGCCGGTGACGGCCCCGCCCACGGCAATGCCCTCATAAAGCTGCTGGGCGGTTTGCATGGTCTTTTTCGCCTGGAAGCCCAGGCGCTTGGAGGCTTCCTGCTGCAGCATGGAGGTGGTGAAGGGCGGCGGGGCCAGGCGCTTTTTCTCTTTCACCGTCACGGATTCCACCTGGTAGGCGGCGTCCTTCAGCTTTTCCAGGATCTGATCCACCGCTTCTTTATTGGGCAGCAGGGCTTTTTTCGCGCCGATTTTCACCAGCTTGACCACCAGCTCGCTTTTTTGCGCCTGCAAATAAGCGTAAAGGTTCCAGTATTCCTCAGCCGTGAAATTCCTGATCTCTTCCTCCCGGTCGCAGATCAAACGCACCGCCACAGACTGGACCCGGCCGGCGGACAGGCCTTTTTTGACCTTTTTCCACAACAGGGGGCTGATTTTATAGCCCACCAGCCGGTCCAGGATGCGCCGGGCCTGCTGGGCTTCGACCTTGTCGATATCAATGGCGGCAGGGCTGCTTACCGCCTTTTTGATGGAAGCGTCGGTAATTTCATTAAAGCTGATGCGGCAAGCGCCCTCCGGCAGGTTCAGGTATTGCTGCAAATGCCAGGCAATGGCTTCCCCTTCCCGGTCCGGGTCGCTGCCCAGCAACACCCGGTCGGCCTTTTTCGCTTCGTCCCGCAGCACCTTGATCACATCGCCCTTGCCCCGGATGGTGATATAATGGGGATCATAATTATGCTCGATATCCACGCCCATATTGCTCTTAGGCAGGTCGCGGATATGGCCCATGCAGGGCTTGACCACATAATTCTTCCCCAAAAAGCGCTCGATGGTCTTAGCCTTGGTGGGCGACTCCACGATGATCAGTGTTCTCATAGCATTCTTCCTTCCAGAATTGGTTTTAAAAACGGATTTATAATCAGCCGGCAACAACCGGCTTGCCCTCATATTTGTTTGCCCGCCCGGGTTCAGGTCAAAATCTGCTTGACCACGGTTTGATAGTATTTCCCCGGCAGCTGCCGGATTAAACCCCGGATCTCCAGGATGGTCAAAGACGCGGCCAGGCTCCCGGCAGCCAAATCTCCCTGCACCGCGACGGCCAGCGCATCGATATGCCTGGGGGTGATCAAGAGCTCCAGCAGGCGTTTATCCATCGGCGACAAAGCTTCCTCCGTGCCTTTGGCCCGGCTTTTGGTTACGGCTTTGGCCGGCTCCCGGATATAGAAGCCGCGGATATCCTCGGCGGACAGCGCCATCTGGCAGCCGTCCTTCAGCAGTTTATTGGTGCCCCGGCTGCAAGGGCTGGTGATGGGGCCGGGCACCGCGAACACATCCCGGCCCTGCTGCAGGGCAAAATCCACCGTCAGCAGGGTGCCGCTTCTTTCCCCGGCCTCGATCACCACAACGCCCCGGCTCAAGCCGCTGATGATGCGGTTGCGCCGGGGGAAGTTGGCAGCCGCCGCCGCTGTACCCAGGGGAAATTCGCTGACCACCGCGCCGCTTTCGCAAATCTCCCCGTAAAGGCGGCTGTTTTCCCGGGGATAGATCACATCCAGGCCCGAGCCCAGCACTGCCAGGGTGCGCCCGCCAGCCTGCAAAGCGCCCCGGTGGCAAACGCTGTCAATACCCCGGGCCATGCCGCTGACAATCACCACGCCCTGGGCCGCCAGATCCCGGCTGAAAATCTCCGCCACCTGCTCGCCGTAACCAGTGGCCCGGCGGGAACCGATCAGGGCCAGGCAGATTTCAGCCGCTTCCGGCAGCCGGCCCCGGTAAAAGAGCAGCGGCGGCGGGTCGAAGACGGCGGCCAGGGCCGGGGGATAATCATCGTCCGCCAAAGTGACGGCATTACAGTTCGCCGCTAAAAATTCCTGGTACAAACGCTCCGGCTCCAGGCTTTGCCGGCAGGCCAGGATCTCCGCGGTGATGGGGCCGCGATCCGCCGTCAATTCCGGCCAGAGGGCGGCGTTTTTCCAGGCCAGGGCAGCGTCGCATTGGAAAAATTCCAGCACCGCGCTGAGCCGCTTGCCAATCAGTTTGGGTATGCTGTTCAGCGCCAGCCAATAGGGTAACTGTTCCTCATGCACCCGGCTTTGCCTCCCCTTTACCCTTGCCCGCGGCCAGGATATTGGAATCATAGACCCGGATCAGGCTTTGAGCTTCCTCCCCCGCCTGCAGCCCCAAGTCGATCAAGGTGGTGAGCAGGGCGCTGAAAGCCAGGCCCCGGGGCTCGAAAAGATAAAAAGCCAGGGCGCCGGGGATGGTATTCACCTCATTGATATAGGCCTTATGCTTTTCATCCAGCAGAAAATCGATGCGGCAGACGCCCCGGCCGTCCACCGCCCGGAAGGCTTTCAGCGCATAGCGGGTCAGCTGCTGTTCCGTGGCTTTATCCAGCTCGGCGGGCAAACGCTTGCTGCCGTTGGTTTTGGCGGCTTCCAGATATTTATCGGCAAAGCTGAGGATTTCCGCCGCCCTAAGGGGCTCTTCAAAAGCGGAGCAGGTTTGGCTTTCCCCATTGCCCAGCACCGCGCAGGTCAGCTCTTGGCAGGGAGAAAGCAGCGGCTCCACCAGGACGCGGCGGCTATAGGCTAAAGCTTTGGGGATGCGCTCCAACAATTCCTTCCGCCCCAAAGCCACTTCGATGCCGATGGAACTGCCTAAATCAGCGGGCTTCACCACCAGGGGCTCATCCACCCCCAGCTCCTGCTGGATCTCAGCCATCACGCCCTGACGGTCGGCCCGCCATTCGCCGCTGGAAAAGCCGTAATAAGGCAGCACCGGCAGGCCCGCCTCTTTCAGCAGGGCGCGCACATCGGCCTCGGGGCGCGGCCCGA
>DAIMZM010000140.1:0-3711 GCA_036733985.1 Bacillota bacterium
ATGATATACATCACTTCGTACTCGCGCAATCCAATTCACCTCCTCCCTTTGGACTCACGGCCTTGACCGGCGTCAAGGCAGGGTTAGACAAAGACAAGGCCTTGTCTCACAACTTATGCATTATACCATAACAAAAGTGTACTTAGCAAGGGTTATTTTTATTTTCATTGCCGTAGCTATTGCGGATTTCAGCAAAAACCTTCAAGGCTTCCTGAGCGCTGGCCGCCACCCAGCCTTCCTTGTCCTGGGCCAGGGCCTCCAGGATGCTGATGGCCCGCAGATCCCCCACCTGGCCCAGGGCCTTGGCAGCGGCGGCCCGTACCTGCCATTTCTTATCATGGGCGGCAATGATCAGCTCCGGCGTGGAGCCGGCGATGCGGCCCTCGCCCAGAGCGCCGCAGGCAGCCACCCGGATATGGTAATTATGATGCTTCAGGCAGGCCAGTACCTTTTCCGGGGGGAAATCCGCATGGGTCTGGCCAATGATCTCCAAGACCGTCATTTTGTATTTATCGTCGATTTCCGGTAGCATATAAGCCAGCAGCGGCCCGCTTTGATTGGGCATGGAGACAAAAACTTCCGCCACCCGGGCCGGCACATAACGTTCCGGCTGTACCAGGGCCATCATTAAAATGGACAGGGTTTTCGGCTCCTGGATGGCGGAAAGCAGGCGCACCCCCTGCATCTGGCTGGCTTCCTTGGGGCTGGAGAGCAATTCCACAAAGCCCCGCAGCACCTCATGATCCGGGAAACGGGCCCAGGCGTCCACCAGCACGCCCAAGGGATAAAGGGGGTCGTCCAAATGGTCGCTGTAGGTTTCCAGCAGCCGGTTTTCCCGCACCAGGCGGGTCAGATCCCCCCGGACCCCGCTATCGGATTTATCAAAAGCCGCCACCACGTCCTGGAGACTCTGGGGCGCTTTGGCCAGGATGCGCCAAACCGTGTCCTGATCCAGCCCGCCCCGGCAGGCAATGATCCGCTGATCCAGGGGCAAAAAAACCGTATCGATATCCGCGTCCGAGCTTTCCACGGGCACAAAGCGTTTCACCTTTTGCCGCTGTTCTTCCAGGCGCCGCCGCCGGTTGTCCCGCCGGGCCGCGGCCACAAAGGCCAGAACCAGCAGCAAGGCGATGAGCAGCAGGGAGGCTGAGGTCAGCCAAAAAGCAAAGGGATCCTCCCGCCAGAGTTCCGGCAGGCGGCTGATATTGTCCAGGTATCCCGCCAGCTTAGCGCCAATGGCCGCAACGGCGAAATTAAGAGCAGACATAGTGGCCCTCCATAATTAAAATACCGCGCTCAAAATACCGCCTGCAGCTCTTTTAGAGCCGGCAGGATGATCTGGGAATCCGCCATAAAAGCCGGGACCGAATCAGGCAGGCCCAGGACGACCAGGGACGGCAGCACAATATCATTTAAAATCAGGATCAGGGCGGCCGTCAGGATAACGGCGCAGGCCGCGCCCAGGGTTTGGTTGATCTTCCCCAGCAGCCCCTTGCCGAACAGGCCGGTCAAAGCGGCAGCGATGCGCCGCACCAGCCAGCACACCACCACGAAGATCACAATAAAGGCCAGGATCTCCAGGAGCCGGTTCCCCGCGCTGTCGGCATCAAAAATCAGGGACAGCAAAGTTCCGAGCTTGCCCGGCTCTTCCCCGGCCTGCCTGGCGCCGGTGAGGCCGGGCAGCAGCTGGGCCAGATAAAGGGCGGCGGGTGCGGCAAAAGCCCGGGCCGTTTGATAGGCCAGGATCAGCGCGCCGATTTTAGCGATCACATTGATGGTGCCCCATTGCCAACCGCCAATCAGGGCAAATAGCAGCGCCCCGGCGAGAACCCAGTCGGAAACCGTCATCATAGCCTACTCCGTTTACGGCATTATTCCGCCAACCATTCCATTATAGCAGCTGAAAAAGACGTTACAAGGAAATTTCTGTGAAGATTTGGCAAAAGACTTAGCAGGATTGGCCATTGATCACCGCCGCCAGATAGCCGGCGCCGAAGCCGTTGTCGATATTCACCACCGCCATCCCGGAAGCGCAGCTGTTGAGCATGGCCAGCAGGGCCGCGACGCCCCCCAGGCTGGCGCCATAGCCCACGGAAGTGGGCACGGCAATGATGGGCGCGGCGGTCAGGCCCCCAACCACCGAGGGCAGCGCCCCTTCCATGCCGGCCGCCACCACAATGGCCTTGGCCTGTTCCAGCAGCTGCCGATGGGCCAGCAGCCGGTGGAGCCCGGCCACCCCCACATCATAAGCCCGCTCCACGTGGGCGCCCATCAGCTGGGCGGTGAAAGCGGCTTCCTCCGCCACAGGCAGATCAGAGGTGCCGGCGCAAACCACGGCCACCAGGCCCTTGGTTTGCCCATCCCCCCGCCGGATATAGATGATGCGGGCCTCGGGCTGATATTCCGCCTCCGGCAGCAGTTCCTGGACCCGGGCGTATTGCGCCGCGGTACAGCGGGTGGCCATAATGTTTTTCTCAGCGGTTTCCCGCAAGCGGGCCATAATGGCGGCGATCTGCTCCGCCGTCTTGCCCTGGCCGTAAATCATTTCCGGCCAGCCGCAGCGGCGTTCCCGGTCATGATCGATATCGGCAAATTCAATATTTCCTAAATCCCTGTTTGCCATTTGTCTCCGTTCCCAGCTTTTTGCCATTGAATTATATATACGATACGCTTGTCCTGTTTTCCTTTTGGGCGTATAATGTTATCATCTGTGGAAGAAAGATTTCCGCTTGATCCTATAACTTCAGCCTAAAATTAGGAGATACCGGCAAGGCTTGGCGGCAGTCAGTCCCCTTGCCGGCGGAGGAGGAATATTCATGGCGCTATCCTGCGGCATTATCGGCCTGCCCATGGTAGGCAAAACCACGTTTTTTAATCTACTCACCGGCGCGGGGGTGGAAACCAGCGCTTTCTATTCCGGCAAAACCGCCACCAATACCGGGCACGCCTCTGTGCCGGATGAGCGGGTGGATCACCTTTCCGCCATGTTCAAACCTAAGAAGACCACTTACGCCCAGGTGGAGATTATCGATATTCCCGGCCTGGTGCGGGGGGCTTCAAAAGGCCAGGGCAGCGGCAATGAGTTTCTGGCCGCGGTCAGGGACGCGGATCTGCTGGCCCATATCGTGCGGGCTTTCGAAGATCCGGAGGTGCTCCATGTGGACGACAGCGTGGATATCATGCGGGATATTTCCACCATCGATCTGGAGCTGCTCTTCGCTGACCTGCAATTGATCGAGACCCGGCTCAGCCGCATCAACAGCGGCCACAAGAAAAAGACCGAGCATCCCCTGGAAGAACAGGTGCTGAAAAAATGCCAGGACATCCTGCTGGCGGAAAAACCCCTGAAGCTGATGGATTGGAGCGAGGAAGAAACCGAAGCCCTGAAGCATATCACCTTCCTCACCAATAAGCCCATGCTGATCGTGGTCAATATTGACGAAGCCCAGCTGGCGTTGGGGGATTATCCGGGCCGGGAACAGGTGGAAGCTTATTGCGCGGAGCAGGGCTACCAGCTGCTGATCGTCTCAGCCAAAAGCGAGGAGGAAATCGGCCAACTGCCCCCGGAAGACCGGGAACTGTTCCTCTCCGAGCTGGGTTTAAGCGAAAGCGGCGTCAGCCGTATGGCTAAGGCCATGTATGCCCAGCTGGGGCTGATCTCCTTCCTCACCGCCGGGGAGGATGAGGTGAAGGCCTGGACCATCAAAAAAG
>DAIMZM010000141.1:0-3486 GCA_036733985.1 Bacillota bacterium
ACCGGCTGCTTTCAGCTGCGGCAGGGTTCCGGCTGCGCAAGGCGCGCAGCAGCAATGGAGCAAGGTTTTCATTCGAACAGACTGGCCTGCCCTTCCCTTTGTTCCAAGCCCGGCCCTGTCCTGCCAAAATATTGCCAGGCCAGGGCAGTGGCCATCCGGCCCCTGGGCGTACGCTGCAGGAAGCCGGTCTGCATCAAATAGGGTTCGCAAATATCCTCGATGGTATTGACGCTTTCGGAAATGCTGGCGGCAATGGTTTCCGCCCCTACCGGGCCGCCATTGTATTTATCCAGAATAGCCAGCATCACCTTGCGATCCACCGCGTCCAAGCCGATCTCATCCACGCCCAGCATAGTCAGGCCTTCTTTGGCAATCTCCCGGGTGATAACGCCCTGGCCCTTGACCTCCGCGATATCCCTGAGCCGGCGCAGCAAACGGTTGGCAATACGGGGCGTACCCCGGCTGCGGCGGCTAATCTCTACCGCCCCTTCCTCTTCCAGGCGCACGTCAAAAATTTTGGCTGAGCGGCGGATAATCGTCAGCAGGTCCTGCTCATTATAGTATTCCAGGCGGCTGATCACGCCGAAGCGATCCCTAAGGGGCGCGGCCAGCATGCCCGCCCGGGTGGTGGCGCCGATCAGGGTAAAGGGCGGCAGGGCGTAGCGCAGGCTTCTGGCCCCCGGCCCCTTGCCGGTGATTACGTCGATGCAGAAATCCTCCATGGCTGGGTAAAGCACTTCCTCCACCGCCCGGTTCAGCCGGTGTATCTCGTCGATGAACAGAATATCCCTGGCTTCCAGGGCCGTGATGATAGCGGCCAAATCCCCGGCCCTGGCAATGGCCGGGCCGGAGGTGATGCGGATATTCACGTTCAGCTCATTGGCCACGATCATGGCCAAGGTGGTCTTGCCCAAGCCCGGCGGGCCGTAAAGCAGCACATGATCCAGAGCCTCGCCTCGGCCCAGGGCGGCCTTGATAAAGATGCCGATATTATCCTTGACTTGTTCCTGGCCGGTATACTCCCTTAAATAGCGGGGCCGGATCACGATTTCATTGTCATCCTCCCGGAGGTATTCCGGGGTGGTGACGCGTTTCTTTTCTTCCATATACTCCTCAGCAATCTTCCCCAATCAGCTGCGCAGGGCGATTTTCAGCGCTTCCCGTAATAAATCTTCCACAGCCGCCCCGCTGCCCAGCGCCGCCTCAGCCTGTATGGCAAAGGCCCGGGCCTCGGTGGCGGTATAGCCCAGCTGCTTTAAGGCGGCCAGCAGATCCCGGTTCAGCTCCCCGGCCAGGGGCAGCGCTGCCAGCTCCGCCCCATCCCCCGGCAGTTCGGGAAATTTATCCTTCAGGGCCAGCAGGATGCGGGCGGCGGATTTCTTGCCTACGCCGGAGGCGGCGGTCAGGGGCAAGGGGTCCTGGGCCATGACCGCCGCGGTAAGCTGGGCCGGGCTGACTTTATCCAAAATAGCTAAAGCGGTTTTCGCGCCCACGCCGCTGACGCCCAGCAGCAGGCGAAAGCTTTTCAGCTGTTCCCGGTTGGCAAAGCCGTAGAGATTCCAAGCGTCCTCCCGCACCTGCAAAAAAGTATGGAGCTGGATTTCTTCGCCAATAACCGGCCTGGGGTTCAAGGTGGACATCGGCGCCTGAACCAGGAGGCCCAAGGAGCCGGTATCCACCACCAGGCCGTCTTCCTCAACAGCCGCTACCGGCCCGCGTATAAATGCGATCATGGCACTTCTCCTCTGATTTTACGGCCCCGGTAATAATGGGCATGGGTAATGGCAATGGCCAAAGCGTCGGCAGCGTCGTCACTCTTAGGCGGCGCGGCCATTTTCAGCAGCTTGCCCACCATAAATTGGATCTGCCCCTTTTCCGCTCGGCCATAGCCGGTTAAGGCCTGCTTGACCTGGAGGGGCGTGTATTCGGCAATGGGCAATCCCCGCTTGGCGCAAGCCAGCAGCAAGACGCCTCTGGCCTGCGCCACAGGCACTGCCGTGGTGGTGTTGCGATTAAAAAACAACTCCTCCACCGCCACCTGATCCGGCCGGGCCGCCAATAACAGGGCTGTCAAATCATCGAACAGCTTGGTCAGGCGCTGGGCCGGGCTTAAAGCAGGCTTGGTGCGGAGCGTGCCGTAGTCCAGCAAAGAATAGTCGCCACAGGCGGTTTCGATCAATCCATAGCCGGTAATGGCTGTGCCCGGATCCAAACCCAGGATAATCACATCAAGCCCTCCGCAAAGTATCTGACCTACTTTATTTCCACATCTGGCAGCTAAATCCTGCCTAAAGCCGTTAGCTGCCCCTGCCAACAAAACTTCAGGCAATTTTCTGCTTGACTTGCAACGTTGCAGAAGTTAAAATAGTAAAGGTCAGCTTAGGGAAACCACCTAGGCAGATATTTTCTAAACGCAGGACACCCTGATTAAAAGCCAGGCACTCATCGTTCTCAGCAAATTAAAATGCCAATGTAGCACAGTGGTAGTGCAGCTGATTCGTAATTTATAGACCAGTTCCAAGATAATTTTATACGCCAATGTAGCACAGTGGTAGTGCAGCTGATTCGTAACTTATAGACCAGCACCAAAATAACTCAATATGCCAATGTAGCACAGTGGTAGTGCAGCTGATTCGTAATCAGCAGGTCGTCAGTTCAATCCTGACCATTGGCTCCACAAAACGCCTGTAAAACCGTGATTTCGCAGGCGTTTTGCATCCATTTTTCTGACCCACAAATCGGTCGTTTTGACCCATATAAGGCGGTTTGAGTGAGAATTTTGAACAGATAAATCAACGCCAAAAATCATCATGACCCACACGCTGACCCACACGGCAATAGCAGCGGAAAGCACCGGCCAGGTTTGTTCAGCAAATTGGCCGGTGCTTTCTTTGATTTAGTGAGGTATTCGAGAGGCTTCTCTTTGTTTATTGCGGCGCAGATTTTGAGCGTTGTTATGCTGGTATCGGCCTGTTAGAGGATCTATACCCCTGACTGGACGCGGACGCGCAAATAAACCGCACGGATATTATCCTCAATCTGCTGGCCACCGCCTGGGATACTAGCACCAAGCTATACAGTATCGCCCCTTATTATGACTATTGTCAAGGAAGAAGCCGCCGTCTTCCTCGCCGGGCAGATTAGCGCCGATGAGGCAGCCAAGCGCATCCAAAGCCGTGCCAGCATCTATATGAAAGAACAAAAATAGTATCATGCACGGCTTCTCCACAAACTGCTGCGGCAGATGATCCCCTTTCTCTCGCTCCTGCAAAACCGGTGCGTTTTGCGGCAGACCTTATGTGCGGGTATCCGTTATGCGACAGTGGACAGCGTTCATTGAAATACGAAAAAAACCATGCTAAAATGATAATGGCATTGATATGAAGGAATCTTCAAATACTTATCAACCGTATCACAAAAAACAGACAGGTAAAAAGCTATCCTCTACCTGGCCAGGCGACTGCGAAGCGTATATGGAAATCCCTT
>DAIMZM010000142.1:0-3339 GCA_036733985.1 Bacillota bacterium
AACATCTCAAAATAGTCCCGCACCACGCTGTGGATGACGCAGACCTTATGGCCTTTCTGCAGGCAGCGCATGATCAAATTCCGCCACATCATGTCATAGCCGTGATCGTCGTTCAGCCAGGATAATTTTTGATCGCTGAACATATACAGGGTCTGGGGTTCGTCAAAGGATAGCAGCAAGCTCAGCAGCTTAAAGGTAGCGTCCCTCATGCCCTGGCTGCCCGTAAAGATTTCATCGGTCTGGATCCGGCCGCCGGGCGTTTGCGCATAATACTGCTGTCCGGTCAAAGCGTCTTCCAGATGGGCCAGGTCCGTATTAAGCAGGAAGCGGTCGATAATTTCCCGGGTCGGGTCGGCGGCGGGGCCGTTAAACTGACGGCACAGCCAATCCTTGATCAGCGGCGCCAAGTCCACGTCTTTATTGGCGGGCAGGTCAAACTGCAGATTCATCAGCGCCAGCAGCGAAACCCGCTGATAGCCGGCGATAGCGGCGGCAAAGTATTCAGCCAGCTGCAAAAAACAGCCGCTGTCTTTATGGGGCACCCGGTTTCCGGTCCGCCAGCGGCTGATTAAAGAAGCATCCACATGAATAGCGGCGGCCAGGGCCCTATTGCTGACGCCGGTTAAATTCATGAGCAGAGAGAGCTTTTCACTGAAGCGCATGTTATTCGTTCCTCCAACAGCAGGTTTTTAATACCGGCCAGGGTGATACAAAAAACGGGGCAAAGGGGGATACGACAGAACCCAACTCATTTTGAGTCGGGTTCTATTGTTTTCTGCCCGGAAAGTCTTATTATGCCAATGAAAAGCAGGGTATGTTCTTAGTACAACTGGGGCCGGCGCATCTTCAGCCAAGGCAAGGCGGCCTTACACTGAGCCGGCGCCTGCTTGTCCAAGTCCAGGCAAAGATAATTCTCCCCGTCAGCGCAGCGGCCCAGCAGTTGGCCGCCGGGGCCGTAGATCTGGGACAGGCCGCAGAAAGAGGCTTCGCCCCGGCTGCCCCATAAATTGGCTGCCGCCAGATAGCAGCAATTTTCCCAGGCCCGCATCCGGCAACAGAGGTTCCACAGCTCGCCGAAAGGGCTGGCCCAGGCGCTGACCACAGCCAGCAGATCCAGATCCCCAGCCTCGCAGAGCTTGCGGGACAATTCGGGAAAGCCCAGGTCGGCGCAGATCAGCAGTCCCAGCTTCCAGCCTTCGATCTCCAAAACCATCGGCGTATCGCCGGCTTGGAAACACGCCGCTTCCTCGCCCCACAGATGTATCTTGCGGTATTCCGCCAGCAAGCGGCCGGTCGGGTCCCAACAGCAGGCGCTGTCGTAGCGCTGTCCATCCTCTTGCCGGGCCACGCCGGCCAGCAGATGCACGTTCAGCCGCAGCGCCAGATCAGACCAGTAGGCCGAAAGCCCTTGCGCGCCCAGGCTCAAATCATAGCCTTCCGCCGCCAGCTCCGGGAATAAGATCAGCGCCGGCCCGCTCTCCCGGCAGATCCTCTCCGCCAGCGCGGCAATGCGTTCCAGCCGCGGCACGGCGGCGCAATCTGTTTGCGCTACCGCTACCCGTAATGTCTCGCTCATATGGTCACCTCAATAGCTGAGAGACAAACCGCCTGCTTCAGGCCGGTAACAGCGGGAGGCGGGAACTTTACGCTTACCACAAACCCGGCACGCCGTAGACCTGTTCCAAGCCCCAGGCCTTGATCTCGGAGAGGCGGGGGCTTTCATAGACGCCGATTTTGCTGAAATACCAGCCGGTCTTGGCTTTGACATCCGTCAGGAATTCCGCGTATTTCAGCGGCGCGATCATGGCGTCCAGCACCGGCACCTGGAATTCCTCCTGCAATTGCCGGTAAAAACCGAACTGCATGGTACAGCCCAGAATAATTACCTCGGCCCGGTCCTCCTCAACGGCCAGCCGCACCTGTTCGCGCATTTTGTTCTCGGTAACGCCTTCATTGGCATGGAAATCCTCCACGCCCAGCCCCAGGCTGCGGAAGCTGGCCAGGCGGCTTTCCAGCCCCAGTTTCACCACGTTTTCATGCATTTCCGGTATCCATTTGTTCCGGCCGACGATCACGGAAAACTTATGGCCCAGAATGGCCGCCAGGCTCATACAGGCCTCCGCCGGGGCGGTGACAATCATCTTCTCGCAGATCTCCCGGGCCGGGCGGATAAAGGGATCATAGAAGCAGCCGATCACCGCCGCGTCATAGCCGTCGTTTTCTCCCTGCTTCACCTGGTGCAGCACCTCGTCGGCGATCAGCGCCTCGTAATAGTGATACTCCAGATGGTGCTGGGTGCCCCGGCGCAGGCTGACCATATCCACCGTGGTGTCCTCTTCCTTGTACGCGTTCAGATAATCCAGGAAGGCGGAATCCCCTTCCCAATGGATCGGATTGATGAATAGGATACGTTTTGGCGCCATGAAAATCCTCCTTTATCTACGTTATTACACCAACTCAGGATTACGCCGACTCAAGCGTCGGTAGCCAGCGCGGCGGGGGCGTCCCCGTAGAGATGGCAGCGCACGATATGATGGGCTTCGGGCAGCGTCATCAGCGGATCGTCCTTAAGGCAGATATCCATGCACTGGGGGCAGCGCATATGGAAACTGCAGCCCGGCGGGATATCCACCGGCGAGGGGATCTCGCCCTTCACCTCCACCTTGTTGGGCTTTAAGGCCTCTTCCTCCTCGGAGATCACCGGGATGGCGGAGAGCAGCATCTGGGTATAAGGGTGCAGCGGCTTGGTAAAAAATTCGTCCGCCTTGCTGATCTCCGCTACTTTGCCCAGATAGAGAATGGCCACCCGGGTGGCGATGTTGCGCATCAGCGACAGATCATGGGTGATGAACAGATAGGTCAGATCCCTCTCTTTTTGCAGCTTGATCAGCATATTGATGATCTTGGCCTGAATGGACACGTCCAGAGCGGAGGTAGGCTCGTCCAGGATGATGAAGCTGGGCTCCGTGGCCAGGGCTTTGGCAATGGCCACCATCTGCCGCTCGCCGCCCCCCATGGCGGTGGGGCTTTTATACATATAGTGGCTGGGCAGCTCCACCATCTCCAGCAGTTCCTTGACCCGTTTTTCCCGCTCCTCTTTCGTGGCGCAGAGATGATGCACCTTCAGGGGCAGCTCCAGTATTTCCTTCACCGTCTGCTGGGCGTTCAGGGAAGAGCCGGGATCCTGGAAGACGATCTGGATATCCTTTTTGCAGGCGGCATCCCGTTCCTTTTTGGCGTATAAATCCTGGCCCTTGTAGAGAATCTGGCCTTCCGTGGGCTTATACATGCCGATAATGGTGTAAGCGATGGTGCTTTTGCCGGAGCCGGATTCGCCCA
>DAIMZM010000143.1:0-3152 GCA_036733985.1 Bacillota bacterium
CCAGCACCTCGGCGATCTGCTTGCCCACGGTCATGGTGGGGTTCAGGCTGGTCATGGGATCCTGGAAAATCATGCTGATATCGTCGCCCCGCAGGTTTTGCATCTGCTTTTCCGAGAATTTCAGCACATCCCGGCCTTCAAAAAAGACTTGGCCGTCGGTGATTTTTCCCGGCGGTTCCGGGATCAGGCGCATCAGGGCTTTGGCGGTAACGCTTTTGCCGCAGCCGGATTCGCCCACAATGGCCACGCATTCGCCTTCTTCCACCTGGAAGCTGACGTCCCGTACCGCCTGCACATAGCCGCCATAGGTTTTAAAGGAAACGCTCAGATGACGGACATCCAGTAAAGTATTTTCAGCCATAATGAACGCTCCTTTCTAGTATTTGCCCCGCATCTTCGGATCCAGCGCATCCCGGAGGCCGTCGCCCAGCATATTCAGGGACAGCATGGTGGTGCAGATGAAGAAGGCGGGTATCAGCATTTGGTAAGGGTGGATCTTATAAACCTGGGTGGCGATTTGGGCCAGGGACCCCCAGGAGCATTGGGGCGCTTTCACGCCGATGCCGATGAAGGAGAGGAAGGCCTCGTTGAAAATCGCCTGGGGGATGGCCATGGTCATGCTGGTGATGAGGATGCCGCCGATATTGGGCAGCATATGGCGGAAAATGATGCGGCTGTTGGAAGCCCCCAGAGTCCGGGCGGCCATCACATATTCCGTATTTTTCAGCTGCAGCACCTGGCCCCGGACCAAGCGGGCGCTGCCGATCCAGCCCACCGCCACCATGGCCAGGATCAGCGGGAAAATGCCTTGGCCCATCACCACCATCAGCAAAATGGCCAGAATGATCATGGGGATGCCGTAGAGCACGTCGATGACCCGCATGATCACCATATCCACCTGGCCGCCGAAGAAGCCGGAGACGCCGCCCACGATGCAGCCGATAGCGGTGTTGATCATCACCACCATCAGGCCGATGAACAGGGAGACCCGGGCGCCCATCCAATTGCGCACCCACAGATCCCGGCCCGCCTGATCCGTGCCGAACCAATGCTCGGCGCCTGGGGCCTGGTTCAGGAGCTTGGCGTTTTGGGAGGCGAAATCATGCTGGGAAAAAATCGGCGCGAAGATGGCCAGCAGCACATAGACGATGAGGATGATCAAACCGGCCAGGGCCACCCGGTTTTTCTTCAGTTTGATCCAGGCGTCCTGCCAATAGGTAAGGCTGGGCCGCACCACTTTGTTCAGATCTTCGCTGCTTTTCACAGCCGGGCTGAGCAGGGCGTCGGTCAGTTCCACTTCCGGTGAAAAAGCGGTGGTTGGGATCGCGTTTTCCATATCAGTCCTGGTCCTCCTCTTCTTCTCCGTCTGTAGCCTTATATTTCCGCTCCGCCAGCTTGATCCGGGGATCCACCAGGCCGTAGATAATATCCACCACCAAATTGGCAGCCACCAGGAACATGCCGTAGAAAGCGGTCATGCCCAGCACCATGGTATAGTCCAGGTCATAAATGCTCTGGACATAGAATTTGCCCATGCCGGGGACGGCAAAGATCTTTTCCAGCACAAAGGTACCGGTCAGCACCGCCGCCACCAGCGGGCCCATGATGGTGACAATGGGCAGGATGGCGTTACGGATCTGATGCCGCCACACCACCTGGAAGCGGCTGAGCCCCTTGGCCCGGGCTGTCAATATATAATCCTGATTAATGACCTCCAGCATGGACGATCGCATCAGGCGGGTAACCAAAGCCAGCGTATACAGGCTTAGGGCCACCACCGGCAAAATCATATGCCGGGAGCTTTCCCATTGCCCGGCAGGCAGCCATTTCAGCCGGATGGCGAAAACCAGCTGCAGCACCGTGCCGATGATGAAATCCGGCATGGAAACGCCAATGATGGCGATCAGCACGCAAAGATAATCAACGGCCTTGCCGGCCTTCTGGGCGGCCAGGGTACCTAAAAGCAGGCCTAAGCCTAAAGCCAGGCCCAGGGCGCGGATGCCTAAGCCCGCGGAATAGGGGAAGGTTTGGGCAATGGCGCTGTTCACCGAACGGCCCACATATTTCAGGGAGACGCCCAGATCCCCTTGGAACAGATTGCCGATATAAGTCAGCCATTGCTGGAAAAGGGGCTTGTCCAGGCCATAGTAGGCGTTCATTTTCGCCAGGATGGCTACGTTGGTCTTTTCGCTGGCGAAAGGATCGCCGGGCAGCAGGCGGACCAGAATAAAAATAATGGTCACCAGTACCAGCAGGGTGAAAATGGCGATGACGCAGCGTTTTAAAATGTATTTTGCCATTACATATCATCCTTATCAAGAAATGGCGCAAGCGGCGGCTAAAGCGGTTAGGGGGATGTCCGGGACAGGACATCCCCCTAAAGTCTTCAGCGGGTTACGGCTTATTCGAAATAAGCGTAGGTGTAATCGATTTCAGAGCCCAGGTAGAAGCGGACCAGATTCTTCAGGTGGGAATCGTAAGCCCAGGGCACCTGGCGCACCTGCAGGGGCACGATACCGGCTTCTTCCATGAGGATGGTCTCGGCTTCCTGGTACATTTCCAGGCGGGTAGCGGTATCGGCAAAGGTATTGGCGGTATTGACCAGCTCGTCATAACGGGCATTGCTGAATTTGCCGCCGTTTTGGCTATTGCTGGAAACGAAGTAAGACAGATAGGTGTAAGGATCATTGTAGTCGGGCATCCAGCCGGCATAAACCAGGTCGAAGTCGCCGGCGACCCGGTCGGCCAGCATGGCCTTGTAGGTCACGGTTTCGATTTCCACCTTGATGCCCAGATTGCGCTGCCACTGATCCTGGCAGTTCTCCACGATCAGCTTGCTGGCGGAGTCGTCGGAGATCTTGAGGTAAATGGTGATTTGGCTGGGATCGGTGATGCCCATAGCGGTCATGGCCGCCTGGAGATGCTCCTGAGCCTTGTCCAGCTCAGCAGTGGTTTTGTATACGTCCACCGGATACTGCTCGGCATAATAGCCGTTGTCCACGCCGGCCACGGCAGGCAGGACGAAGCGGGTGGCGGGGGCATAGAGGCCGCCGGTAGCGATGGCCACGTATTCCTCACGGTCCAGGGCATAGTTCAGGGCCAGGCGGAAATCCTTATTGCCCAGGATGGGGTTGGTCTGGCTGGCGATATTG
>DAIMZM010000144.1:0-3141 GCA_036733985.1 Bacillota bacterium
AAGAAAAGATCAATTCCGAGCCCGGCCAGGCTAAGCCGGGCCGGGTGACGCTGCCCACGGTCAAAGCCCGGCCCATTTCCCAGGTGACCGCGGAAAAGCAACAGCGCCTGCTCACCGGCATCCCTGAGCTGGATACGGTGCTGGGGGGCGGCCTGACGCCCGGCAGTTCGGTGCTGCTGGGCGGGGAGCCGGGCATTGGCAAATCCACCCTGCTGCTGCAAACCGCCCTCAGCATGACCCGCTACGGCCGGGTGCTGTATCTTTCCGGCGAGGAATCGGCGGAGCAGATCCGCCTTCGGGCGGAACGGGTGGCGGCCCTGGACGACCGGCTCTACCTGCTGGCCCAAACCGATATCCTGCCCGCCTTGGCGGAGGCGGCCGCTTTAAAGCCGGCGCTGCTGATCATCGACAGTGTCCAGGCCCTGTTCAGCTCGGAAATCGAATCCGCGCCGGGCAGCGTTTCCCAGGTGCGGGCCGTGGCCGCGGCAGCCATTGCCCTGGCCAGGGAAACCAATGCGGCGGTGATGCTGATCGGCCATGTGACCAAGGAAGGCCAGCTGGCCGGACCCCGGGTTTTGGAGCATATGGTGGATACGGTACTCTACTTCGAAGGGGAGCGCTACAATGCCTTCCGCCTGCTCCGGGCGGTGAAAAACCGCTTTGGCAGCACCAACGAGATCGGCGTTTTCGAAATGGCGGAAAAGGGCCTGCTGCCCCTGGCCGCCCCTTCCGCCTATTTCCTGGCCCAGCGCCAGGGCGGGGCTGCCGGTTCCGCCGTCACCGCGGTGATGCAAGGGGCCAGGCCGGTCTTAATCGAGATCCAGGCCCTGGTGGCCCCTTCCGGCTTTAATAATCCCCGCCGCCTGGGCAGCGGCTTTGACTACAACCGTTTGCAGATGATCATCGCCGTGCTGGAACGCAAGCTGAAGCTGCCCCTGGACAAGCTGGACGTTTATGTCAATGTGGCGGGAGGCCTGCGCCTGGACGACCCGGCGGCGGACCTGGCTGTGGCCGCGGCCATTGTCAGCTCCTGGAAGGAGATCGGCTTGGAAGCCGACGTGCTGCTGCTGGGGGAGATCGGCCTCCTGGGCGAGTTGCGCCTGGTGGGCCAGGAAGCCCGGCGGCTGAAGGAAGGGGCCGGCTTCGGCTTCAGCGCCGCCTTAGTGCCGGCAGGAGACCGCCCCGGGGTTAACGCCCCCCTCCGCCGCCTCCCGGCCCGGGATTTGCCCCAGGCCCTGCAATTGCTGGGGCTGATCTGAACTTGAAATAAGCAACCCCGCCTTCAAGGCGGGGTTTTTAATTAATCCAGATAATCCTTCAGCTTTTTGCTGCGGCTGGGATGGCGCAGCTTCCGTAAGGCCTTAGCCTCGATCTGGCGAATCCGTTCCCGGGTCACGCCGAAGACCTGGCCCACTTCCTCCAAGGTGCGGCTGCGGCCGTCCTCCAGGCCGAAGCGCAGCTGCAGCACCTTCTTTTCCCTGGGGGTCAGGGTATCCAGCACATCTTCCAGCTGCTCCCGGAGCAGGAAGAAGCTGGCCGCTTCCGCCGGGGCCAGGGCGTCCTCATCCTCGATGAAATCCCCTAAATGGCTGTCTTCCTCCTCGCCGATGGGGGTTTCCAGGGAGACCGGCTCCTGGGAGATTTTCAGGATCTCCCGCACCCGCTCCACCGGGATCTCCATATCATTGGCGATCTCTTCCGGCGAGGGATCCCGGCCCAGCTCCTGAATGAGCTGGCGCTGCACCCGGATCAGCTTATTGATGGTCTCCACCATATGCACGGGAATGCGGATGGTGCGGGCCTGGTCGGCAATGGCCCGGGTTATGGCCTGGCGTATCCACCAGGTGGCGTAGGTGCTGAATTTATAGCCTTTATGATAATCGAATTTTTCCACCGCTTTGATCAGGCCCAGATTGCCTTCCTGGATCAAATCCAGGAACAGCATGCCCCGGCCAACATAGCGTTTGGCAATGCTCACCACCAGACGCAGATTGGCTTCGGCCAGGCGGCGCTTGGCTTCCTCGTCGCCGTCTTCCATGCGCTGGGCATAGTCGATCTCCTCCTCCGCGGTGAGCAGGGGCACCCGGCCGATCTCTTTCAGATACATGCGCACCGGGTCGTCGATAGCAATGCCGTCGGGCACGGAAAGGTCGATTTCCAGCGGCTCCACCACGGCTTCCACATCCGCGTCGTCCGGGTCGGTGATGGCCTCCATCACCACCTCATTGGCGGTGATCTCCACGCCGCTTTGGGTCAGCTGCTCATATAGCTCTTCCATCTGCGTGGGCGAAACCTCATACTCATTGAGAGCATCCATGATTTCGGTAACAGATATACTGCCCCGGTGCTTTGCCGTTTCCAATATTTTCTTTAATGTTTCCTCGCGGCTCAGTTCCACAGGACGCTCCTCTTTCTTTTTGCCGAATTGTAAAGCCGGTATCTATTCGCCCAGCAGCAGGCGTTTTCCTGCCGGGGCGGAAAAAGCTTCATAAATTGAGCAATTCCATTTTCAGCCGGATCTTTTCCGCCGCCAGTTCCTGGGCCAGCCCGTCCCGGCCCTCAGCCTCCGCCGCGGCAATACGCTGCTGCAGTTGGGCCAGTTTTTCTTTGAGCAAGCCGGTTTTGATCTGGCGGATATTGCCCGCGGCCACCAGTGACAAATCGCTTGCCGGGGCTTCGGCTTCTATTAATTTCAACAAAAATTCCCGTAACCCTTCATTTTCTTCGCCGATATGGTTCAATAATGAAGCGGGGTTGCCAACCCAGGCGTCGCCGGCTTCCCGCATCAGGCTGATCAGCTCCGCTTCCAGCTCTGTGGCGGCGAAATCCTCCCCCAGCTCCGCCTGGGCTTTCTGGAAAATCGCCTTGTCGTAAAGGGAGAGGGCCAGCAGCTGGCGGTTGGCGGGGCGCCCGGCCTGAGCCGCCGGCCTGGGCTTGGGCCGGACACTGGGGGCCTGGGCCTTGCCCTGAACCCGGGACAGATCCGCCCGGATGGCGGCTTCGTTCACCTGCAGCTGCCGGGACAGCTCCCGGATAAAGCTTTCCCGCTCCGTGGCATTGCGGGCCTTGGCCAGGGCGGGCAGCAATTCCGTCACCACCTGGCCCTTCCCCGCGGCGCTGGTAATATCATGCCGGTCCAGG
>DAIMZM010000145.1:0-3108 GCA_036733985.1 Bacillota bacterium
TTTAAAGGTCAGATTTTTTTGTTAAAGGTCAAATTTATTATTGACAAATGGCAGGATTTGACGTATAGTAATCTTAGCACTCAACCAGAGGGAGTGCTACCAGAAAGGAGGCGGCGTTATGGAGGAACGTAAAAGGCGGGTTCTCAACGCGATCATCAAGGATTATATCGCCAATGCCGAGCCGGTTGGCTCCCGCGCCGTTGCCAAGAAGTACGGTTTGGGCGTTTCCCCAGCCACCATCCGCAATGAGATGAGCGATTTGACCGAGGACGGCTATATTGAGCAGCCCCATACCTCAGCGGGCCGCATCCCCTCGGGCAAAGGCTACCGCTTTTTTGTGGATCATCTGATGGAGCGGGAACATCTCACCACCGACCAGGTGCGGGAAGTGCGGGAAGTGCTGGCCGGTGAACTGGGGGAAATGGATAGCTTTATGCGTTCCTTGACCGGCATGATCTCCCGGCTGACCAATTACACCGCCATTGCCGCCTTGCCGGAGCGGGGCAACGGCCGGGTGGCCAATATCCAGCTGGTGCAGGTCAACGACTATCAGGTGCTGGTGGTGCTGCTGGCTTCCACCGGCATCATCCGGCATAAGCTGATCGATATGCCCCGCCCCCTGGCCCCGGCCTATTTGGGCCGGCTGGAGGATTTGCTGCGGCGGCGGCTGGTGGGCCAGGAAATCAAGCTGATCAGCCACGAGCTGTTAAAAGAACTGCTGCTGGAACTGCAATTGCAGCAGGAAGCCGCTGAGCAGGCCCTGGATTTGCTGGAACATTCCCTGCTGCCGGAGGAACATAACCGGATCTTCACCAGCGGTGTGATGCATATGCTCTCCCAGCCGGAATTCCGGGATATCGATAAGCTGAAAGGATTATTTTCCCTGCTGGAGGAGGATACTAAAGTCAGGGAATTGCTGGATTCCGCTGACGCCGGGCAGAAAATGCTCACCGTGACCATTGGCGGGGAAATGCCGGTGGAAGGGGCCAAGGATTGCTCCATGGTGGTGGCCAATTACTTCGTCAACGGCGAAAAGGCCGGCAGCCTGGGGGTGCTGGGGCCTACCCGGATGAGTTACGGCAGGACGGTTTCCCTGATGGAATTCATCGCCGCGGAATTGTCCAAGGCCATGTCCGACAAGCAAAAATAAGCCGCTCAGGGCGGCAAGAGTATCATAGCGGCATCAGGGTCAAGCAGGCAGGCGTTGGCGTAAATCCACCCTTTAGGGTTGGAGCGCTGCAGCCGGAAGGCAAAAAAATTTGTTGAGGTGGATTATGAGCGAGCTGAACGACAAGGATCGGGAGACGAATACCATGAACACAGAGGCCGGCGCCGCAGCCGCCGCCCCGCCGGAAGCCCCGGAGCAGGCTGGGGAAAGATGCGGGGCTGAACGGCTGCCGGAAGATATGCAACAAATGGCCGAGGAGATGCGGGCCGCTATTGAAGCCGGGGATTTTGATATCCAGGCTTATCTGACCCAATACCGGGAAGCTTTGTCCAACCGGGAAGAAATGGAAGCCAAGCTCCTGCGCTTGCAGGCGGATTTCGATAATTACCGCCGCCGGGCCCGGCAGGATAATGAGACCGCCATCCATAATGCCAACTGCGCCACGGCTTCCGCCCTGCTGCCGGTGCTGGATAATCTGGAACGGGCTGTCCAGGGCATGAAGGACGGCCCGGATAAAGACGGGGTGGTGCTGATCGCCCGCCAGTTCCTGGCGGCCCTGCAAAGCGTGGGCCTGGAAGAGATCCTGGCCGAGGGGGCGGCGTTTGACCCCAACCTGCATCAGGCGGTGCTGCAAACCGAGGCTGGGCCCGAGCAGCAGGGGAAGATTACCATGGTGCTGCAAAAGGGCTATTTGCTCAACGGCAAGCTGCTCCGGGCCGCCATGGTTCAGGTGGGCGTTTAGCAGTCTTGGGCCAAAGCAGGCCCAGGCTGTGATGATGATAAACTTTTAAATATTTTGATATTTTTACGAGGAGGTATTTACCATGGGTAAAGTTATCGGTATCGACTTAGGCACAACCAATTCCTGCGTCGCTGTGATGGAAGGCGGCGAGGCTATCGTTATCCCCAACCCGGAAGGCGCCCGTACCACCCCTTCCGTGGTGGCTTTCGCCAATGGCGAGCGTCTGGTGGGCCAGGTGGCCAAGCGCCAGGCCGTCACCAATCCGGATAATACCGTGATGTCCATCAAGCGGAAAATGGGCCAGAAGATCGGCGTGAAAATGGGCGGCAAGGAATATCAGCCCCCGGAAATCTCCGCTTTCATTTTACAGAAGCTGAAGGCTGACGCCGAGGCTTATCTGGGCGAGACCGTGACCCAGGCCGTGATCACCGTGCCGGCCTATTTCTCCGACGCCCAGCGTCAGGCGACTAAGGACGCGGGCAAAATCGCCGGCCTGGAAGTGCTGCGCATCATCAATGAGCCCACCGCCGCGGCCCTGGCCTATGGCCTGGACAAAAGCGAAGAGCATACCGTCCTTGTTTTCGACCTGGGCGGCGGCACCTTCGACGTGTCCATATTGGAGCTGGATGAAGGCGTGTTCCAGGTGAAAGCCACCTCCGGCAATAACTTCCTGGGCGGCGACGACTTTGATAAGCGGGTGGTGGATTTCCTGGTGGATATGTTCCGCCGGGAGCAGGGCGTGGATCTTTCCGCCGACCGGGTGGCCATGCAGCGGCTGCGGGAAGGGGCGGAAAAGGCCAAGTGCGAGCTGTCCGGCACCATGACCAGCAATATCAACCTGCCCTTCATCACCCAGCACAATAATGAACCCAAACATCTGGACTATAATCTGACCCGGGCCAAATTTGATGAGCTCACCGCCGACCTGGTGGAAAAGACCATCGGCCCTACCCGCCAGGCCATGAAGGACGCGGGCCTGAAAGCCGGGGATATCGACCGGGTGCTGCTGGTAGGCGGCTCCACCCGTATCCCGGCTGTGCAGACCGCGATCCGCAACCTGATCGGTAAAGATCCCCATAAGGGCATCAACCCGGATGAATGCGTGGCTTTGGGCGCGGCCATCCAGGGCGGTATTCTGAACAAAGAGGTCAAGGACGTGCTGCTGCTGGATGTTACTCCGCTTTCGCTGGGTATCGAA
>DAIMZM010000146.1:0-2929 GCA_036733985.1 Bacillota bacterium
GATGTCGTGGTAGAAGATGGCGGTGTTCTTGGCCAGGATGGTGATGCCCTTTTCCCGTTCTAAATCATTATTGTCCATCACCCGCTCAGCCACGGCCTGATTGGCCCGGAAAGCGCCGCCCTGGTGCAGCATGCAGTCTACCAGGGTGGTCTTGCCATGGTCAACATGGGCGACGATGGCGATGTTACGGATATTGCTTATTTCTTTCATAAAAAAGACTCCCTAAAGATTTTCAACTTTTAAATATTACCACCAGTTGGCTGATAAAGCAAGCAAAATCTTGATTTTACCTCTGGTATAAATGCCCCCGGCGATGGCAATAATTGAGATATATCCAGTACGTGAGGGGGCGTTGTTTTGCTGAATAAAGTTGAGATTTGCGGCGTCAATACATCCAAGCTGCCGGTGCTTTCCGTCGGGAAAACCACCGAGCTGTTCCGCCGTGCCCAGCAGGGAGACGACAAAGCCAGAGAGGAATTGATTTCCGGTAATCTGCGCCTGGTTTTAAGCGTACTGCAGCGCTTCAATAACCGGGGGGAAAACGCCGACGATTTGTTTCAAGTGGGCTGCATCGGCCTGATCAAAGCCATTGATAATTTCGACCTTTCCCAGAACGTACGCCTTTCAACCTATGCGGTGCCAATGAACATCCCGTGTTGAAACTTTAGGCTAAAGCCAGGGAAAGGCAGGTACATAAAGGTGAAGCAGGATTTGGCAGGGCAGGGGACGGATCATAGCACGGCTTTTATCCGGGAATACCGGCGGCTGGAGCCGGAGGGGCCGGGGGATTATGACCGGCGCCGGGCGGCGGGGCAGCCCTCCTGGCAGGCTGCGGCCCGGGCGGCGGGGGTCAGGACTTGGCGGCAGCTTTTGGAAAAAATGGGCCTGGACGGACAGAAGCTGACCTTCAGCTTTGATTCCCCTTTATTGACGCGGCTCCGGGATTTGGAGCGGCGGATCGGGGAATCCTAAGCAACAGGCAATAAAAAGCCGCCCGGCAAGGGCGGCCCTGGTCAATTGCTCTTTTCCTCCATGCCGTAATCCTCCGGCAAAGGCGTTGGCGTCAGCCGGGTGGCCGCAGGCTCCGGCAGGGGCGGCCGGGGTCCCTTGGCCAAGACCCTGGCGTTCCGCCGGGCAGCGTCATGGCGCACCCAAAGCTTGGCCAAGGTGAAGCCCAGCACGCCGGCGACCAGGGACAGCAGCGCTTTCAGCAGGGCGGGGGCAATGGTTGCCTGCCCTTCCCCAGCCAGCAGCAGGGTAACGGCGGCGGCGGTCAGGGACAGGGCCGCGGCCGGGAAAACGGTGCCGCCTTTGATCAGCAGGGTCATCAGCGCGGCGGTGACAAACAGGCCGCCCAGGTAAATCAGCCGGGGCCAAAGGGCCTCGGCGCTGACCGGGGCCTGGGTGTAATAAGCGATCAGGCTCCAAACCAGCAGGCAAATCAGAACCAACAGGATCAGGAAAACCAGCCCGGCCAGGACTAAAGGCAGGATGCGGTAGGTTTGGAAAATCGATTTGCGGTTGGGGGGGGTGTTGGCCATAGGCGCTCCCGTTATATCTGTTATTTAAAGTTACAAACTTCTGCATTTTCTCCGCATTTCCTGCCGCTGCTGTCAATTCTTTGCTGACATTTGCCAAGGCATGTGCTATGATAAGCCTATGGATAAGCTAATGGATAAAACGATAAACGAACCGCTGCGTTTGCAGAAATACTTGGCTGAGCAGGGCGTCGCTTCCCGCCGGGCGGCGGAGGCGCTGATCCTGGCCGGCCGGGTGGCGGTAAACGGCAGCGTTGTCACAGAATTGGGGACCAAGGTGGCCCCTGGCCGGGACCGGGTTTATCTGGACGGCCAATTAGTCGCCGGCGGGGAGCGGAAGCGCTATATCCTGCTGCATAAGCCGGCCGGCTATATCTGCTCCGCCCATGACCAGAAAGGCCGCCGCACCGTCCTGGATCTGCTGGACGGCGTGACGGAGCGGGTCTACCCGGTGGGGCGGCTGGATTATGATACCTCCGGCCTGCTGCTGCTGACCAATGACGGCAGCCTCACCCATCAGCTGCTGCATCCTTCCCATCAGGTGGATAAGACCTATCTGGCCCTGGTAGCCGGCTGCCCGTCCCCGGCGGTCCTGACCAAACTACGGCAGGGGATCCGGCTGGAAGACGGCATGACCGCACCGGCCCAGGCCCGGATCATCAAGACCCAGGGGGGCAATGCCCTGGTGGAGCTGGTGATCCATGAGGGCCGGAACCGGCAGGTGCGGCGGATGCTGGAAGCCGTGGGCTATCCAGTGCTGCATTTGAAACGGTCTAAGCTGGCTTTTTTGGATGTAAAGGCCATTCCGCTGGGGCAATGGCGGGAGCTTTCCCCTGCGGAAATCAAGCGTTTAAAGGAGGTATGAGCCATGACGGAACATCAGGAAAAAACCGCGGGTTTGGTGCAGGTCTATACCGGCAACGGCAAGGGTAAAAGCACCGCCGCTTTTGGCCTGGCTTTGAGGGCCCAGGGCTGCGGCATGCATACGGCCATTGTGCAGTTTATGAAGAAGGGCGAATGGTATGGGGAGATCGAAGCTTTCAAGCTGCTGCCCCTGGTGGATATCTATTCCTATGGCGGGGATAAGTTTTTGCGGAAGGGCGATCAGCCGGACGCGCAGAATCTGGAGATGGCGGCCCGGGCGATGAACAAGGCCAGGGAACTGATGGCGGATAGCAGCGTGGATATCCTGATCCTGGATGAGCTGAACAATGCGGTCTACTTTGATCTGGTCAGCGAGGAACAGGCCCTGGAACTGGTGAAGGGCAAGCCTAGTGAGCTGGAGCTGGTCATCACCGGCCGGAACGCCACCGAGAGCCTGATCAGCGCGGCTGATCTGGTGACGGAGATGCGGGAGATCAAACATCCTTATCAGCAGGGCGTCAAAGCCC
>DAIMZM010000147.1:0-2731 GCA_036733985.1 Bacillota bacterium
CTGGGCGCGGAAGCCCTGCTGGGCGTCGGCAGCAAGCTGGGCCAGCTGTTCCAGGTGGGGGCCGCCATCCTGGCGGGCGTGGCCGCCTTCTTCGTCGCCGCCAGCCTGCTGAAGATGGAGGAGCTCTCCGCCATCACCGGCATTATCGGCCGCCGGCTGCACCGCCGCAAAGCCCGGCATTCTTAAACTAAGCAAAAGGAAGTACAGCCAATGACTGTGAATCATCATATCCGCAATTTCTGCATCATCGCCCATATCGATCACGGTAAAAGCACCGTAGCCGACCGGCTGCTGGAATATACCGGGGCCGTGGCTGAGCGGGATATGTCCAAGCAGGTGCTGGACAGCATGGATCTGGAGCAGGAGCGGGGCATCACCATCAAAATGAAGGCGGTGCGCCTCACTTACAAAGCCGACGACGGCGAAGAATACCAGCTGAACCTGATCGATACCCCCGGCCATGTGGATTTCAACTATGAGGTCAGCCGTTCCCTGGCCGCCTGCGAAGGGGCCCTGCTGGTGGTGGACGCGGCCCAGGGCATCGAGGCCCAGACCCTGGCCAATGTTTACCTGGCGGTGGAGCATGACCTGGAAATCATCCCGGTGATCAATAAGATCGATTTGCCCGGCGCGGACCCGGAAGGGGTCAAGAAGCAGATCGAAGACGTGATCGGCCTGGATTGCGGCAATGCCATCCTGGCCTCGGCCAAAACCGGCGTGGGCACCAAGGAGATCCTGGAAGCCATTGTCCGCTATATCCCCGCCCCTCTGGGAGACGGCAATAAACCCCTGGCCGCCCTGATCTTTGATTCCAAATTCGACAGCTACCGGGGAGCCATCCCCTATGTGCGGGTGATGGACGGCTATATTGAAAAGGGCATGCGGGTCAAAATGTTCAATACCGGCAAGGTGGTGGAAGTGACGGAAACCGGCGTCTTCACCCCCGGGGCCAAGCCCATCAACAGGCTTTCCGCCGGGGAAGTGGGCTTTTTCGCCGCGGCCATTAAAAATGTCCGGGATACCCAGGTGGGGGATACGGTGACGGACGCGGCCAATCCGGCCCAATCGCCCCTGCCCGGCTACCGCCAGGCGGTTTCCATGGTCTATTGCGGCCTGTACCCCATGGAGAACAACGACTTCAATGCTTTGAAGGACGCCCTGGAAAAGCTGCAGCTGAACGACGCCTCCCTGCTCTTCGAGCAGGAGACTTCGGCAGCCCTGGGCTTTGGCTTCCGCTGCGGCTTTTTAGGCCTGCTGCATATGGAGATCATCAAGGAGCGGCTGGAGCGGGAATATGATCTGGATCTGCTGATCACCGCGCCCTCGGTGAATTACCGGGCCACCAAAAGCGACGGCCAGGTGCTGTATGTGGACAATCCGGTGCGCATGCCTGCCGCCGGGGAGCTTTTAATGATCGAAGAGCCTTTTGTCAAGGCCACCATCATGAGCCCCGCGGATTATATCGGCGCGATTATGGAGATCGCCCGGGAGCGCCGGGCCAATTTCATTAATATGGAATATATGACCCCCACCCGGGTCATCCTCACCTATGACCTGCCCCTGGCGGAAATCATCTACGACTTTTTCGATGAGCTGAAATCCCGCACCCGGGGCTATGCTTCCCTGGATTACGCCCTTTCCGATTATAAGCAGTCGGATCTGGTGAAAATGGATATCCTCGTCAACGACCAGGTGGTGGACGCCCTCTCCGTGATCGTGCATAAGGATTTCGCCTACCGCCGGGGCCGGGCCCTGGTGCAGAAGCTGCGGAGCCTGATCCCCCGCCAGCTGTTCGAGGTGCCGGTGCAGGCCGCCATCGGCAGCAAGGTCATTGCCCGGGAATCGGTGAAAGCCATGCGCAAGGATGTGATCGCCAAATGCTACGGCGGCGATATCAGCCGCAAGCGGAAGCTCCTGGAAAAGCAAAAAGAGGGCAAAAAGCGGATGAAGCAGGTGGGCAATGTGGAGATCCCCCAGGAAGCCTTCATGGCGGTGCTGGAGGTCAAGGACTGAAACAGGCGCTACCCTGATCAAGAACCGAACGGGCGGCTTAATGCCGCCCGTTCTTTGTTTTGCCTATGAATCCGGCCCCTCCTTGCCCCGCCGGTCTTCCGGCGGGATAAGGATCTTCAATTCCGGCGGTGGCGCGGCGGCATAAAGCGCCTCGCATTCCCGCTGCGCCAGGATCAGCAGGTTGATGGCCTGCTCTGAGGCGCGCAACATCTTTAAATACAGTTCTTTATAATCCGCCATGGCCCCACCTCAATTACTTATTCACCACAATGCCACCATTTTACCACCATTAATATTGTGACGCAACAATTTCACTATAATTAATTCATAATGACGTTAATATGGTGAAAAAAGGGGGCTTTATGGAGGATAAACTGCTGAGATATACGCTGCGGGTGGACCGTCTGCTGTTCCGGAAGTTCCGTTATATCGCCGAGTCCGAAGGCCGCTCCGCCAACAAGGAGATCGAACAATACATCAAAAGACGGGTGGCAAAATTCGAAACCGACAACGGCAAGATCGAGATCAACGATTAAAAGCAACAGCGGCAGGGCTTAGGCCTGCCGCTGTTGCTTTTGTTATAAAAGGAATTCGGCTAGTTAGGTTCTACTTTTGAACGCGTTAGCTTTTTGCATCTAGTTCAATGGCTCGCCTCCCCGGCGAGGGGCAAAGGGGCTAGGGGGGATTTCGATTTCCCCCCTTTGCCCCTCTGCACTCC
>DAIMZM010000148.1:0-2670 GCA_036733985.1 Bacillota bacterium
TCGTATTTGCGCGGCCATGCGGGAATTCGGCTGCCGCAATTTGTGGTGCGATTTCTCCCAGCTGACCTTTATCGACAGCTCCGGCCTGGGCGTGCTGATGAGCCGCTACCGGGAGCTGGCGCCCGTCTCCGGACAAATCATCATCACCCGGCCCACTGAGCCGGTGTACAAGCTGCTGCTGGCTTCCGGCCTGCATAAGCTGATGGAAATCGACCGGCCATTGTCCATGAAATATAGCAAGGAGGAGAGCTGAATGGCTGCAGAAGAAAAGGTTTTGGCCTGCCGGGTGGCTGGGGCGGATGAGGTTGTGAACAAAATGGTTTTCCGGTTTTTAAGCCAAAGCGCCAATGTGTCCCTGGCCAGGCTGTTGGCTTCCGCTCTGGCGGCGGAGCGGGACACCACCGTCACGGATCTGGATGAGATCAAGGTGGCGGTGAGCGAAGCGGTTTCCAATGCCATTATCCACGGCTACGACAATGCCGGTGATTGCTATGTGGAAATGACCCTGGCCCTGACTCGGCAGCAGCTGGTGATCTCCATCCATGACGACGGCAAAGGCATTGCCGATATCGAACAGGCCATGCGGCCGGATTTCAGCAGCATTGAGCAAAGAATGGGCCTGGGCTTCGCCTTTATGCAATCGTTCATGGATGAAGTGGAGGTCGTTTCCGAGCTGGGCCGGGGCACCACGGTGACCCTGCGCAAAAATTTGCCGTGAGCGGGGAAAAAACCGGCCCCTTCACGCCTTTACCAGAGGAGGAGGTCCGGCGGCTGCTGGCCGCGGCCAGAAAAGGGGATTATCAGGCCAGGGAAAAGCTGTGTTCAGCCAATATGCGCCTGGTGCGCAGCATTGCCCGGCGTTTTGCCTATTCCGGCCATGATCCGGAAGATCTGTTCCAGGTGGGCTGCATCGGCTTGCTGAAAGCCATTGATAAATTCGACCCCAGCTATCCGGTGTGCTTTTCCACATACGCCGTACCTTTGATCATGGGGGAGATCCGCCGCTCCCTCAGGGACGATACGCCGGTGAAGGTCAGCCGCCAGCTGAAAGAGCGGGCCCTGCTGGTGGAAAAGCAGCGCCGGGAGCTGTATCAGCAGGAAGGCCGGGAGCCGCTCCTCCGCACCCTGGCGGAAGCCACCGGCCTCAGCCCGGAGCAGGTGGTGGCAGCCCTGGAAGCGGTGCAGCCGCCCCTCTCCATGCAGGAGCCCCGCTACGGGCCTTCCGGCGACGCCATCAGCCTGGAAGATACCCTGCCGGACCAGTCCCTGGATATCGGCGACCAGCTGGTGGATAAACTGACCCTGCTGGCCCTGGTGGAGGAATTGCCGGAACGCTTGGCCTATGTGCTGCGCTGCCGCTATTTTGCCGACCGCACCCAGGCGGATCTGGCCCGGGAAATGGGCATTTCCCAGGTGCAGGTCTCTCGCCTGGAAAAGAAAGCCCTGAGCCTGATCCGGGAAAGATTGACCGAAGCCTCCTAAAAAAGCCGCTCCCCGGTCCGGGGAGCGGCAAAGCGTGCGCAGGCCTGTTTATTTTATTGCCACATCACCCCAAGTGCAGGGTCTGGGTGGCGATCTTCTCGCAGAAGGCCTGGTCATGCTCGACAAAAATCAGGCTGGGACAAGCCGCCAGCAGCAATTCCTCAATCTGCAGGCGGGAGATGACGTCGATATAGTTCAGGGGTTCGTCCCAAAGATAAAGATGGGCGTTTTCCGCCAGGCTCCGGGCCAGCAGCACCTTTTTCTTCTGCCCCTGGGAAAGCTGGGCCAAATCCTTGGCAAATTGCAGCCGGGGAAAATCCAGCTTGCGCAAAAAGGATTTGAACAGAGTTTCGTCAATGCCGGCCTCCCGGATATAGCCGTCCATGCCGCCTTGGAGAAAGGAAGTGTCCTGGGGCACATAAGAGATGATCAGCCCGCCGCCCAGCCGCAGATAACCGCTGTGGCGGATCGCTTCTCCCCGGAGCAGCTTCAGCAGGGAGGATTTTCCGCTGCCGTTTGGCCCGCTGAGCGCCAGCCGCTGCCCCTGTTCCAGGGTGAAGCTGAGGGCATGACAGATTTCCCGCTCCCCATAATAGAGGGAGAGCTGGTCCGCTTCCACCAGCCTTTGGCTGTGATAAGCAGCGGGCCGCAGCTCCAGAAATTCCCGGCGCTCGATGTTCCGCAGCAGGCCGGCTTTTTCTTCGGCAGCGGCTTCTTTCCGGCGCTGGTTATTCTTGGCCCGCTGCATCATTTTGGCGGATTTGGCGCCGATATAGCCCTTGTCCGCCTTGACGCCGGCATTTTTCTGGCCGTACTTGGTCTTTTCCACCTGATTGGACCATGCCCGGCCCTGGCGGGCCGACTGATCCAGCCGCTTGATCTCTTGTGCCAGCTTTTCATTTTGCGCCAGCTCATAATCGTCCTGGCGCTGCTTGTTTTTCCACCAGGTGGTGAAATTGCCTTTCTGCACCTGGATATCCGCCTTATTGATGGACAGCACATGATCGATAGCCCTGTCCAGCAGCCGCCGGTCATGGGAGACCAGGATGAAGCCCTGTTTGCCGCTTAAATAATCCCCCACCTTTTCCCGGGCCGCCTGATCCAGATGATTGGTGGGCTCGTCGATGAGCAGGAAAGCATTGTCCCGGAGGAACAGGGCGGCCAGCATCAGCCGGTTCCGCTCCCCAT
>DAIMZM010000149.1:0-2471 GCA_036733985.1 Bacillota bacterium
GCTGTTTGATGAACACCGGCGCCATAAGTAAGGGAACAAAACCCAGCCAGAGACAGATCCGCCAACTGTCCGCCCCCAGGGCCAGGCTGATCACCGGCGATAAGATGCCGCCGATCTGCATGCCCGCCATGGCGGTGGCGATGAGGATATTGCGGTTCCGGTTGAGGATATAATCGGAAAGCAGGCCGATGGCATTGGGCATAGCGCCGCCGATGCCCAGGCCGGCAATAAAGCGGCAAAGCGCGAAAGGCAGGGGGCTGTGGGTGAAGCCGGCCAGGCCGGTGCCCAGGGAAAAGACGGTCAGGCAGAACACCAGCACCCTTTTCCGCCCCAGCAGGTCGGCGAGGATGCCCAGGGAAAAGGAACCCGCCATCATGCCCAGCAAAGCGGCGCTGCCCAGCAGGCCGGCGGTGACTTTATCTATCCCCCACTCGGCAATGATCTGGCCTTTGATCGAGCCGTAAATGACCAGGTCATAGCCTTCGGTCAGGACCACAAACATACAGATCAGCGTCAGCAGGATATGGAAGCGGTTCAATTTGCTGTTGCCCACGGCTTCTTTGATTTGCTGATTCATCATGCTTAAACTCCCGGATTCAGACGTATTTGACGATAGGCGAGGGCTGCCGGCGGCGGTTGGAGCCCGCCCGGATCAGCCCGGATAACCAAAAGCCGCCGTGGGGCGGCTTTCGGTTACAACAGGGGTCAGTTACGGGCGCAGCTGTTTTAGGGGGTAACGGCGTTCTCTGCTTCCGCTTTTTCCATACCGGCCATATAAAGCGGCTTTTTGAAGCCCTTGCTCCACACGACCAAGTAAATCAGGCCCGCGGCCAGCCAGGAGAAACCGACGATCTTGGCCAGGGCGGAGAGGTTCAGCCAGAGGACGACGCAGATGATGAAGCCCAGGCCCGGCATGACCAAATACTTGAGAATATTGCCGATGCCGCTGCGCTGCTTTTTCTTGACAAAGAAATAGAGGATGGTAGATAGATTGACCATGATAAAAGCGAACAGGCCGCCGAAATTGATGATGGGGATCACATCGCCCAGGGTCATATTGCAGAAGATCAGGCAGACGGCGGTGATCAGCAGCACGTTCCAGACCGGTACGCCCTTTTTGTTGGCATAGCCGAACACCTTGCGGGGCAGCACGCCGTCCCGGCCCATGCCGTAGAGGATGCGGGTGACGCCGGCGATCATATCCAGGGAGAAGGCGAAGCAGCAGACCACCAGGGCAATGCTGATCAGGCTGACCATGATATTGCCGCCGGCGGCAAAGGCTACGTCCACAAAAGCGGCATCCGGATCGGCGAAAGCGGTATAATCCGGGAACACGCACTGGCCCACAAAGGCGGTGACGGCGAAAATAGCGGCCATGACCAGGCAGGTGATGATGGTGGCACGGGGCATGGTCCATTTAGGCCGTTTCATGTCTTCCGCCGGGGTGGTGATGGTATCAAAGCCCAGGAAAGAAAAGCAGGCAATGGCGGTGCCGGCCACTACCAGGCCGAAATCAAAATCAGCCGTATTGATGAAAGCCTTGCCGGTCAGCCCCCAGCCCATGCCGCCGCCGGCAGCGCCGAAGGCCACGGCGATGAAATAGATGATCACCGCAAAGCCGAAGATGGTGATGATATTATTAACAGTGGCAATGCTCTGCACGCCCATCAGGTTGATAACGGTGATCAGCAGGATGGACACCACGATGACTACGGTATAATTGAGTCCGGGAAACAGCTGGCAGGCATAAATGGCCAGCATAATGTAGTTCATCAATGGAAACAGCACATAGTCCAGGAGAATGGCCCAGCCGGTAAAAAAGCCGGGATAGGGATGCATGCCATTGCCCACAAAGGTGTAGGACGAACCGGCGTGTGGGAATTCCGCGCCCATGGCCCCGAAGCTCCAGGCGGTGAAAGTCATAGGAATGGCAGCCAGCAAATAACATAAGGCCATATGTCCGTGGGACAGGGGCTGAATCACGCCCCATACCCCGGCGGGCGCGATGGGAAACATCACGCCCAAGCCGAACAGTACGCAGGATAGCAGGCCCAGCTTTTTCCGGTCCACGGTTTGTTTCTCTAATGTTTGATCCATAATAGACTCCTTTCGCTCACTGTCTGCTGTGATGATCCGTTGTTTTTACTTCTTGCCCCATTGTTCCCAGAGCTTGCTGAATTCCCGCCATTCTTCCTCGCTCATGGCCGGGCTTTGGTTACGGCAGCCGGGAAAATCCCAATAGGGCGCGGTATAAGCCCCCCTCTCCAGCAATTTGCGGATATTGCCCCGGTAGACCTCGTCCACTTGGTCATGATGCCAGGGCTGCTGCTCCAGCCACAAATTCTTGGGATGCAGCGGCTGGTCATACATATGACGGAACAGTTCGGTGCGTAAATCCTTCGTCCAGTTGGAATTGAGATTCATCACCCGGTACTGCCGCAATTGCTCGATATCGATAATGCCTCCCACCA
>DAIMZM010000150.1:0-2464 GCA_036733985.1 Bacillota bacterium
GCCCGCGCCTGCTCCAGGCGGCCGGCCACAAGGCCGGGCATGCTGTCGTTGATCAACCGGGCCTGCCGGATCAGCCGGGCGGTATCCGGCTGCTTCTCCACAATGAACCAGGGATCCACGGCAATGCAGTGGCCGCCCACCCCGGGGCCGGGCTGGTGGATATTGACCCGGGGATGCTTATTGCAGAGGCTGATCACTTCCCAGACATTGGCGCCCAGGTTTTCACAGATTTTGGCCAGCTCATTGGCAAAGGCGATATTGATATCCCGGAAAGTATTTTCCGTCAGCTTGCACAGCTCAGCGGTACGGGCGTTGGTCTGGAAGATTTCCCCTTCCACAAAGCAGCGGTATAGCTGGGCGATTTTCTCAGAGCTGGCCGGATTGACGCCACCGGCGATCCGGCTGTTATGCACCAGCTCGTCCAGGATCTTGCCGGGGATGACCCGCTCCGGCGAATGGCCGATATAAAGCTCCCGGCCCAGATCCAGCCCGCTTTTGGCCAGGATGGGCAGCATCAGCTCTTCCACCGTGCCCACCGGGGAAGTGGATTCCAGCACCACCAGATTGCCGGGGCGGAGCTTGGGCACAATGCTTTCCGTGGCTTTTATCACATAGGACATATCCGCCTTTTTCGCTTCGGTAATGGGGGTGGGTACGGCAATGATAAAAGCATCCGCCAATTCCGGCTGCTCAGCGCCACGGAGCGCCCCCCGGGCCACCACTTCCTTAACCAAGGCTTCCAGGTGGTCTTCCTCAATAATGATGCGCCCCTGGTTCAGGGCGCTGACCACCGCCGGGTTCCTGTCCACGCCCAGGACCTGATGGCCATGGGCGGCAAACATGGATGCGGTGGGCAAACCGATATAACCTAAGCCGACGACACAGATATTCACGGGTTTTTCCTCCTGCGGCAGGGCCGCCAAATGGGCTGAAGATATGGAAACCGCATTTATTATTGGACAAACAAACGAAAATAATATATCATATTGTCGCCGGGATGTAAAGCAATGCCGCGGCAAAGTTAAGCTTTGGCTTTGATCTGTTTAGCTTAGGGAGGCTTACCGATGCTGAAAAAGATTGGGGTAATACTGGTCATGCTGCCGCTGCTGGCCACAGGCTGTTCAGAGCGGGAAGCGGTCATAACCGTCCAGGAACCGGCGGCGCCTGCCCCGGACAAATATGAGTTCCGCCTGAACAGCCTGCCGGAGTTGGAGTCTTTCAGCCCGTTTACCGAAATCAGCGCCAGGTATTACAATGCGCAGATGGACCATTTGCTGCCCCGGGCTGATTATGGACTGCTTTACCCCTTTATCGGCGATGTCACCCGCTCAATGAATGAATTTGGCGTACAGCCTTATTATGGCTTATGCGACAGGGAAGGCCGCATTGTGGTGGATGCGGTTTACACCAGCTATTATCAATGGGAAGGCGAAGACGGCCAGGCCCTCTATGTGCTGGCTGGGAAGCCCATTGCCTATCAGCGCCAGGGGGAAGCCGGGGATTATACCGATTATTATAACCGCTACACCATTTGCCCCTTGGACGGCGCCTGGGTGATCCAGGATGTGGACGGCTATCTCTATGACGCCGACAGCCAGGCCATCATCATCAACGGCAATTATCTGGACTGGAATTCCATCTACACTACGAATTATATCTATACCCCGGAAGGAAAGCTCCGGGCCACCTTGCCCGAATCCAGCATCAGCGCCTATTATAACGGCTGCCTGGTCATCGGCGAACCGGGCGCTGACGGGGAAACAGCCTACCGGCTGGTTGACCTGGACGGCAATACGATATCACAGGAAGCGGGGCAGATTGCCGCCCTGCAGCAGGGGAATCGGGCCGCCCTGGATGAAAACGGGCTCTGGGGCCTGGTAGACGAGGCGGGGCAATTCATTAATGACCAGCGCTATACCAGCCTGAGCAGCAATTATAGCGAAACTGGCCTGTATCGTTTTGTTTCCGCGGATAACCAATACAACGGCATCCTGGACGAAAACGGCCAAACCCTCTGGCAAATGGCCGCCGACAGCGGCTGGTTCAATCTGACCGTTGACAAATACACCGGTGAGAAAGTGCTGACGGTTTACAATTCCCTTATTAATTCCCGCTATCTATGGAACCTGGATCGGGGGGAACAAAGCACGGTTTTGGAAACCGACGGGCATTGGCTGGATTATTTGGGCAATGGCTGGTATTATGATGCCCAATCCAAGGACAGGATGGCTGAAAAAACCCTGACCCTGCTGCGCTGGGGAGAGGCGGAGCCGTTCTACACCCTGCCCGGGGCGGAAGGCATCTATCTGGAAGGCCCGGACGGCGATATCGCCGTTGTTTCTTACTATAACGAAGAAAGCGCGGCCAGCGGCCAAGGGTACAGCGTGGCCTTTATCCGCCTCAGCGACGGCCGGGAAATTATCCGTCTTTATGGTTATGTCTACGCCGGCTACGGGGAATGCTT
>DAIMZM010000151.1:0-2380 GCA_036733985.1 Bacillota bacterium
TCCACCACATATCCGGCATGTAGCGGGCGCCGTCGGAAATCATCTGGCCCAGGGACGGGGTGGGCGGCTGGGCGCCCAGGCCCACATAAGACAGGGCCGCGTCGATCATGATCACCCAGCCCACATCCAGGGCCACCTTGGTAAAGATGGGCGAATAGCAGTTGGGCAGTATTTCCCGGAAAATGATATGGCTGCGGCTGGCGCCCAGCAAATCGGCGCCGATCACATAATACTCGTTCCGGCAGGAGGTGGCCATACCGTATACCAGACGGGTATACCAGGGCCACCACATCACCGTGATGGCGATCATGGAATTGGTCAGGTTTGGTTTCAGCACCGCCGCAATAGCCAGAGCCAGCAGCAGCGGCGGTACCGCCAGGAACACGTCGGTGACCCGCATGATGGCGGTATCCACCAGCGTCCCTTTCAGATAACCGGCGATCAGGCCCAGCAGCACACCGATGGGCACTGAAATCATCAGCACCAGCACTGCCATGTAGAGCGCGCTCCGAAAAGCGAAAATAATGCGGGAAAAGATGTCCCGGCCAAAATTATCAGTGCCGCAGATATTCTGGGCCGACGGCGGAGAGCCGGCGTTATAATAGTCCACGAACTTGCCCGCATGCTCGGGATAAGGCGCAATGAACTGAGCGAACACAGCGGCCAGGATAATCAGGACGACGATGGCCAAGCCCACCACGGACAGCTTATTACGGGAGAAGCGGTACCAGGACTTTTTTAAATCCTCCTGCCTGCGCTGCCGGTCGGACATCACCAAGGCGTCCATGTGGACTTTATTCTCGTAATTTAAGGCTTTTTTTAGGTCTCTGGCCCTTTTACTGGCTGCGGACATGTTAATCGCCCCCCAATCTAATGCGCGGATCCAGCCAGGCCACGATCAGGTCCACGGCGATATTGACCAGCACAAAGATCATGCCGAAGATGATGATCACAGCTGAAATGGCGTTCAGATCCTTGCTGAGCATGGCCGTCATCCCGTAGCGGGAAATGCCCGGCCAGGTAAAGATGGTTTCCACCAGGAAAGCGTTGGCCATCAGAGATGCGATATCCAAGCCCATTACAGAAACAGCCGGGATCATGGAGGGCTTCAGCAAATACTTGCGCATGATCAGGCGGTTCGGCACGCCATAGCCCTTGCTGGCATTGATATAATCTTTGGACAGATTATCGGTCATTGCGGTGCGGATGATGCGGGCTTCCTGAAACAAGCCGCCGGCGGCCAGGGCCATAGCCGGCACCAGCAGATGCAGGAAAGCGTTCAAGGCCGTGGCCAAGTCGCCGGCCAGCAGGCTGTCCAGCACGTATAGGCCGGTGATATGGGTTGGCGCCACAAAACCGGAACTCAGTCTCCCGATCACCGGGATCACTTCCCATTTATAGCCGAACAGCAGCAGCAATAAAATGGCCATGACAAAGGCGGGGATGGCCACGCCGGAATAGGACAGCACCCGGATCAGGGCGTCCGGCCACTTATCCCGGTGACGGGCCGCCACCTTGCCCAATAAGATCGAAAAAATCACCATGAATACCGCGGACATCAACACCAATTCCAGGGTGGCGGGGAGGAATTCCCGGATATCGATGGCAACCGCCCGTTTGGTGGTGATGGAATTGCCCAGATCACCGGTGAACACACCTTTGATCCAGTAGCCGTATTGGCTGGCCAGCGGTTCCTCCAGGTGCATTTCCGCCCGGAGCGCGGCGTAGGCTTCATCGGAGGCCCGGGAACCCAGGGCCATGCGGGCCGGGTCGCCGGGAACGATGCGGGAAATAATGAAAATAACGATAGACAGACCGAACAGCACAAAAACCGCTTGGGCCAGCCTTTTAAGAATATACTTCAAGAGGTCCAAACACAGCACCTCCTTTGGACTGTGATGGCCGGGCCCGGCGGAACAGCTCCGCCGGGCCCGGAGCAAGACTAGCTTTCAACAGGTTAATTGATGCTGAAATCCTTGAACATGTAGTTATAGCCCATAACTAAGCTGACCGGCTTGCCGGCAGCGGCATCGTTGGCGGCGGGCCAATCGACGAAGTTGTAGAAAGCGTGTTTCTCCGCCTGATTGAACACATTGATGCAGACGCACCGGTCAGCCACATACTGCTGGATCTCGGCATATTTCTGGAAGCGCGCGTCCCGGTCCAATGTCACCAGGGCATCCTCGATCATGGCGTCCAGGGTGGCGTCGTTCAGCCATTCCGTCTGCTGCCAGGAACCGGTGGTGCTGGAGTGGAAGCGCAGGAACAGCGAGGAGCCGGCTTCGTTGTAGTCCGGGGTGGTGAAGGTCAGGCTGATGCAGGGCGTGGTCTCCTGCTTCGCCACGTTCTCCACATGGGTCAGCCAGGGCGTCTTTTCCAC
>DAIMZM010000152.1:0-2334 GCA_036733985.1 Bacillota bacterium
CCTCCAGGATATGACTGACCTTGCGCTTAGTGGCTTCCCGGTAATTGTCAAAAGGATGGCCGCTGACATAGAAGCCCAGCATTTCCTTTTCCATTTCCAGCAGCTCTTTCTTGGGATATTCCGGCAGCGGATCCAGGGACAACTCCTCCTGGTTGCAGGCTTCGCTTAAGCCGAAATCGAACAGGGTGGTCTGGCTGCTGTTTTTTTCCTCCTGGCAGCGCTTGGCCAGGGCCAGGGCCTCGTCCATGCCCGCCAGCAGGGTGGCCCGGTTCAGGCCCAGGCTGTCCAGGGCGCCGCAGCGGGCCAGGCTTTCCAGCATCTTTTTGTTCAGAGGCAGCCGCTGGCAAAGATCCTTCAGGCTGGTATAATTGCCCTGGGCCTGCCGCTCCTCCACGATCTGCCGCACCACTTCCCGGCCCACATTCTTCACGGCGCTCATGGCAAAGCGGATCTTGCCGCCCACCACATTGAATTTATCGCCGCTTTCATTGATATCCGGCGGCAGCACCTCAATGCCCAAGGCCCGGCAATGGTCAATGTATTTGGTAATCTTATCCTGATTGCCCATCTGGCTGGTGAGGGTAGCGGCCATGAACTCCGGCTTATAGTTGGCCTTCAGCCAGGCGGTGCGGTAAGAAACCAGGGCATAGGCGGCGCTGTGGCTCTTGTTGAAGCCGTATTCGCCGAACTTCTTCAGCAGCTCGAAGATCTCTTCCGCCTTGGGCCGCTCAATGCCGTTCTCCCGGCAGCCGTTGACAAAATCCGCCTTGGCCTCGTTGATGATCTCCACTTTCTTCTTGCCCATGGCCCGGCGGATCATATCCGCCTTGCCCAGGGAGAAGCCGCCCAGGGCCCGGACGATCTGCATCACCTGCTCCTGGTAGAGGATCACGCCGTAAGTCTCTTTGGTGATCCCTTCCAGGCTGGAGTGGATGTACTTGACCTTTTTCACGCCATGCTTGCCGTTGATGAAATCATCCACCATGCCGCTGCCCAAAGGCCCGGGGCGGTACAGGGCCACCAGGGCGATGATATCCTCGAAGCGTTCCGGATGCAGGTCCCGGAGGATGCGGCGCATGCCGTCGCTTTCCAGCTGGAACACGGCCTGGCTTTCGCCTTCGCTGAGCATGGCGTAGGTGGCCGGGTCATCCAGGGGAATCCGGTCGATATCCACCTTTTCCCCCCGGCTGCTTTGGATATTCTCCAGGGTATCGTCAATGATGCTCAAGGTGCTTAAGCCCAGCAAATCCATTTTGACCAGGCCGCATTCCTCCACCTGCTCCTTGGCGTACTGGGTGGTGATGCTGCCGTCTTTGCTGTCTTTCTGCACCGGCATATAGGAAATCAGCTCGTTCCGGGCAATGGCCACGCCGGCGGCATGCTTGCCGCAGTGGCTGGGCATACCCTGGATCTGGTCGGCGATGTTGAGCATTTCCCGGATCAGCGGGTCATTGTCATATTCCGCTTTCAGCTCCGGGCTGACCTTCACCGCGTCCAGCACGCCGGCATGCTTCGGCACCTTGTCGTCCCCGTATTTGCTGCGGATGGCCTCCTTGATCTCCGGCTCTTCCGGCATCAATTTGACGATGCGGTCCGCCACCGCATAAGGCACATCCAGGACCCGGCCCACAGACTTCACCGCCCCCTTCATCAGCATCACATTGAAGGTGACGATCTGGGAGACCTTGTCTTCGCCGTATTTATGCACCAGGTATTCCACCACTTCGCCCCGGCGCACATCGGAGATATCCGTATCAATATCCGGCGGGGTGACCCGCTCCGGATTGAGAAAACGCTCGAACAGCAAATCATACTTCAAGGGGTCGATATCGGTGATGCCCAAGCAATAAGCCACCAGGCTGCCGGCGGCGCTGCCCCGGCCCGGCCCCACGGAAATCCCCTGCTGCCGGGCATAACTGATCATATCCCAGACAATCAGGAAATAGCCGGGGAAATCCAGATTATTGATGACGGACAGCTCATAATCCATGCGCTGCCGGATCTCCGGGGTGATGGGGTCATAGTGCCGGGCCAGGCCCTCCTCGCAAAGACGGCGCAAATAACCGGGCAAATCATAGCCGGGCGGGGTCTGATAATCCGGCATATACAGCCGGCCGAAATCAAAATCCACCTGGCAGCGCTCAGCGATTTTCAAGGTATTGGCCAGGGCTTCCGGCTGCTCCGGAAACAGGGCCGCCATCTCAGACTCGGTTTTCAGATAAAACTGGTCATTGGCAAAGCGCATGCGGTTTTCATCGCTGCGCAGCTTGCCGGTTTGGATACAGAGCAGGATATCATGCATAGCCGCGTCGTTGGCGTCCACATAATGGATGT
>DAIMZM010000153.1:0-2249 GCA_036733985.1 Bacillota bacterium
CTTCCGTCAGATAAGCGATGGTTTTGATCAGCTCTTTGTATTCCGCGTCCAGCTTTTCCCGCTCCATGCCCTGCAAGCGGCGGAGCTGCATTTCCAATATGGCCTGGGCCTGGATTTCCGAAAGCTTGAACCGCTCCATCAGCCTTTCCCTGGCATTGCTGTGGGAGGAACGGATCACGGCGATGACCTCGTCGATATAATCCAAGGCGATACGCAGGCCTTCGACAATATGGGCCCGGGCCTGGGCTTTCTCCAGATCGAAACGGGAGCGGCGGACCACCACTTCCTCCTGATGCCGTACATAATGCTCCAGCATCTCCTTTAAGGTCAGCACCAGGGGCTCGCCGTTCACCAGGGCCAGCATGATAATGCCGTAGCTGGTCTGCAGCTGGGTATGCTTATACAGCTGATTCAGGAGCACCGAGGCATTGGCTTCCCGCTTCACCTCGATGACGATGCGCATGCCGTCCTTGTCGCTCTCATCCCGCAGGTCCGTGATGCCTTCCAGGTTCTTATCATGCACCAGCTCGGCGATGCGCTGGATCAGCTGGGCCTTGTTCACCTGATAGGGCAATTCCGTGACCAGGATGCGCTGCTTGCCATTGTTCATCTGCTCAATAACAGCCCTGGCCCGCAGCTTGATCACGCCCCGGCCGGTATGGTAGGCGGAACGGATGCCCTCGGTGCCCAGGATCAGGCCGGCGGTGGGGAAATCCGGGCCGGGGATATGCTTCATCAGCTGGTCGACGCTGATATCCGGGTCGTCGATCAGATCCACCACCGCGTCCACCACCTCGTTCAGGTTATGGGGCGGGATATTGGTGGCCATGCCCACGGCAATGCCGGAGCTGCCGTTCACCAGCAGATTGGGCAGGCGGGCCGGCAAAACGCTGGGTTCCCGTTCCAGGCCGTCATAGTTGTCCACGAAATTCACGGTGTTTTTATTGATATCCGCCATCATATCCATGGCGAAAGGGGCCAGCCGGGCTTCGGTATAGCGCATGGCCGCGGCGCCGTGGCCGTCGACGGAACCGAAGTTGCCGTGGCCGTCCACCAGCAGGTAGCGCATGGAGAAGGACTGGGCCATCCGCACCAGGGTATCGTAAATGGAGCTGTCGCCGTGGGGATGGTATTTACCCATGGCGTCCCCGACGATGCGGGCGCTTTTCTTATGGGGCTTATCCGCGGTAATGCCCTGCTCGTACATGGACCACAGCACCCGGCGGTGCACCGGTTTCAGGCCGTCCCGCACATCCGGCAGGGCCCGGCCCACGATGACGCTCATGGAGTAGTCGATATACGACTCTTTCATTTCCGTTTCCAGGTTGCGGTTCACTATCTTGCCATTGGTCAGATCCATAGTCGCTCCTTATCAGATATCAAGATTCTTCACAAACCGGGCATTGGTCTGGATAAACTCCCGGCGGGGCTCCACCTTGTCCCCCATCAGGATGGTAAAAATCTCCTCCGCCTCCACCGCGTCGTCCAGGGAGACCCGGAGTATGGTGCGGTGCTGGGGATTCATGGTCGTATCCCAGAGTTCGGCGGCGTCCATTTCGCCCAGGCCTTTGTAGCGGTTGATATCGTATTTGTCTTTATCCTTATCCCGGAAAAACTGCTCCAGGGCCGGGTCGTCATAAAGATAAGTCTCCTCTTTGCCCCGCTTGGCCTTGGCCCGGTACAGGGGCGGCTGGGCAATATACACATAGCCCGCCTCGATCAGGGGCCGCATATAGCGGAAGAAGAACGTCAGCAGCAGGGTGCGGATATGGGCGCCGTCCACGTCCGCGTCGGTCATGATGATCAGCTTATGGTAGCGGGCCTTGGCAATATCGAAATCCTCGGAAATGCCGGTGCCCATGGCCGTGATCATGGAGCGGATCTCCTCATTGCCCAGGATCTTGTCCAGCCGGGCTTTTTCCACATTGAGGATTTTGCCCCGCAAGGGCAGGATGGCTTGGGTGCGCCGGTCCCGGCCCTCGATGGCGGAACCGCCGGCGGAATCGCCCTCCACCAGGAACAGCTCGGATAAGGCCGGATCCTTCATGGAGCAATCCGCCAGCTTGCCCGGAAGGGCGGTGCGCTCCAGCACGCTCTTGCGCCGGGTCATTTCCCGGGCCTTCCGCGCCGCTTCCCTGGCCCGGGAAGCCTGCACCGCCTTTTCAATGATGCGCCGGGTATCGCCGGGCTGTTCTTCCAGGAAAGTGCCCACGCCCTCGCAAACCCGGGCGCCCACCACCCCCCGTACC
>DAIMZM010000154.1:0-2073 GCA_036733985.1 Bacillota bacterium
CATTAGGAGCCGGATTTTTGTGTGGATTGCTTGAATCTGGATAACCCTGGGTGTCCTGCCATACGCCGGAGATACGGCCAACCGTACCGTCCGGCTGTCATTTAAAGTTTTCTTGGTTCTTCTTTGACAAAAGAAGAACGGTTTTAAAAAAGCCTTTACGCTATCCCACGATTTCCAGGATATCTCCGGCCTGGACCGCGCCGCCGTGGAGCACCCGGCAGAACACCCCTTCCCTGGGCATGATGCAGTCGCCCATGGTCTGGAAGATGACGCAGCCATGATGGCATTCCTTGCCGATCTGGGTCATTTCCAGCAGCAAGCTGCCGGAGCGGAAGCGGGTGCCCACCGGCAGGTTTTTGAAATCATAGCCGGCCACGATCAGGTTCTCGCCGAAAGCCCCATCAGCCACCTCTGCGCCCCTGGCCCGGAAGGCTTCGATTTTATCCCAGGAGAGCAGGCTGACCTGGCGGTGCCAGGCCCCGGCATGGGCGTCCCCGGCCAGCCCATGGCCGGCGATGAAAACGCCCTGCCCCAAGTCCTGCTTGGGCGTGCCTTTGGCTGCGCTGGCGCAGACGGCGATGATTTGGCCTTTTTGCGGATGTTCTTTGCTCATATCGGCTTTAACCTCCAAAATCAGACATTCTGCCTGCTTCCAGCCGGGCGTCCCCTGGCTGCTGTTCACCGAAATGGTGGCTTGTTGGCTTTTGCGCGACCTTGTCCCGGATAGCGGCGGCGATTTCCCCGTCAGCCGCGCCGGAGCGGAGCAGGGTCTTTAAATCCAGCCCGTCCTGATAATATAGGCAAAGCTTAAGAAAGCCGTCGGCAGTGAGACGCAGGCGGTTGCAGCGGTGGCAGAAAGCATGGGAAACCGCGTTGATCAGCCCCAGCAGGCCTTTGAAGCCGCTCGGGCGGTAATAGACGGCCGGGCCGTTGCCCAGATCATTGGCGCAGACTTGTTCCAGGGGACCGAAGGCCTGGGTCAGCCGGGCCAGCAGCGCGTCGCCGCTGACCGGGGCATAGCCGCTGCCCTCGCCAATGGGCATCATCTCGATAAAGCGCACGGAAATGGGCAGTTCTTTGGCCAGCAAGGCCAGATCCAGCAGCTCATCTTCATTGAAGCCCAGCTGGGGCACACAATTGATCTTCACCTTGGGGATACCGGCGGCCAGGGCGGCGTCCAGCCCCTCCCGCACCTGGCTGAGATTGCCGCCCCGGGTGATGCTGCGGTATTTTTCCTGATCCAGGGTATCCAGGCTGATGTTCACCGCATCCAGCCCGGCCGCCCGCAAGCGGGGCATTTGGGCCTGGAGCAGGAGGCCGTTGGTGGTAAGGGTCACTTGCTCGGTCAGGGGCAGGGCTTTTAAGTCCGCCACCAGTTCCGGGCAGCCCTTCCGCACCAGGGGTTCGCCGCCGGTGATCTTATAGCGGCGGATGCCCAGGGCTCCCAGGATGCGGGCCAGGCGCAGGATCTCCTCAAAGCGGAGGATCTCACGATGGGGCAGGGAGGCCACCCCGTCTTCCGGCATGCAGTAGCGGCAGCGCAGATTGCAGCGGTCCGTGATGGAGATGCGAATATAATTGATATCCCGGCTTAGTTTGTCCAGCATGGCGTCTCCTAGATTTCCCCGGCCTGAAACAGGCCGCTTTTGCCGCCGGATTTCTTCAGCAGGCGGATATTTTCCAGATGCATGCCCCGGTCCACAGCCTTGCACATATCGTAGATGGTGAGCAGGGCCAGAGAAACCCCGGTCAGGGCTTCCATCTCCAGGCCGGTTTTGGCCGTCACCGCGGCGGTGCAGCGGGCTTCGATGGCGCAATCCGCCTCCTCCACAATGAAATCAATAGCCAAATGCTCCGGGGCCAGGGGATGGCAAAGGGGAATCAGCTCGGCGGTGCGCTTGGCCGCCATGATGCCGGCAATGCGGGCCACGGCCAGCACATCCCCTTTTTTAGCCTCCCCCGCCTGGATCATGTCCAGGGTTGACCGTTGCATGAAGATGCGGCCGGAAGCAACGGCTTCCCGGCTGGTCACGGCCTTCTGCCCCACGTCCACCACGACGGCCTGGCCCTCGG
>DAIMZM010000155.1:0-2004 GCA_036733985.1 Bacillota bacterium
TCCGGCTTAGTCCTGCAGCCAGACCCGCATCAGGCAGGCGGCTGCGCCGTCCAGGATATTTTCCTCATGGACGCAAGCCAGATCTTCGTTATAAGCCGCGTATTTGGCCTGATCCACCTGGCAATAATGCCGGGCCCAAGCCGGATGGCCCAGTTCCAGGCTGGCGGCGGCAAAGGGGCAATAGGTGGTGCGGATCAGCAGATGCCGGTCATCCGCCTCCTCCGCCGCGGCTTCCCAGCCCTGGCTGGGCAAATCAGCGCCCAGATGGAGATGGGCCAGGTCATTGGGGGCGCCGGCTTTTTCCACCAGGGCCCGGGTCCGGCTGCCGCAGGCTTGGCCATAAGCGGCGATGGCCTGATCCGTGATGGCCAGGGCTTTTTCCTCCCCCAGTTCCGCTGCCATGGCCTGGACAAAAGCATGATAAAGCAGGGCCAGGCGCTCAGCCATGATTACCACGTCCCGCTTGGCTTGGGCCGCGCTGACGGTTTTTTCTCTGTCTTTCTCTTCTATGTCTTTCTCTGCCATAACCGCAAACCTCCTTGTCTGACTGCTGTTGATCAAAGGCAAGCTTCGAACTCAGGCAAAATCCTGCTTTGTCTGAGTCTTATTGCCTAGGCAGGCTACCCTATCAGCTAAAAGAAAGGTATAAGATGCTGGAACTGACCAATTTCCATACCCACACCGCTTATTGCGACGGCGCCGCCTCGGTGGCGGAGATGGCGGAAGCCGCCTTGACCCAGGGCTTTGCGGCCCTGGGCTTTTCCGGCCACAGCGACACCCCCTTCGACAGGAGCTATTGCATGGATCCGGCGGCCTGTGAATGCTACCGGGCCGATGTGCAGCGGGCCAAGGAGCGCTATGCCGGGCGGCTGGAAATCTACTGTGGCCTGGAGCTGGATTTATTCTCCCCCATGGACGCCGAATGCTTTGATTACATCATCGGTTCTGTCCATTATCTGCGGCTGGGGCAGGCCTATTATTCGGTGGATTCCAGCCTGGAACAGACCAAGGCCCTGGTGGAAAACCATTTCCAGGGGGATTATTACGCCTTTGCCGAAGCCTACTTTGCCCAGGCCGGCCAGGTGGCAGCGGCAACCAACTGCGATATCATCGGCCACTTTGACCTTTGCAGCAAATATAATGAAGGCAATCGCCTCTTTGACCAGGAAAACAGCCGCTACCGGGAAGCGGCCCTGGCGGCGCTGAGACAGGCGGCTCAGGCCGGCAAGCCTTTTGAGATCAATACCGGCGCTATGTACCGGGGCCTGCGTCAAGGGCCCTATCCCGCCCCCTTCCTGCTCCGGGAGCTGCAGCGTTTAGGCGGCTCGGTGATCTTTTCCAGCGACAGCCATGGCCCGGCTTCCCTGAGCTATGGCTTCCGCCAGGCCCTGGACCTGGCCAGGGACTGCGGCTTCACGGCGATCAGGCGTTTCAACGGCCAAGGCTTCAGCAGCCTGCCGCTATAAAGCTACTGGCGCAGGCTCACATTATTCTGCTTATCAATATGCAGCTCCGGAATATCGTTGATGAACTTAACGAATTTGGAATAGCCCAGCTCCTTAATATTGAAGCCCGGGTACTGCTCCAGAATGCGGCTGTTCACCTCGCCCATATTCAGGCAGCCCCGGCGGCTGGCCGACACGATATTCACGGCAAAGCGCCGCAGCTCGCCGATTTCCGAGCGGTTTTGCTTTAAGGCCACGATATTGCCCTTGGCCTTCAGCGTCACCTGGGAAATATTCCCCAGGAAGCTGGAAAACTTGGTATAGCCATAATTACGCACGTCAAAATCAGGGAAGCGGTTGACCAGGCGGCTCTTCAGATCCCCGGCGTTCATGCCGCTTTCCTCGCTTTCCGTCTCGCAGATGATATTGATGATGCTGTCGGCAATCAGCTTCAAGTCCGTCACCGGCACACTGGCGCCGGCTTCCTCATCGCTGGCCAGGTTTTCCAGATACTTGAACTGGTTGCAGGAGATGGTGAAGGATTTGGGCGTCTTCTTCT
>DAIMZM010000156.1:0-1852 GCA_036733985.1 Bacillota bacterium
GCGGCGGCCCCGCCGGCATCATGGCGGCCATTGCCGGGGCGGAAGCCGGGGCTAAGGTGACGCTCTGGGAGCGGAACAAGCAGTTAGGCCGGAAGCTGGCCATCACCGGCAAGGGCCGCTGCAATATTACCAACCAGGCCCCTAATATCCAGGAACTGATCCGGCATATTCCCGGCAACGGCCAATTCCTTTACGGCGCTTTTTCCCGCTTTTCTGTCCAGGATACCCTGGATTTCTTCACCAACGCCGGTTTGGAGCTGAAAACGGAGCGGGGCCGCCGGGTTTTCCCCGCCAGCGACAATGCCCATGATGTGGTGGCTGCCCTGGAAAAGCGGCTGGCCCAGGCCGGGGTCAGGGTCGCCTATGGCCTGCGCGCCAAGAAGCTGGCCCTGGCCCAGGGTGCTGTGGCCGGGGTCTATGATTTCAGCGGGGCCCTGCATCCGGCCCAGGCGGTGGTCATCGCCACCGGCGGCGTTTCCTATCCTCTGACCGGCTCCACCGGGGACGGCTATAATCTGGCCCGGCAGGTTGGGCATACCATTGTCCCGCCCCGGCCTTCCCTGGCCCCCCTGGAAACGGTGGAGGCCTGGCCGGCCCAACTGTCCGGCCTTTCCTTGAAGAATGTCAGCGTCAGCCTGCTGCAGGAAGGCAAGGTGCTGGAAAAGGGCTTTGGCGAAATGCTGTTTACCCATTTCGGCGTTTCCGGCCCCCTGATCCTGACCCTGTCCCGCCAAGCCTGCCTGGCAACAGACCAGGGGCGAGGACTCGGGCTGCTGATCGATTTGAAGCCGGCCCTGGATGAGGCCCAGCTGGATCAGCGGCTGCAGCGGAATTTCCTCCGTTTCACCCGGAAAATTTATCAGAACAGCCTGGGGGATCTGTTGCCCGCTTCCCTGATCCCGGTCTTCGTCCTGCTTTCCGAAATCCCTGGGGAAAAGCCGGTAAACCAGCTTTCCCGGGGGGAAAGGCGGCGGGTGGCTGCTCTGCTGAAAGGCTTGCCTTTGACGGTGAAGGGGCCCCGGCCCCTTGACGAAGCCATCGTCACCGCGGGCGGGGTGCAGGTGGCGGAAATCCTGCCCAAGACCATGGCTTCCCGCCTGGCCCAGGGCTTGTATTTCGCCGGGGAAGTGCTGGATATCGACGGCTATACCGGCGGCTATAATTTGCAGGCAGCCTGGTCCACCGGTCACGTAGCCGGCGCTGCGGCAGCGGCGTTTCTGGAACTGGAGCCTTAAGAAAAGGCTTGTCAAACCGCCGCTCATTGGTGTATAGTATGGTTATGGTTTTTGACTTGATTAACTGAGCATGAGACTGAAGGAGGGTTCCCATGGAAATTAAAAAGGACATAGCCGGCGAGAAAGCCACCCTGGCCTTGACCGGCCGTCTCGATACCACCACCGCGCCCCAATTAGAGGCGGAGCTGGCCCAGGTTTTGCCCAATGCCGGCCAGATCGTTCTGGATTTTGCCCAGCTGGCCTATATTTCCAGCGCCGGCTTAAGGGTTCTGCTGGCGGCGCAGAAGCAGATCAATGCCAAGCAGGGCGCGATGGTGCTGACCAATGTGGATGAAAGCATTATGGAAGTGTTCGAGATCACCGGTTTCGCCGATATTCTCAGCTTTGCTTGATTCGCCTAAAAATTTCCCGGCAGCCTAAAATTATTCTTGACGAACCGCAAGACAAGCGTTATAATGAAAAAGCTGCCGGGAAATTTAGAAACAAAAAGCAGCGGCAAAGTGGAAAATCCTCAAGCGGGTTGTTGACAAGGAAACGATTCTGGTGTATACTAAATCCTGTTGCGCGGGTGATTAGCTCAGTTGGGAGAGCGCCTGCCTTACAAGCAGGATGTCGGC
>DAIMZM010000157.1:0-1538 GCA_036733985.1 Bacillota bacterium
TGGTCATGAATGTGCATTGGACCGATCAGCCCATCCACGATAAAGAATACCGCCCCATCGCCGTGGCCGGGGAATCCCAGCGGGACCGTGTCCGCAACCGGCTGAGCCGCGCCAGTTTTGTCAATAATATCCTGACCTTTTACGGCTTAAGCTTCCGGGATTGGCAGGGCAGCAAATATGTGCTGGCTGACCCCAAGGGGCAGCAGAAAATCATTAACGACCTGGGTGATCTGTGGCCGGCGGCCCAGCGGATGATTGGCCGCGCCATCGATCCTCTGGATCCGGCGCTGCTGGCTTATTTGGCAGCGCCAAGGCCTTGCCGCCATGGGCATAGCGGGAGCCAATGCCATGCCGATTAATCAAAAAACGCCCCTGACCATTGTCACCGGTTTTTTGGGCAGCGGCAAAACCACCCTGCTCAGCAATGTCCTTAAAGCGCCGGGTTTTGCCGGCACCTCGGTGATCATCAATGAATACGGCGAAGCGGGCCTGGATCACCGGCTGATCAGGCGGGTGGAGGAACGCACAACCTTGCTGGCAGGGGGCTGCGTCTGCTGCAACCGGCGGGAAGATTTGATCAATGAACTGCAGGGGCTGCTGGACGCCTACGAGCGGGGCGAAATCCCCCTGGACCGGGTGATCCTGGAAACCACCGGCTTGGCCGACCCGGCCCCCATCCTTTTTTCCGTACTGACCCACCCGCTGCTGGTGCACCATTTCTATATCGACATGGTGGCGGCCTGCCTGGACGCGGTAAATGGCCAGGGCCAGCTGGCCCAGAGCCTGGAAGCGGTGAAGCAGATCGTCTGCGCCGATCTGGTGGTCATCACCAAAACCGATATCAGCGACCCTGATACGGTGGCGCGGCTGCGCCAACGGATCCAAGAGCTTAATCCGGCGGCGGCTGTGGAGGTTGCCAGCCAGGGCCAAGTGCGCGCGGATATTTTCGACCCGCTGCGGCCTTCGGCCCGGCGGCAGGCGGAGCAAAGGCTGGAACAGCTAAGCAGCGCCGGTTTGGGCCAGGCCGGGCATACCACCGCCATCAGCTCCATTTCCATCCGCTTTGACCAGCCTTTGGATTGGCTGGCCTTCGGCATTTGGCTGAGCATGCTGCTGCATCAGCATGGCGAGAATATGTTCCGGGTCAAGGGCCTGGTGGACGTAGGTGAGGACGGCCCCATTGTGCTGAACGGCGTTCAGCATATCATCCATCCGCCCCAGCATTTACCGGACTGGCAGGCTGATGAAGCCCATAATTCCCAGATCGTCTTTATCATGCGGCAGATCAGCCCCCAGCAAGTGCTGGACTCTTTACGGGCTTTCCAGCAACTGATCGGCGCGAAGGCGGAAATACGGGAAATCAACCTGAATCCCCTGGGCTAGCCCAAAGCGGGCGGCAGGCTGACAGTAAACGATAAAAGAGCGGACTTCCTTTAGGGAGTCCGCTCTTTTAGTATGTAATTATATTAGGAAATTGTTTTATTTCATACTTCCGGTCTTATTGAAGCGGTCATGCCAGGAGAGGGCTTCGGAGAGGA